>JACSRF010000328.1 GCA_014879875.1 Anaerolinea sp.
CCACAGATTTCGCAGATTAAAGAGAAGAAATCTGTGGAATCTGCGTAATCTGCGGATAAATGCTTATTTTCGATAATGTCTAAAGAAGGTAGAAGGCAGAAAAGGAACAACGAATATTCTTCCTTCTTCCTTATAAACATCGACAATTTTTTGTCGATCTTGGCGCTGTTAGCGCCTAAGCAAACCGTGGCTTTTGCCCAGAATCGGACGGCGTTTACGCATATCTTATACAGCGGCTTGTATACTCATGCCTATGATGAACGAACAAGAAATTGCACAGCAACAAGCGATGATTTTGTTTGACAGGGCGTATCGCCATCAGATGCAAGGTGAACTGGCGCAGGCGATGGTGCTTTACAAGCGCTCCATTGCTATTCAGCCCACGGCCGAAGCGCATACCTTTCTCGGCTGGGTGTACGGACTGTTAGATCGGCATGACGAAGCGATTGCCGAATGTGAGCAGGCCATTACCCTCGATCCCGGCTATGGCAACCCGTACAACGACATTGGTGTGTATCTGTTGGAAATGGGGCAGCCAGAAGCGGCCGTTCCCTGGTTTGAGCAAGCCCTGAATGCCTCGCGTTACGAAGCGCCGCAGTTCCCGCGCGTTAACCTGGGCCGCGCTTATGAACGCCTGGGCGACCCCCTGACATCGCTGCATTGGTATCGCACTGCCCTGGAAATTGATCCCCTTTATCTGCCCGCTGAATGGGCAAAAAATTTACTCCTCGGTAAGCTGAATTAATCGGATGCGGGGCGTTGGCTGTCGGTTCCGGCGCCCCACGCCCGATACACCACGTTTTCATGCCCCTTTTCCCCGGACACATCCACGTTACGGCCGTTGGCAAGCTCGGCGCAAAGCATTGGCTGACGGCGCAAGAGGATTATATTAAACGACTGCGCCACTACGTGGATTTGCAGTTGGTCGAAGTGAAGGATGTGGTCGGCAGCGGGCAACCAGACGCAGCAGCCATGCAAAAAGAGGGGGAACTACTTTTGCAAGCAGCAAAGGGAGTCGGTCGCCTCATTTTGTTGACGCCAGACGGCCGTACCCTGACCAGCCCTCAATTAGCCCATTTTCTACAAAAACAGTTGGAGGTGTACGGCCGTGTCGCCTTCCTCATCGGTGGCCCGCTTGGCTTTTCTGAAAACGTCGTCGCCGCCAGTCATGACCAACTCGCCCTTTCCCCCCTCACCTTCACCCACGAACTCGCCCGCGTTGTTTTGCTCGAACAACTTTACCGCGCCTTCACCATCCGCAACAACGAAAAGTACCACAAATAGGCGGATACTAACTCCCTGCCAGCACCAGTACCAAGTTTTAAGGTTTTTTTCACGCCATAGACGCTTGCCAGCCCTATATCGGTATGTTATACTACCGCCCTGACGTGCCAAAATATAGGGGTAAAAATCACCGAACCCCCATATATGGCGTGTATTTATATATCCTGCTGTATTTATTCCATAAATTGCTGCTTCCAAACAAAGAGGGAGGTTATCTGTGAAATGCCCATATTGTGACCACGATAAGACGCGCGTCATTGATACCGGCCACGACGCGCGTGGGGGAACGCGGCGGCGGCGTGTGTGTGACGTATGTGATCGCCGTTTTAGTTCTTATGAACGGCCCATGTTGGCGTGCCCTTTGCTGGTGAAGCAGGATGGCACACGTGAAGAGTTTAGCCGTGATAAGCTGATTGCCGGTTTGAAGGTAGCCTGCGCCAAACGGCCGGTGGCTGCCTCTGATATTGAGCGTATTGCCGGTGAGGTCGAGGCTGAGTTACAGCAGATTGGGCGGTCGGAAGTGGGTAGTCGCCTGGTTGGGGATAAAGTCATTAAAAAGTTGAAAGACCTGGATGAAGTGGCTTATATCCGTTACGCCATTGTCTATTTGCGCCTGGGCGACCTGGAATCCATTCGTCAGGAGATTGATCGTTTGTTGGGAAAATAATCCAGATCGTCTTCCGTATCGTGTATCTATGTGGTACGCGCGATAGAGAAATTTCACGTAACCTCAAATAACCGAAATAAGGAGATGGGTGAATGTCGGGTAATCAGGATAAACAGAGTACTGTATTGAGCAAAGAATCAAGTAATGGTACAAGTGGCAAAAATGGCACGGCCGTATTGAATGCCGACAGCATTTATTTCAAAGTCGCGTCGCCAAAACAAATTGTGAAACGGGACGGCCGTATTGTTCCCTTTGACATCACCCGCATTGAAAACGCCCTGCGTAAATGCTTTGCCAGCCTGGGCAGCGAACCCAAAACGTCGGTTGAAGACCTGGCGCACCAGGTCATGAACGTCGTCGCCGCCAAATATGATTTGCCCACAGTGGAGGCGGTGCAAGACATTGTTGAGATGGCTTTACAAGCTGCGGGAGAGTATGAAGCAGCCAAGCATTACATCCTTTATCGCGCCGAACATGCGAAAATGCGCAGCAGGCGCCCGGTTCCCGATGATGTGCGGCAGGCTTTTGCTGAATCTGACCGCTACTTCCCCACACAGTTACAAAAATTCCAATTTTATGACAAGTATGCCCGCTTTAACTATGAACTCGGCCGGCGCGAGACCTGGGTAGAAACAGTCAACCGCACTGTTGATTTTTTGAAAGATTTATCGGAATACCGCCTGCCTGTCGAGGTGTATGAGCGCGTGCGTCGGAGCATTTTAGAAATGAAAGTGATGCCCTCCATGCGCCTGCTGGCAATGGCCGGCCCGGCGGCGCGGCGCAACAACATCGCTCTCTACAACTGCTCCTACATGCCAGTAGACAGCCTTGATTCTTTTGTAGAAGCATTGATTATTTCGATGAGCGGTTGTGGCGTTGGCTTCTCGGTGGAACGGCGTTACGTGGAGCAGTTCCCACGTATTGCCCGGCAAAAAGGAAACCCACCGGCAACCTTTGTCGTGCCGGATTCATCTGAGGGGTGGGCGCAGGCGGTGCGCATTGGGCTGGAAGCGTGGTTCCATGGCGAAGATGTGGAATTTGATTATTCACAGGTGAGACCGGCCGGCGCTCCTTTGCGCGTGAAAGGGGGGCGCGCTTCAGGACCAGAACCGCTGCGTAAGATGTTGGATTTTGCGCGCACCCGCATTTTGTCGCGGCAGGGTGGCTTTTTGCGCCCATTAGATGCGCATGACATCATGTGTGCGATAGGGGATGCGGCCGTTTCTGGCGGTGTGCGGCGGACGGCGATGATCTCCTTGTTCGATTATGATGATCAGGAGATGCGCCACTGTAAGGATGGGGATTTCTGGCGCAACAACAGCCAGCGCTGGAACGCCAATAACTCGGCCGTCTGGCCGGAACGGGAGCTAACACAGACAGAAGTGACACGCTTTGTGTTGGACATGGTGGAATCGGGGCGGGGTGAACCGGGGATTTTCAATCGCAAAGCGGCTGTGGAGAACCGGCCGGCGCGGCGGGCAGCCGCGGCGTTTGGCACAAACCCGTGTGTCACGGCCGATACCTGGGTGATGACTGACCAGGGCGCGCGGCAGGTACAAGACCTGGTCGGCAGCCCGTTCGTTGCCTTTGTGGATGGGCAGCCTTACCCTTCTACCGCTGCCGGTTTTTTTGCCACCGGGTACAAAACGATCTATCGCGTTGAAACGAAAGAAGGATACACGCTGACGGCAACGGCCGATCATCTCCTGTTGCAAGTTCGTCAACAAACCCGTAAGCGACAGGAGACAGCATGGACGGCCGTTCAAGAGCTACAGCCGGGTGATTTCATCCGCCTGCACAATCAGCGTGGCGCTACCTGGGGTGACGGCACGGACGCAGACGCCGCAACAGCCTGGTTGCTTGGCTTATTGGTGGGCGATGGCACGTTTGCCCGCCACGAGATGAAAAAGGACCAGGCCATTTTGCGCTTTTGGGGCGAACCGGCGGCATCCATGGTAGAGGCTGCCCATGCCGTGTTGACAACTCACGTCCCGGCGCGCAGCGATTTGCAGCCGGTATGGAATCAGGCCAACCGGTATTGGCAGCTTGCCTCGACCGGTTTAGGGGATTTGGCGGCTGCCTATGGCATCATCGCTGGTGACAAGCGTATCACGCCACAGATTGAGCAAACATCGAGCGCCTTTTACGCCGGTTTTCTGCGCGGCTTGTTTGATGCGGATGGCACAGTCATTGGCAACCAGGAAAAGGGCGTCAGTGTGCGGCTGTCACAGTCGAACCTGGCGCTGCTGCAAGCGGTGCAGCGGATGTTACTCCGTTTGGGAATAGCGGCCACTATTTACCAGAATCGCCGTGACGCCGGGTGGCGCCCACTGCCGGATGGCCATGGCGGTTACAAAGAGTACCCGGTTCGGGCGCAGCATGAATTGGTGATCAGCAATGATAATTTGCAGGTATACCAGCAGCGAATTGGGTTTTCTGATCCTGATAAAGCGGCTCGTTTAAGCGAAAAGTTGGCGACCTATGCGCGCACACCGAACCGGGAACGATTTACTGTAGAGATTACCGCGATAACGGCCGTTGGACAGGCTGACGTATTTGACTGTACCATTCCCAACATCCATGCCTTTGATGCTAATGGGATTTATGCGCATAACTGTGGTGAAATTTTGCTACGGCCGTATCAATTCTGTAACCTCACCAGCGCTGTCGCCCGCGTAGACGACACGGTCGCGGCCTTAAGCGAGAAGGTTGAGTTGGCAGCCATCATCGGCACGATTCAATCCATGGCGACTTACTTCCCTGGGCTGCGGTCACATTGGCAGCAAAATTGCCAGGAAGAACGGTTGTTAGGGGTAGACTTGAACGGGCAGATGGACAGTTTGGCCGCGCAAGACCCTGAGATTCAGGAGCAGTTACAGCGCGTAGCGGTCGAGACAAACCGGATGTACGCAGCCATGTTGGGGATTAACCAATCAGCGGCCGTGACCTGTGTCAAGCCGTCGGGCAACTCCTCACAGTTGCTAAACTCCTCGTCTGGCTTACATGCCCGTTGGTCCCCCTATTACATTCGCAACGTGCGCGTGAGCGCCCATTCACCCGTGTTCAAAGTTTTGCACGATGCGAGCGTACCGATGGACCCAGAAAATGGGCAGACGCGCGAAAAAGCTACTACCTGGGTTGTCCATTTCCCTGTCAAGTCGCCTACTGGCGCTGTCACTCGCAACCAACGAACTGCCATCGAACAATGTGAATTCTGGCTGCAAAACAAAGTGCAT
Organism: Anaerolinea sp.; assembly: GCA_014879875.1. Classification (GTDB taxonomy): domain Bacteria; phylum Chloroflexota; class Anaerolineae; order Promineifilales; family Promineifilaceae; genus JACSRF01. The sequence continues at coordinate 5,188 of JACSRF010000328.1, forward strand.
TACACGGAACATAATCCCAGTGTAACCATCACCTATCAGCCAGATGAAGTATTAGACCTGATCAAATGGATCTGGCTGCATCAGGATAAGATAGGCGGTATGGCTTTCTTACCGGCGTTTGATGCTCAGTATGACCAAATGCCCTACATAGAGATCTCGCGTGAAACGTATGAACAACTGGTGACAGAATTCCCTGAGATAGACTTCTCAAAAATCTATCGGTATGAAGAAGAAGATTTAACAACGGCCGCACAGGAATTCGCCTGCCTGGCCGGCGGCTGCGATGCCTGATCACGACCAGTACATAAGTCTCAATTGCTTAAGAACCTAGTTGCATTGCATGTCATAAAGTATTATGATACTCAATGTGCAAAAAAGGAACTTTTTATGTTTCTGCTGCTTCCATTGGACAAAAGGGATAGGCGCAGCCCATTTGATATGTTGACAGCAGTCTATAATTTGTTCATAATAATGAACATTGCTGTATAGAGGTTTATAGAGTCGCTCTTTCTCATAGATTATAGCGGCCAGCTATCCTAACATTACTGTAAAGGAGTGAGATCATGACATTTCTAGAGAAAAAAGGCTTTGAAGAAGAAAAAGAACAAGATCAACGCGCTGTTTATGAAGTTCCGGCCATTATCTACGAAACATTAATTACCACACGCGCCGGCTCCCCACTTGCAATTGATGGACGTGGCGCCGATGGCGTAGATCCGGCCGATCTCTTCGGTAAATAAGTGCGGGCTTCTGTTCGGCAAGTGAAGAATTTCCACGTATTCGGTTTTATTGAATAAGACTCTTGACCTCCTGACGTATTGGTGTTGGGTTGCAAAAAAAGGGCGAGCCTGTTGTTTAGCAATTACCTGCTGAACCAGGTAATTGTTCGTTTTTGTTAAACCAGGTAATTTAGAGCCGACCTATTGCAGGTCGGCTCTTTTTTTATGGCAATCTGCCGGGGTTGGGAAAAGGCCAGGCGCGGAAGTCGGCCGCGCAGATGTTTGTGTCGCGCCAGTAAGGATACCGCTCCAGGCTGTAGTTTGATGTCGGGACGAGCGGGCAGATCGTGTTGTCGGTGTCAGCGCCGGGGCCGTAAACCAGCATGTCTATGATGGCGCCGGCCGCGTCGCGTAGAATAACTTCGTCTCCCTGATTGCCTAGCTGCAAAAAGGTTGCCGGATCGCCCCAGTCCGGGTCGTCAATCAGGTCAGGCACGGCCGTTTCCGTGTCCACTATCTCAAAATCAGGATAAAAACCGTAATTGGCGAAAAAGGCGGTGGCGCTGGTGGCAATCACCAACGGCTGCCCCGCTTGTAAGATCGTCCCTTCGGGAAAACGACGCACATCTTCAAAATCTGTGGGGTTCACGGCGTCGCCAATGCTGTAATGGCTGATGTCTATGGCTGCCTGGGTGGGGTTGACCAGTTCAATGAACTCGGCGTCATCCAGCCCCGGCGGGTTGTAGAGCACTTCGCCGATCAGTACGTGGTTGGCCGGGGGCACATAGTTGTTGAAAAGCAGCGGCAGATAGACATAATCGGGCCAGTCGGAGGCAAACATGGCGGCGAGGAAGTCATAGGCGGCGCCGGATTGCACTTGCAGCGCCAGTTCCCGATTCCCTTTGCTGGATTGTTCCGTGCCGTTGATGCTGCCTACGTGGATGTAGCCACGGCCGTTTATCTGCGCCAAAACCATCTTGTTGTGAATGCCCAACCCGGCCGGATTCCCCAGGATACAGGCCATGTCCAACTCCTCGTCTTGAGCGATCTGGGTGACGTAGGCGCAGGTGGCGCTGTTGCTGACGGGGTCGCTGCTGGCGTCGAAGTAGCTGTCGAGCAGCAGGCGCACGGTCGCGCCACGTCGCGCGGCGGCTGCGTATGCTTCCAGGCGCGGGTTCGGGTCGTCAGTCGGGTTGCTGCTGGATGAACCCCAATACGGCCGTTCCGACAACTGCTGCACCAACACCGTATCGCCCGCCCCGGCCCGGCCGACCAGCCCCAACAGCCCATCTTGATTGCGTAAACTGTTCTCCGGCGATTGCACCAGTTCAAAGGCGAACGCGCCTTGCGTGGTCAGTGGCGTGGGGAAATGAACGGTGTACGTTGTGCCTCCGGTGACGGTGATGGGGACGAATCCCTGCGGTGGCGGCCCGTAGGCGGGGTGGGCCGCGTCCCAGGGGAAGAGGTCTACGTGCGCGGCGGGGGCAAAATCGGCGCTGAAAATGTCGCCGACATGCTGCACGACGCCAGGCGCATCGGTGACGAGGACAAGGCCGCGCCGTCCCCAGGTGCCGTCGCTTTTGTCGTCGTCAGGCAGGCTGTTGGGGCTGAGGTTTTCGCTGCTGATGATCACCAGGCGTCCGTCAATGAGGATGAATTTGGCGTGGAGAAAGCGGTAGCGGTCGTGGATATTCTCGCCACTGCTACTGATCATAAACCAGCATTGGCCGTTGGCGGCGGCTAACTGCTGGCAGATATACTTTTCCTGGTCGGGGACGCCGCCGATGGGGCTGCCTTCTAGCAGCACGGTGACGCTGACGCCGCGCTGCGCCGCGCCGATGAGCGCGTGGGCAATGCCCAGATTCTCGAAAGTGAGCGCTTCGATCTGGATGCTCTCTTGCGCTGCGGCGATTTGCTGCACAATGACGGGGTAGGCGTTGTCGGGGGCGATGGCGATGGTGAGTACGGCCGTTTCCGTTACCTGCCGCGTGAAGAAAAATTGGTCCAGGTCCCAACCGGGGTAGCGGACTTTACGGCCGTTGATCACATCCCCCCGACTTTGCGCCCAATCGGCGGCGCTGTTGCTGTCGGGTAGTGGCAGCCCTGTTATCTGATCGCGCTGCCGGTACAAAATTTGCCCGTCGGCGGCAAAAACGCCGCTGACGGTGTAAGGGTACACGGCCGCGCCAAACCAGCCAGATTGATCGGTATTCCCCGTTTCATACACCAACACGTCAACCAGGAAGCCTTCGGCGTCGCGCAGGATGACGGCGTCGCCTTCGTTGCTGAAGCCAGGCCAATTGGACAGCGCCAACCCTGGTGGGAAGCCAAACTGGCGCGTGAAGGCAGCGGCGTCACGTGCCACCCAGAGCGTACTGCCGGCCGGTAGGGAGACGTTGGCGGGGAAAACGGCCGTGCTGCCCCCATTATCTTGCAGCCGCCAACCGCTAAGGTCGGCCGCGTGGGCGCTGAGGTTGCGCAGCAGCGCCGCTTCGTCCAGGTCGCCGGTTTCGTAACCGTCGTAATAGACCGCATCCAGGAGGACGTTGGCGCTTTCCGGGCGAATGGTGGTGACGGACGTATCCCGATTGTTGAGCGGGTTCGCTTCGGTGATGAGCGTTGTCGCTGTCACTTCATTGGTGAAGACGCCGCTGGCGCTGAGGCTGAGCTGCGCTGTGAGGGTGAACGTGAGGGCGCTGCCGCCGCCCAGGTCGCCCGCCTGCCAGATGAGGTAGGGCGGGTTGTGGGTGAGCGGCAGCCCGCTGCTGTCGGTGATGTAGGTGAGGGAGGCGGGTAGGGTGTCGGTGAGGAGAACGGCCGTTGCCGTCACGCCGCCGACGTTTGCCAGGTGTAGATGGTAGACGAGGGTGGCGCCGGGAACGGCCGTTTCTGGTCCCTGCTTGCTGATGGACAGATCGGCCGTGCCGGGAAGCGGCCAGGGTGAATTGGCAGCTTTGGGTGTGCCGTTGAGGGGCGCGCCGTTAGCGTCCAGCCCATTGCGCGTGAGGCCATTATTGGCAACCCAGTTGGCGTCATCATCTGGCGCGTCGGGCGCACTGCGTTCCATGCTGCGATAGCCGGGGGAACCGCTGCCGGCAGGCCAGCCACCGCCATCCCCGTTGGCTGTGTCCATGACTTGATTGGCCGCGTCACGCAGAGTCAACGCTTCGCCGGTATTGCCCAGCGCCCCGGTATAAATCTGGTCGGCGGGGATGTCGCTGACGGTCGTGTCGTCGGTGCGTTCCAGCAAGAAGAAGCCGAGGGCGGGGATGGTTCCGTTTAGGGTGATGGCCGGCTCGCCATCGGCGGCGTTGAGCGTCCAATTGGTGAGGGTGATGGGGGCGTTGGTGGTATTGTGGAGTTCGATCCATTCGTCGGCGCTGCTGGCGGCCGTGCCTCCCCAGGCTACTTCGCTGATGATGACATCGCCAGGGGCGATGGTGACGGCCGTTGGCGTGACGCCAATAGGCGTGACGCCAATAGGCGTGACGCCAATAGGCGTGACGCCAATAGGCGTGACG
>JACSRF010000561.1 GCA_014879875.1 Anaerolinea sp.
AAGTCGGCCAGCGCCGCCTCGTAGTTGCCCATTGCCCCGTAAGTTTGCCCCCGGCTGGCGATGGCCCAGTCGTATTTCTCATCCAGTTCGATGGCGCGGTCGAAGTCGGCCAGCGCCGCCTCGTAGTTGCCCATTAGCCGGTGAGTTTCGCCCCGGCTGGCGATGGCTTTCGCATCGGTCGGATTTAGCTGGATAGCCTGATGATGGGAATCCAACGCTGTTTGCCACGCTTCTTTTTCCGTGTGAAAATTCCCTAACTCAGTTAACCAGATTCCCTGGCGGATCACATCCTCAGCCTGACGAGCATCTCCCAGTTTTTGCTCCAAATAAGCCTGGTTTTTCTGTTCTATGTGCTGTTTGAAGTCGAGTGGCCGTGATATTGCCTGTGTATTCGGCATACCTTCAACGGAGTCTCCCCAAAGTCGCAAAGCCTCCCGGAAGTGTGCTTCAGCTCTTCCGGGGTCTTGCTCATTCTGACCTAACTTTGCTCGCCTCCGTCCGGTCCAGTAAATTTGCCTATCCAGATTTGCCACAGCTTGCGTTGACAGCAGACCCACATCGGCCAACTCTTGTATGTAGCGCAGCAGTGTATTGGCTGAACCAAAGTCACTCGCGTTGCGGAAATTTCGCATCTCATCTTTAAATCGTAGAAACCCTGCTTCAGCATCTACTTGCCACAAGTGATAAATGGCTTCTAGTTGATAGTGGGTATCAGAAACAGTTGAGAAGTATTGATAAGCGCGTTCGTTAAACAACTGCAATTGCGACGCTTGTTGATTTCTCAAGTGCCAGAGAATCGCGGCGCGTGTCAGATCGTGTAAAGCGTAGTTTGTCTGCCCAAAGGGTTCACTGAAGGAGAGATTCTGAATGACCTGGAGAAGATTCTCGCTATCGCTCGTATCAATTTCTAACAATCCTGCCAGGACAACAGCGTTAAACCAGTGGGGAACTCCTGCTGCCAGGATGGCCTGCTGTAGCACAGATGGAAACGAGGATAGAATAGCCTCGGTAATAATCCAGGTTCGTTGCACATCGCTGGTGGCTCCTTGTATCTGCTGCAAAGTCGTTTCAGTCATCTTGTCCCTCCTAGCATTTGTGCATGAACATAGTCACAAAAGTGTCGCGGGCATCCTTTCAAGACTTCATGTAACAGGTGAATCTGCTGCTCTCCGATAAGGACTTTGTTTTCTTTGGCATAGGATTTGAACCAATCTACACTTAACCCATTGAGGTGGAAGATGCGTAACCCTTCTTTTTTGGGGTTGTAGGCAGCCTTTTCTCGCCCGGCGATCACCATAATCACACTTTGGTGTCCAAATACTCCCGGCAAAAACTCCTGGCTCATCCAGTTGCGAAATAGGCGATCTGCCTTTTCAAACTTGTCAATGAATAAAACCAGTTGTGGCAATTCCGGCTGTCTCGATAGGTCCAGAAAAAAGCGCATTGTCAGCTTGCGCCACCAGATAGATTGGTTATCTTGAGTGAGCATCGCCGGTTTGCCCTCCATCCACACTTCAGTAAACCCAGGAAACAGATGCAACCCATATTCACAGACAACCTGGTAAAGCAACCCTTCGACAGTTAAGTCCGATTCCTCCGGGTAAAAAGAAAGCGCACGTACATCGTATTCTTCAACCAATTGTTTGTATTCTTCAATGAGTCGGGTCTTGCCCATACCGCCGTCCCCATAAATGGAGACAAAACAGGTTTCGGTATCTTCTCGCAGGAGTATCTTTCGGAACGCAGCTACTTCTTGTTCCATATTCATAAGCACAGCCGGATGCGAAACGTCGGAGTACATCCTCAGCGTTCGGCCTATAGACCGGGGTGGATAGTCGGCGGCCAGAAGCAGGTCGTCCAACTCCATTTCTGTCACGTCCAAAACACGGCCGATTTCCCAGACAAATTCTTTATTCCCTGGCCGCTGCCCACTATTGATCCACCGATTGACTTGTGCCGGATCACAACTCAGTTGCTTAGCCAGCCAACTTTGCGTTCGATCTTGTTTGCCAAGATGCAGATTCAATAATTTCCCGAATTGCTCATATTGCGCCATATGCAACTTTCCTTTGCAGTGCCATCCATAAACAATCTCCGCAAGGGCAATGGTTTGCCTGTATCTTGCGCAATGGATTTCACAGTACCTTTAAGACATCGGTGAATGAGCGCTCATCACCTCAATCCCAACGAAAGAGGTGAAATCATGACCCAAAAAGATAAACGGCTACTTACGCAAAAGGTTCGACTTGAAGTTCAGGCCAAAATAGGCCCATTGTTCGACTTGCTATATGCTGTCATCGTTACCGTGATCGGTGTTCGTTTCTTGCTACCTTACCTGCCGGAAGGCGTCGGAATCATTGTAATGATGCTCTTGTTACTTTCCGGTTTACGGCTGCGTGGCATTGGCCGAAAGGCCGTTACTCGCAGCACCATAACAAATCTGTTAAAGGCTCTGCTAACCTCTCTGGAGCAAAAGTAAGGCTATTACATAACCAAATCGGTGCAATACCGGACGGGTGCTGCTAACACCCACCCGACATCTAACTCGTTCACCTGTGGGCCAGGCAAACGGGCTGCGCCAAGTGTACCAAATGCCGTTGCAGACGTGTAGCGGTTGGTATGCTCTGTTCAAGCCAATGAAAACGGCCGTTTCTCGGCAGGTAGTTCGGGAAACGGCTTTTTTGTTGGCTTGTTTCGTTGGTCTTGTAGTCGCATTCAGCTCGCTCAGCGTCACCAGCCGTTTACGCGCCAGCATATCAAGAACGGCCGTTACCCCTCCCTACCCCTTTTCCACTATAATGGATGGCGCTAGAGATAGAGGGTAGAGCTAGACGCTCTATCAAACTAACCAACGGCCTGGTAGTGACATTGCGACTTCGTTAGGAGGGTGTCCTGGCTAATACACAAAATCCGTTAGGAGCAGCTATATACCCTTTCGTCGCCATCATCGGGGGTGGTCCGGCCGGGCTGATGGCCGCCGAAGCGCTCAGCCAGGCTGGCGCGCCGGTTCACCTCTACGATGCTATGCCCTCCGTCGGGCGCAAATTTTTGCTGGCGGGCAAAGGGGGACTCAACCTCACCCACGCCGAACCGCTGGACGATTTCCTCGCGCGTTACGGCGCGCGCCGCCCTGACCTGGAGCCACTGCTCGCCGACTTTGGCCCGCAAGATTTGCGCGCCTGGGCGCATGAGCTGGGCATTGAGACCTTTGTCGGCTCTTCCGGCCGCGTCTTCCCCACGGAGATGAAGGCCGCGCCGCTGCTGCGCGCCTGGCTGCGCCGCTTGCGCGCCACCGGCGTCACCTTCCACATGCGCCACCGTTGGACAGGGTGGACGGACGATGGCGCGCTGCGCTTTACCTCGCCACACGGAGAACAAACCATCGCCCCGGTGGCGACCATCCTCGCCCTGGGCGGCGGCAGTTGGCCCAGGCTCGGCTCCGATGGCGCGTGGGTCCCCTGGCTGCGCGCGCGCGGCGTAGATGTGGCCTCCTTACTACCGGCCAACTGTGGCTTCGATGTGGGTTGGAGCGATCATTTCCGCGCGCGCTTCGCCGGGCATCCCGTGAAAACAGTCGTCTTGCGCTGCGCCAATGCCCAGGGCGTCGCATTTGAACGACAGGGGGAATTTGTGGTGACAGAAACGGGCGTGGAGGGCAGCCTGATTTATGCGGCGGCGGCGCTGCTGCGCGACGAGATCGCAGCAATGGGCAGCGCCACCATTTACCTGGACCTGGCCCCCGATGCCACCATACAGCAGCTTGACGAAAAATTAGCCAAACCGCGCGGCTCCCGCTCCTTTTCCAGCTATTTGCAAAGCCGGGTGGGTTTGAAAGGGGTGAAGGTGGGGCTGCTGCGTGCCGGGGTGGCGACGGCCGTTCTCCACAACCCAACCCAACTGGCGGCAGCCATCAAGGCGCTGCCCATTCGCCTGCTGGCGCCGCGCCCGCTGGATGAAGCGATCAGCAGCGCCGGCGGCGTTACCTTCGCGGAACTGGACGAGCATTTGATGCTGCGCGCCTTGCCCGGCGTTTTTTGCGCCGGGGAGATGCTGGATTGGGAAGCGCCCACCGGAGGCTATTTGCTGACGGCCTGTTTTGCCAGCGGCCGGGCAGCCGGGCGCGGGGTGTTGCGTTGGCTGAAAATGCAGACGGCCGTCTCCAACCTTTAAGCAGCGACCTCATCGGTAACAGCAAATTCATGCGTTGGCAAACCCACCTGACGACGAATCAAAAATTCCAGTTCATCGAGTACAGTCGGATTTTCAGCCAGGTATAATTTGGCATTCTCACGACCCTGCCCTAATAAAGTTTCGCCATAGCGGAAGTAAGCGCCACGTTTGTCAATGATATTTTTTTCCACAGCCAGGTCGAGCACATCCCCTGTCAAAGAAATACCTTCGTTGTACATGATGTCAAACTCGCATTCGGCAAATGGCGGGGCAACTTTGTTCTTCTTGATCTTTACTTTGGTACGGTTGCCGATAACGTCTCCGCCTGCCTTGATACTTTGAATGCGACGAATGTCAATGCGCACAGACGCATAAAACTTCAGGGCGTTGCCCCCACTGGTCGTTTCCGGATTGCCAAACATGACGCCAATTTTTTGGCGCAGTTGATTCGTGAAAATCATAGCCGTGTTGGTCTGCTTGATTACCCCAGACAGCTTACGCAGCGCCTGCGACATCAAACGCGCCTGTAAACCGACGTGTGCATCTCCCATCTCCCCTTCAATTTCGGCGCGTGGCACGAGCGCCGCCACAGAATCCACCACGACAATGTCCATCGTGCCGGAACGAATCAGGGCGTCAGCGATTTCTAAGGCTTGTTCGCCGGTATCGGGCTGCGAAACGTAGAGGTTGTCTATGTCCACGCCACATTTCACAGCGTAGGTTGGATCAAGCGCATGTTCCATGTCAATGAAGGCGCAAATGCCGCCCTGTTTTTGCGCCTCGGCGATGATGTGCTGGCACAATGTTGTTTTGCCGGATGATTCTGGTCCATAGATTTCGATAACGCGCCCTCGCGGCACGCCACCCACGCCCAGGGCAATGTCTAAAGAGAGCGAGCCGGTGGGAATGACTTCAATATTCATATGCTGCGCCTCTCCCAGGCGCATGATGATGCCCTCGCCAAAGCGTTTGGTCAGGGACTCAAGTGTTTTTTCGAGCGCGGCAACACGGCCGTTTCCGTTTGTGCTGGCCATCTGTTATCTCCTTTCTGGTCATTAATTGTTTGCATTAACAAGCTGAGTTTAGCACAAATGTTCTTGTCCGTCAATGCCAAATTCAACCGCTAGAACAATTGTTCAATTCATGAATAGGGGCTAATTACGTTTGACGCTCTTCAGCGATAGGCTGCCACTTAATACACCCCGACTATTTACGACAGCCTCCGACCCGGTTACAATGCACGCATGTTTGCCGAATTGGTCATCAACATTGAAGCGCCGCTGCAAGGCACATTTCATTACGATGTTCCCCCTGATCTAGAAATGGTCCTCGAAGTTGGGCATCTGGTAGAGGTAGAATTTGGGCGACGGCTGGCGCAGGGTATTGTCATCGCTTTCAGCGAGGAAGCGCCGGTTGCCGAGACCAAGCCGGTTATTGCCCTGGTAGGCAGCGCGCCGGTGGTACGGCCGTATCAAATCGCCCTCGCCCACTGGATGAGCCAGCAATACCTGACCCCGCTCAACGGCTGCCTGCGGCTGCTGCTGCCCCCCGGCCTCACCCGCTGGTCTGACATCACGGTAGACGTCAATCCGAATTGGGATGGGCACGGCCGTCTCACCGATTTGCAAACACAGTTGGTTCACTTGCTGCGTGACAAGGGAGACTTGCGCGGCCGCCAGTTGCAGCGGCTGCTGCCGAAAACAGATTGGAAAACGGCCGTTAACCAACTCGCCAACCGCAACATCCTGCGCAAAGCCTCCGTGCTCGACCCTCCCCGCCTGCGCCCCAAAGAAATCCACACGGCCGAGCTCATTGCCGGGCCAGAGCGCGTCCAGGCAGGTTTGTTCACGCTGGGGCGCGCCAATAAACAGGCTGACGTTTTGCTTCATCTGACGCAGTTAGACGACCCACTGCCAACGGAAACGGCCGTGCTCGCCGCCACCCAGGCCACCACATCCCATTTGCAAGCCCTGGCCGCCGCCAATCTCATCACGCATATCCCCGCCGCACAGTTCACCGTTGACGATGCCCAGGTCACTATTGCGCAACCCGCCACCATCAGCCTGGCCGTCCCCCCCACAGAAGCCATCAGCCATGCCTTGCACCTGCGCGGCGCCGGTAAATATCAGGCTATCATTCAATTCCTGATGCGCGCCGCACAAGCCATGCCCCTCGATGACATTTACGCGGCCACCGACGCCAACCTCACCCATCTGCGTCGCCTGGTCAAGCTTGACCTGATTCGCCTGGGCAGCGAAGAAGTATGGCGCGACCCGCTCGCCGACCGCGACTTTGTCCCGGCCGATGCCCCCCTACTCACCGCCGACCAGGCGCGCGTCTGGGGGCGCATCAAAATCGCCATGCTAGAAGCAGAAGATGACGAAGAAGACGACGAAGAAGAGCTAGAGCTAGAGGAAGATGAGGCGCATTCCGCACCTCGTATTCCGCATTCCGCATTTCTCCTCCATGGCGTTACCGGCAGTGGCAAGACGGAAATCTACATGCGCGCCATTGATTTTGCCTTGCAGCGTGGGCAAACGGCGATGGTGCTGGTCCCAGAAATCGCCCTGACGCCCCAGACGGTACGTCGTTTTGCCGCCCGTTTTCCGGGACGGGTGGCGGTGCTGCACAGCCGCCTCAGCGATGGCGAACGGTACGACACCTGGCGGCGCGCGTGGCAAGGTTTGTTTGATATTGTCGTTGGGCCGCGCAGCGCCTTGTTCACGCCGCTGCCCAACCTGGGGGTCATTGTGCTGGACGAGGAGCATGACCCCAGCTACAAACAAACAGCGCCGGTACCACCTCCCTATTATCACGCGCGGGAAACGGCCGTTGCCCTGGCAACGATCACCGGCGCAACCCTGATCATGGGCAGCGCCACGCCAGACGTCGTCACCTATCACCGCGCGCGCGCCGGTCATTACCGCTTGTTAGAACTACCCAAACGTGTCATGGGCCACCGTGAGCGGATCAGCAGCCAGGAACACCGGCTGCAAATTGCCAGCTTTTACCGCAACGAAGGGGACGACCCCGACGATGCCCTCACCATTCCCCTGCCCCCCATTCAACTGGTTGATTTGCGCCAGGAATTGCGAGCGGGTAATCGCTCCATTTTCAGCCGCGCCCTGGAGCAAGCCATTACGGAGACGCTGGAACGCCGCGAACAGGCGATTTTGTTTTTGAACCGGCGCGGCACGGCCACCTTCATCCTCTGCCGTGACTGCGGCCATGTGCTCAAATGCCCACGCTGCGACATGCCGCTCACCTACCACCGGCCGCACTTGATGCTGGTCTGCCACCACTGCGGCCGTCGTGAACCACCCCAAAACGAATGTCCGGTCTGTGGCTCCAGGCGCATCAAACATTTTGGCCTGGGCACAGAAGAGGTAGAGACGCAGGTACAGCAGCGCTGGCCGCAAGCGCGCATCACCCGTTGGGATCGGGACACCACCGCCGGCCGCGACATGCACGAACAGCTTTTATCCAGCTTTATCAACCAGGAATCAGATATTCTGGTGGGCACGCAGATGATCGCTAAAGGGTTAGATTTGCCATTGGTAACGCTGGTGGGGGTCATTTCGGCGGATGTGTCGTTGGGGCTGCCCGATTATCGCACCGGCGAGCGCGCGTTCCAGGTATTGGCGCAGGTGGCCGGGCGCGCCGGGCGCGGACTGCGTGGCGGACGGGTGATTGTGCAAACGTACCAACCGGAACATTACGCGATTCAGGCAGCCGCCGAGCATGATTTTGCCGGTTTTTTTATAGAGGAGATTCGTTTTCGCACGCAGCACGCGCTGCCCCCTTTCCGGCGGCTGGCAAAACTGGTGTGGGTAGACCCGATAAATGAACGGGGGCAGCAGGAGGCGGAGAAAGTGGCGAAGGGGCTGCGACTGCACGCCCGCGAGTTGGCGCTGAGCGCAACCGACATTGTGGGGCCGACGCCACCTTTCTTTAATCGCATAGACGGCCGTTACCGCTGGCAAATCATCATCCGCTCCCCCAACCCGATGCGGCTGCTGCAAGAGTTCCCCATTCCGCCTAAATGGATTGTGGACATTGACCCGGTTAGTACGCTATAACAACGAACCATGCGCATTCAATTCTTTGCGGATATGCCCCAATTGGCGCGTATCTACCAACAACAATTCAAGACGTGGACGGCCGTTCAACTGCAATACCGCGCGGCTATGATCATCTGGCTGATCGGCATTGTCATCGAACCCGTCGTTTACCTGGTGGTGTGGACAAACGTGGCGCAGGCCAGCGGCGGCGAGGTCAACGGGTTCACCGTGCCCGATTTTGCCGCGTATTTCATCGCCACCATGGTTGTCAACCATCTCGCTTTCACCTGGCACATGTGGGAATATGATTACCGCATTCGGGAAGGGCTGTTGTCACCGCTGCTGTTACGGCCGTTGCACCCCATTCATGCCGACGTCGCCGAAAACCTCAGCTACAAGGCCATCACCTCCCTCGTCATGTTCCCGGCGGCGGCCGTCCTCATTCTCATCTTTAAACCCGCCTCCAGCTTTACCGTCATCCATACGGTGGCCTTTGCGCCATCTCTCATTCTTGCCTTTTCCATCCAATTTTTGTGGGGCTGGGCCTTAGCGATGATCGCCTTTTGGACAACCCGCGTCAACGCCATTATTCGCATGTACTTTTTGGGTAAAATTTTCCTGGCCGGCCAGTTAGCTCCCGTTGCGCTGCTGCCAGATTGGCTGCAAACCATCGCCACATTTTCCCCGTATCGCTGGATGTTGAGCTTTCCGGCGGAACTACTGCTGGCGCGCGTCAGCACGGCGGACATCTGGTGGGGGCTGCTGGCGCAGGTTATCTGGACAATTTTGGGTGTAGCGGCCGTCAAGCTCATCTGGCGCGCCGGCGTCAAGCGTTACGCCGCTTTTGGCGCTTAGAACTTGTCAGCAAATAGTTCGGCTCTTTGGGAATTCGCGGGATCGAGCCTGACGTGATGCGTGAAACATGACACGTGATGCGCGAATGCTCTCTGGTCACGGATCACGGATCATGGGCTGTCAACCCCCTGAATTCCCAAAGAGCCATAAATTTTTAAGCTTCAATAGTCGCCCAGACCATTGAAGCGGTTACTACGAACCAGACAAAACCATGAGAATCATACAAATCATTTGGACCTATTTCC
>JACSRF010000473.1 GCA_014879875.1 Anaerolinea sp.
TTGAGACAACGGCCGTTGCCCCAACGGCCATTTCCCCGGCCAACCTGGTGGTTGGCTGTAACGTCGCCAGTGCGGGCAGCAGGGTGGGCGTCGGCTCTAACGTCGGCGTTGGCAGCAGCGCCTCGCCGACGGCCATCTCCGGCGGGCCGGCGCCGCCGGCACAAGCGGCCAGCAGCAGTATCAGGAACGTAAAGTAAAGGAAAGGTATCTTCATAGTCGTGAGTCGGGAGTCGCGCGTTGGAAGTCGGCAGCGACGCCCATGTCCGACGCCAACAATACCCACTCACGACTCACGATGCCCGACGTTTGCCCAACAATAACTCAACTCCCAGGTACAGCGGGGCTAACTGCGCCAGCCCCACCCAGATCATAACCACAGTGATGCCCAATTTGACACTCTCTAATTGCGCGCTTATACGGGCGCGGGTTTGGCGGCTGGTGTCGTTGAGGATGGTGACGGTTGCCAGATACTCATCTAGCAGCAGGTTGAGTTCGCTGATTTGGCCGTTAACGGCCGTTAAATCATCGGCAATGGCATACACGTCATCGCTAATTGTCTGCAAATTGTTGTTGGCGACGTTGATGTACACTTTCAGGCTGCGCAGACGGCCAGGCAGTTCGTCCAGGCTGTCGCCAATTTCCGTCACCGATTGGTCGAGGCGGGTCGCGGGGTTGTAATTGATGCCCAGGCTCCAATTGATCCTGTAGTTGATGATGGGGATTGTTTCATCAATGCGGAATCTATTCAGCGCCACCAGCGTATCGTCAATGGCCGCGGCCGCATCGGCGGCGGTAGGGATGGTGGCCTGAATCGCTTCGACGGTTTCTGGCAAATCTTCGCTGGCGATGGTGGCGATCTGGTCCATGAACGGCCGTGTCTGGCTGATGGCCATGCCGACGTCGGCGGCCGTCGTTTCCATTGTGGTCACGCCCTCGCTGATCGTCCCCGTCGCCTCTTTGGTCAGCAGCAGCGTATCTTGTATCGTATCCAACGTCTGCGAGGTCAGCGTCAGCACGTTTACCGTCTCCGCGCCAAAAGCGTCCACCGCGCGGTGGGCTGCCTGCGCGCCCCACACACTCAGCCCAAGCCCGGCCAGGGCAATTAATGTGATGATCAAACCCAATACCCGTTGTAACATCGTGCCTCCTTCAAAAATGTAGGCTAAACTTTCCCGTTCGTCCATGCAACAAGTCGGCGCTGTGGCTGAACTGAGCAATGCTGCCAATGTCTGTCATGATAGCTTTTTCGTTCAACTTCAGGCCAGGGATGAAATCAGGTGTCAGCGCCCTTCCTCTTCACTCGCCCTGAGGTAAACCAATCCTGTCATACCCTCATAGGTACGGTTAACGAGAGCGCGGCCAACGGCCGTGCGGCCAACGGCCGTGCGCCCCACCACCCCCTCGCTCTCCACCACCGCGGCCATGGCCTGCCAGATTAATTGGAAAGCGTCGTAAGCCGCGCCGGCATACGGGCCGGCTGTCTCGTCAAAGGGCGTCACCGCTTCGTAAGCGGCGTGAAAGTCAGCGGGAAGCTGCGCCGGCGGGAAGGCGCCGATGGGCGGCGCGCCGGCGGGGATGAAGGGCAGCCCGGCCTGGGCGTAAATGGGGGCGGCGACGGCCGTTGTCTCTGCCGTCCAATGCCCAATCACCACCATCACCGCCGGGTCCAGAGCCAACGCCGCCGCCACTTGCTGCGCCAACTCTGGGTCGCCGCTGTCGTCCAGGGCCGCCAACGCCACCCGATAGCCGCCAATGCCCCCCGCCGCATTGATTTCACGCACCGCCAGCCGCGCGCTGTAAATCACGTCATACCCAATCGCGCGCTGCGCCCCCTCAAATGGTCCCACCAGCCCCACCTTCACCACCGGCTGCACGCTGGCGCAGCCGGCCAACAACAGCAGCAGTAATGACAGCAACAGGCAGCCGCGCCGCCCCCATTCCGCATTCCGCATTCCCCGTTCCGCATTCTCAGCGGCAGCGCTGCACATAAACCAGATGCTCTTCATAGGTGACGCTAAATACGTGGACGCCGGCCGTCGGCGCGGTGCAATCCACCACGAAAAAGAGGTAATCGCTCGTGGATGGGTTGGCGACGGCTTGCAAAGAGGCGAGGCCAGGATTGGCAATGGGGCCGGGGGGCAGACCGGGGATCAGGTAGGTGTTGTATGGGGAATCTACCTGCAAATCGGCCAGCGCCAGCGGCGATTTCCACCAATTGTCTGTGGCCGCCTGGTAGCCCAGCGCGTACTGCACGGTGGGGTCTGTCTGCAAGCGCATCCCCTGTGCTAACCGGTTGTAAAAGACGCTGGCGACGAGCGGCCGTTCCGCCACCACCACCGCCTCCCGTTCAACAATCGAAGCCAGCGTCACCGCCTGGCGCAATGACAAACCCTGCGCGCCAAACGCCTGCCGCAGCCCAGGGTCTACGCGCTGCCCAAAGTTGGCGAGCATGGCATCTACCAGATAGACGGCGTCGGCGTCTTGGGGCACGCGGTAGGTATCCGGGAACAGGTACCCTTCCAGCGTCGCCTCTGCGGGCAGCGAGACCAAAAAATCATACGCGCTGACATCAAAATCCGTTTGCCGCCGCGCGATGGCCAGGAAGGCGTCGGCGTTGATGCGCGCCGGGGTGGTCACAGCCAGGTAACGCGCCATCTCTTCTAACCGCCACCCTTCCAAAAAGCGCAGGGTGATGTCTTGAGCATACCCTTCGCTCAACGCGCGCGCCAATTCCGGGATGGTCAGGTAGGGGGAGAGGGTGAAATCGCCGGCCTCTAACTGCGAATCGAGGCCATGATAGCGCAGGTAGTTGAGAAAGAGTTGGGCGTCGTTGAGCATTCCGGCGGCGACGAGGTTATTGGTGATGGCTTGCGCCGTCTCGCCTGGGGTGATGGTCAGGCGCACGGGCACGATGGCGCTGCCCGCCGGCCCCGCCAACTGTTCCTGCCGCGTCGAGAGGTAGTTTTGCAAATAAGCGCGTTCGACGGGGTTCAGGTTGGGCGCGCCGCTGCCCAGGGCGGTGGCTTGGGCTTGCTGGTAACGGCCGTAGACCACCATCAGCGCCAGCGCACAACTGACCACCACCATGAACAACAAAGCTAACCGCCACAACCAGCGCCCTATACCAGAGCGTTTGGCGTAAGGGTCCTGGCGCTTGCGAGTTTCGGATTGTGAATTGCCGATTGTCAGACTCCTTGTCAGGAACCGGTTGCGGGTTGTCGGTAATCGGTAATCGGTTATCGGTGGTCGGTTACTGATTACCGATTACCGTTCACCGTTCACCGTCCAGGTAAGATTGCAAAATAAAGGCCGCGGCCACTGCGTCTATGCGCTCTTTGGCCTGTTTGGCTCGTTTACCGCGCTGGCGCAGACTGTCATACGCCTGCACTGTCGTCAGCGCCTCATCCCAAAAAACGACGGGGATGGGGATGTGCTGTTGCAGTTCGGCCGTGTAGTCGCGCACCCAGGCCGCCTTTTCGCCTTCCACGCCATTGAGCGGAATGGGCAGCCCCACCACCAGCAAATTGGCCTGCTGCTCGGCGATGATGCGGGCGATGCGTTCATGATCCTCGCGGCGCGACTTGCGCGGCAGCACAGTCAACGATCTGGCAATGGTGCGCGTGGCATCGCTGACGGCCACGCCAATGCGCTTTTCCCCTAAATCAAGGGCCAATATGCGCCCCTTTATCGTCAACTCACTCATCGTCTCTTTCACCACCACCGATTAATGACCTTAGCATGACACAAAACGGCCGTCTCTGTCTCCACTCTTTCCCTACGTTCTGGCTGCCGACATGCGCAACATAAAAATTTGATGTCCGCAGCGCTCTTTACGACAGCCCCAAAATGTGCCGCGCAATCACCAGGCGTTGGATTTCACTAGTCCCTTCGCCAATGGTCATCAGGCGGGTGTCGCGGTACATGCGCTCCACTTCAAACTCGCGGCTGTAGCCATAGCCGCCGTGAACCTGGATGGCATTGCGGCAAACGCGCTCGCTGACTTCCGTGGCAAACAATTTGGCCATCGCCGCTTCTTTCGTGTACGGCTTGCCCTGCGCCTTGTGCCAGGCGGCCCAATAGACCATCAGGCGCGCT
This sequence comes from Anaerolinea sp., assembly GCA_014879875.1. Classification (GTDB taxonomy): domain Bacteria; phylum Chloroflexota; class Anaerolineae; order Promineifilales; family Promineifilaceae; genus JACSRF01. The sequence continues at coordinate 4,096 of JACSRF010000473.1, forward strand.
GCCTGGATTTCGGTGGCGGCGTCGGCCAACATCCACTGCACGGCTTGATGCTCGGCAATCGGTTTGCCAAAGGTGGAACGCTCGTGGGCGTATTTGACGGCCGCTTCATAAGCCGCCTGCGCAATCCCCACGGCCAACGCGCCAATACTCACACGGCCGCTGTCCAGGGTCGCCAGGGTTTGGTGCAAACCACGCCCTTCTCTGCCGAGCAAATTCTCCAATGGAACGCGCACTTCAGTAAAGGTAACGGCGTGTGTCGGTGAACCGGCCAACCCCATCTTCTTCTCTGCCGGGCCAATGGCGATGCCCGGCGTGTCGGCCGGGACCAGGATGTGGCTGAGGCTGCGGCTGCCCCCGGCCGGGTCTGTGCGCACCAGCACGACCAGCAGGTCAGAGATGGAGGCGTTGGTCATCCACATTTTGCTGCCGTCAATGATCCAGGAGTCGCCTTCTTTGACGGCCGTTGTGCGCACCCCACCTTGCAAATCAGACCCCGCGCCCGGTTCGGTCAGCGACAGGGAAGCCAGCTTGCCTGCGCCTGTTGCCAGACGGGGCAGCCAGGTTTGCTTTTGCGCCTCGCTGCCATAGGCGACCACCGGCCCCAGCGCCAACCCATTATGCGCCGACACGGCCAGGGCGGTTGAGGCGCAGCCCCAGCCCAACTCCTCAATGGCAATGGCCGCGCTGATCGCGTCCACGCCCGCGCCGCCATACGCCTCCGGCACTTCTAAGCCTAACAAGCCCATTGGCCCCATTTTATGGACGGCCGTCCAGTTAAACTCGCCCGTCTCATCGGTGTGGCGCGCCCTGGGCTTTACCTCTTTCGCCACAAATTCATGCACAAAATGACGAAAATCTTGCTGTTCTGCGGTCAATTCAAACTTCATACCTCAAACTCCTTCAAAAATACGTTTGTAGTAGGCGACGTTTGTAGTAGGCGATTCATCGCCTTCCGACGGCACTAAAGTGCCTACTACCGATTCTGCTCCTAAAAACCGGCTGCGGTGAGCGTCAACAAGAGCAACTGGCTTAACCCTTGCGGCAAAAACGTGGTGTCCAGGTACTCATCCAGGCGATGCGCATGACCGGTCCGAGTCAGGCCAATGCAAACGGACGGAATGCCCTGGCTGAGCGGGATGTTGGTGTCGGTGCTGCCCGTCATGTAAGTGATGGTCTCCTGGGAAACGTGTTGTAAGGCGGCCTCGGCCCAGCTCACCAGTGGGGTTTGCCGGGGAATTTTGCCGGCCGGTCGGTCGCCAACCAGGTGCATGGCAACGGCCGTTTCCGGGAACTTCGCCACCACTTCCTGCACCACTTTGTTCACATTCGCCTCCAACTGCCGCAGCGCCCCCGCATCTTCCGAGCGTAAATCCAGCCACAAGCTCGCTTTTTGGGCAATGCTGTTGATAGACGTACCTCCCTCGATCAGGCCAACGTTATAGGTGGTACGCGGTGTTTGTGGCGCTTGCAGATCAGCAATCGCCGCAATGATCCGCCCCAGCACATGAATGGCGCTGGTGGCGCCAAAGCTGCCCCAGGAATGGCCGCCCGGCCCGCTTACGTCCAGGCGAAACCGGCGCACGCCAATGGCCTGATGGCAAATCTGCCCGTACAGACCTCCCTCCAACACAATGTACAGCGCGCCAGGGCCAAAACGTTCTACCACGGCGCGCATTCCGCGCAAGTCCCCCATCCCCTCTTCGCCCACATTCGCCACAAACCAGATGTCGGCCGCCGGGCGCAGGGCAAAATCGCGCAGCGTTTGCGCCAGCGTCAACAAGCCGGCCAGCCCGGCCGAATTATCGCCAATCCCTGGGCCGTAAATCAGGCTATCTTTGCGCTGCACGGTCAGGTCCGTGTTAGCGGGGAAGACGGTATCCAAATGAGCGGAGATGACGAGAGGGGTTGCGGTGGGGGAGTGACCGGGGAAACGGCCGTATACATTATGCAGGCCATCTTGCGCCACATCCGCCAGCCCCAACCCCGCAAAACGCTGCTCCATATACGCGGCGCGTTCCGCCTCAGCAAATGTCGGCGCCGGGATTTGCTGAATCGCAATAATTAATTCAACAATCTCCTGCTGGCGGGTATAAAAACTACGCAGCGCCGCCTGTACCGGTGGGCGCTGCGCGAGTAACTCAATCTGTGAAACGTTTTCCATGCAAACCGTAGTCCGTTGTCCGTAATCCGTTGCCCGTTGTCCGTAAACGGATTACGGTTCACGGATTACGGATTACTGTTCACGACATCAATCGCGGCTAAGCGCGCGAATCAGCAACATGCCAATGATGGTGATGATGACCCCAATGTGCAGCAAAAAATGACTATCCACAAACCAACCGCTGCCTGGGCCAGGGAAAATCTGTAAGATCAAATTGACAATCACAAAAAGCATCCCAACAATCGGTAATATCCCCGGCCAGGCCGCAAAAAAACCGCTCAATTTATCCAGTAGATTGTTCATAAAGTTATCAAATTTCATGCGCTCCTCGCTCGTCAACCGTGCAGACCTGAAAGTTTTTATCAGGGGACGCCTATCAAATACGCCCCCAAAAACCTGCCAGGTCAGAACTTTCTGATTCTAACGGATTTTGTTACTAATAGCATTCTGGACAGAAAAAGTCGCCTAAAACAACACGTTAGAACCAGACGACTCATCTTATTGTTTTGCTACTGTTACAAGCAAACAGTCTAACGCCGGCTTAGCCGGCTTCTGCTGCCTGCCTCATTGAAAGAAACGCCTCTTTTACTGGTTGACTCACCGAACTTTCCGGCTCGACTAAAATTAGGGACTGGTACTCTTCGAGAAAGTCAGATTCAAATATTTCGTAGTTGATCCAAAGAACCTCTACGCGATCTTGCTTCACATTGTCTGACCGAGTGTTCGTTGAGTGAGCCTTTTTCGGGGTAGATTCGATGTAATTCCAATCACCATAAAGGTCATCCATGAGTTTGCAATGATAGCTAGAAATAGCAACTTTTCCTTGCACATTGTGTAAAACTTCGGCAAGCGTTCGGTGCTCCCTATCCTTCATCTCGAAGCCATAGGCGTTCACATCTGACCTTGAGCCATGAGGATAAGGGGGATCGCAGTAAAAAAGGGTTTCGCTACTATCGTAGCGCTGTATTACCTCAATCGCTGGCGCATTTTCAATTTGCACCCGTAAGAGACGCTGTACAATCTCAGAAAGACCTTCAACACTACCAAGCCAACGAGAGACGGCTCCAGCCATCCCTGCCCGGCTGGTCAGCTTACAATGAGCCCAACGGCCCACGCTGGCTGTCTGCGCCAGCCCTGTTCTAACTTGCCTTGCCCGCACAAAGAAGCGGCGAGCCCTCTCCAGGTCAGAAATCCCATCTAGCGATTCCTCCGCAGCAATCCTGAACTCTTCTCTAGAAAAAGGCGTTAGGCCAATAGCTTTAATAAGTTCTTCCTGTTGATCACGGAGAACGCGAAAGAAATTCACAACCTCGCCGTCAATGTCATTGTAGGTTTCGACTGGGGAAGGCATCCTGTTGAGAAGTACGGCCGCGCTGCCACCAAACGGCTCGCAGTAGTGAGTCGCTTTAGGCAGGAGCGGGAGTAACCAATCTAGATGAGAATATTTACCACCGTACCATCCGAAGGCAATCAGTTTGGACATTATCTTTCTCTGACTTTCTATGTTTTCGCGTTCATACTACTATTCATTTGTCCAGGCGATAAGCGTCAAAATAGGGGAAGAGGCGGGCTGGCAAACGGCCGTAAACCTCCACCCCCTCTTCACCATGCGTCTCCGCATCCACCTGGCCCCGCTCATACAGCAAGCCCACCAGGTCGCCTCGTTGGTAAGGCAGCAGAACGTGCAATGGCTGAAGATACTGCGTCAAGGCTGCTTCCAACGTCGTCAGCAACGCATCCATCCCCGTCCCTGTCTGCGCCGAAACCAACACCGCCGGGTCTTCCACCCCCAAATCGGCAATTGGGTCAGCGTCTTCGGGCAGCAAATCCGCTTTATTCAAGGCGACGACCATCGGCAAATGGTCAATTTCTAGTTCAGCGAGCGTATCCTCAACCGCCTCAATCTGCGCTGCAGCCTGCGGGTGCGTCGCATCCACCACATGCAGCAGCACATCCGCATCCTGAATTTCTTCTAGCGTAGCGCGAAACGCCGCCACAATTTGCGTGGGCAATTTCTGAATAAATCCCACCGTATCGGTGAACAGCACTTCCTGACCGCTGGGCAGCGTCACCCGGCGCGTCGTTGGATCCAGCGTGGCAAACAACATATCCGCCACCAACACGTTCGCGCCGCTCAGCCAGTTCAACAGGGTTGATTTACCCGCATTGGTATACCCCACAATGGCAATCACGCGCAGTTCTGTCTGCTGCCGTTTGGCGCGGTGTTGGCTGCGGCGCGCGCGTACCACGTCCAACTGTGACTTGATGTGCGCAATGCGCTGCCCAATCTCGCGCCGGTCAACCTCAAGCTGTGTTTCACCAGGGCCGCGCAGCCCAACGCCGCCAGTGGCCCCGCCGGCGCGTCCGCCCGCCTGCCGCGCCAGGTGGGTCCACATGCGCGTCAGGCGCGGCAGCCGATACTCCAACTGCGCCAATTCCACTTGTAGTTTGCCTTCATGGGTTTGGGCGTGCAGCGCGAAAATATCCAAAATCAGCGCCGTGCGATCCAACAGTTTGATATTTTCGCCAAATATCTTTTCTAATTCGCGCTGGTGTCGTGGCGTTAGCTCGTCATCAAAAATGATCACGTCAGCGCCAGTTTCCTCCACCAGCATTTTGACCTCCTCTACCTTGCCCGCGCCAATGTAGGTGGCCGGATTGGGCTGGTCAAACCGTTGGGTGGCGCGGCCAACTACTTCTAATCCGGCCGTATTTGCCAGCCGCGCCAATTCGTCCAAACTGTCGGCGACAGAGAGCAACGGCCGTTCCTGTTTCAGTTCTGCCCCCACCAAAAAAGCGCGTTCGCGCGGGGGGGCCGTTTCGTAAGTCGTTAATTTCGGAATAGGAGCCTCCTAACCTGGATAAACCAGAAAAGAATGGCTCTTTGGGAACTCAGGGGGTTGACAGGCCGTGATGCGTAACGAGTGATGCGTGACCAGAGAGACCACACGCATCACTCGTCACATGTCACGCCGAACCCCATGAAATC
>JACSRF010000516.1 GCA_014879875.1 Anaerolinea sp.
TCGTCATCGGGGCAAAAGGTTCATTCTGTCAAACAAAATGAGCAAGTTGTTTAATTCTCGTTCCTTACGCCAACACAAACGGCTCTTTGGGAATTCAGGGGGGTAACAGCCCGTGATGCGTGATGGGTGACCAAGAGAGTATTCACGCATCACGTGTCACGCATCACAGCCTGCCCTGAGGTTGCTGAAGGGCAGGACCCCACGAAATCCTGAAGAACCATATCTTTCTGGCTTGTCCAGGTTAGAAGAATAACATGGTTCCTTTACAACGAATTCACAGAGCCAAAGCAACGGCAGCCGATTAGCTCATCTTAAAAGCGGCCGTCCAAAGGTGACGACTGTTTCATAATCAACCTGAATCATGTCGTTCACGGCAAAGGCAGCGAAAACTTCCCGATTAAGCGCCTCAAATTGGGCAAAGGCTGGCTCGTCCGGCTCTGGCGCTTCAATCCCGGCACGGGCCGCGCCCCAAAAGGCGGGCCAATCTTCGCTGTGTACCTGATGATAACGCAGGATTTGAAGCTGGTCGTGACCAAACAACTCTGACACCGGCGTTTTGTGCCACCTTTTTTCTATCTTACCGGCCACGTCATTCAAGGCGGCCAGCCCGGAGAACAACATATCGGTGAACGCTTTGTTCACAAAAGTGTAGGTAAACAGGGCAATCCATCCCTGCGGCTTGAGAATGCGCCGCAGTTCGGCGCACGCTTCCGGCTTGAAGCGGTGGAAGGCATTGCCAATGACAATGAGGTCAACCGCATTATCGGCCAGGGGTATCTCCTCGGCCAATCCGGCCCGGATGTCAATGGTAGGGAGGTTGGATAAAACGGCCGTTGCCACCTGCCGCATGGCCGACTGCGGCTCCACGACGTAGACCTTTTCGCTTCTCTCGGCAAATAGTCTGGCCAGTTGCCCTGTGCCCGCGCCGACATCGGCCACTACCGGCGCGTCGCCGATGCGCTGCAACAGATCATCAACCGCCTCACTGGCATAGGGCAGCCGGTATTTCTCGTACAACCATGCTTTATCTACGCTGATGGAAATCATGTTCTACCCGCCCTTGCTTACAAGAGAAAATCGCGCGCTTTTGTGGCGATCTCGTTCATCGTCGTCTCGCTTACTCTTTCTTCCTCAGGGACGCCAAGATAGCTAAAGACGCCTGGGCCGCGTTTTCCCGCTGGTAGATCGGCCGTTATGGGGATGACATGAAAATGAACGTGCGGATGCTCTGGATGCTCCGCGAACTGAACCACGTAGGTCTTTTGGCAGCCGACAATCTTTTGCAACGCCTGCGATACAACCGGTAATAGCCTGCCTAGTTCTGCCGCTTCATCTGGGGTCAATTCAGCGATGGCCGCTATATGTCTGCGAGCCACCAAAACCAGCCAACCGGGCAAAGCTGTATTGTAGCTGTGAACCAGGTCCCAGTAAGGCGTTCGGTAGATGTTGTCCCACAGCGGCGTATCTCCTGAATCGCGTTGGGCAAGCATCTGGCAAGTTTTGCAGTTACTCCTAATTCCCTGATTAACGGCCATAAAACGCTGACCCCGCAGATTATCGCTCATTTTGTATCTCCATAATTGGGCTGCTCTCTCTTGTGATTCTCTGAGTTCGGCCGGTAAGCCACTGCTTATCTGCATATTCAGCCTGGCGGTACGTCAACCAGGTATCGGATGACGCCGTTGGCGCGATATTCTTGTTCAGCCAACGGATAGTAACGGGTCGCCTTACCCCGGATCAATATCTGCAAATCTTGCGCCGGCGCGTCTTCAAATTCAATCAGGCCCAACTTGCTCAAGAAACAACGGCCGTCTATCGCTTTAGCAGCAACTTCGTAATCCCCCTCGGCAATATACAGAACGGTGTCTTCCGGGCGAACCGTGAGAATGTCCGCTTTGTCCATATTGCTCGGATCTTTGTAGACGCCGGCAAACGAACGCCAGAGGCGCGAATCTGGCGTGAAGGCAGGGTCTAAGGCAATAGGATGATAGGGCTGTCCGCCAATCAGCGCGTGAGCGGCTTTTCCATCTGAATTGAACAGAAAAGCTACCGATAGTCGGTACGTCTCCGAAACTTGAGCGTAAAACTCATCGTTGCCGATGGGGATGAGCGGCAGGATTTCTTCTCCTCGTTGCAGGGTCAGCTTACCGTCAACGACAAGGAACGTCGCCAGATTGGCCGTCTCGACGTTCAAGTAGTCGCCGCCGTATGGCCGCAACTGATCGGCGTCGAGAGAGATGGCCTTCGGTTTATCAAGATAAACGACGCCCTCATGGGGTAATTCCAGGGCGTAATCATACAAGGCGGCGACCAACTCTACCAGCCGCCCCTCATGTTCAGGCAGATAGGTTGTGAGCGCCACAACGCCGGCGCGATCATCAGGAAAGAGGTCAAAGAAGCAGTTATAGCCGGGGGTCATGCCCCCATGCCTGGCGACGCGCCGCCCTTTGTAGCGGCCGACGTTAAACGCCAGGCCAAATCCGCCGTTGGGGTGGGCCAGCGGGTGGGCCGCGCTGGTAATGCGGCGGCTGGCGTGAAGCCGCTGCATTTCAGCTATGGAGGCGGCGGTCAAAAATTGCCCACCGTCAAACTGACCCTGGTTAAGGTACATTCGTGCCAGGTTGGCCAGGTCGGCGATAGGGCCGAGGGCAAAACTGGATGGATGGCCGCTGCCATTGTCGGGCAGCGGGCGCAAAAGGTGGAGCTGGCCGTCCGGGTCGCTTTCATGGGGTAGGGCCAGTGAGTAGGTTATGGCTGCGCAGAGATCAAAGGTCGTTCGCCTCATCTGTAGAGGGTCAAATAGGTACTCCTGAACCAGGTCGTCGTAAAAACGGCCGGTCACCGCTTCGGCGATATGTCCGGCAAGGCAAAAGACCATATTGCTGTAGAGATGAATGGCGCCCGGCTCGGCCAGAAAGGCAAAATGGGCTACCTGCTCGTAGACAGAGCGTCGCAGCGAATCGGGATCGCGCGGCCCCCAATATTTCCCGGCCATCGGCAATCCCGATGTGTGGCTTAATATATGGCGCAGGGTGATTTGACGGCCGTAGGCTTCATTCTGGCTGAAGCGCAAGTCAGGCAAATAGTGAACAATCGGCGTATCCAGACGCAAAAGCCCCTTCTCTACCAGGCGCATAATCAGGGCGCCGCAGATATTTTTGGAGATGGAGCCATAGGCAAACAGGGTGTGCGGCGTGACCTTGACCTGGGGGAGTTCCACGCTGGCCAGACCAAAACCGTCGGTAAAGACGATTTCGCCGCCCTGCAAAATGGCTACGGCCGCGCCGATGGCCGCTTTTTCTTCAACTGCTGATTGGATAAGGTCGTTTATGGATTTCATATCAACTCCAATTCCGCCAGGGTTATGCGCGGCGATAACTCCAGGGTGAATTGGGTGTAACGGCCGTTCATCCCGGCAATGCCCTCTGCCAAAATTGCGCTGCGATAGCCGCGTTCCAGCGCCCCGCGTGTGGTGGACAGTACGCAGAACTCGGCGACGTAGCCGGCCACGACGACCAGGTCAACCCCGTCTGATTGCAGCAGCGCGTCCAACTCGGTCTCCCAGAAGGCGTTGTAATGTCGCTTGGATAGCCGCATATCGTCTGGCCGGCAGTCGAACTGTTCGTGAATGGCCCAGGCGTATGAACCGGCCGGTTTACTGGCGGAACTGTGCTGCACAAAAACGAGCGGCCATCCGCGCTGGCGAAAGAGGGCGATAGCAGCATTGATAGTGGGTACGGCCGCCTGGAATTCAGTCAGGTTCGGATTATCGTCGCCAAAGAAATCATTTTGCGGATCGAGGATAAGTAAAGCTGTTTTTATGCCGTTTCATACCTCTTGTCCGCCCTGCGGGCCGCCTCTATCGTACCGGCGGGCAGAAAGTTCGAGACCAGGTAGCGCAGAGATTGCGCCCGATCCTGGCCGCCTTCGTTTGACAAAAGCAGTTGCTCGCAATAGAGTGCGATGTCTTCAATGATTCGTTCGTAGCGGTAATAGGCCAGCGCCCGCGGGTTGAGCGTGACCAGGCCATAGCCGCGGTAAAACAGCGCTTCTTCTTCCTGGGCATCATAGCCGACAAATCCCTGCGCGCCGCCGATGAACATCAAATCCCGCTCTTTGGGGGCCAGCAGCGGGTCGTCCCAGTCCACGATGTAGAGGGCGTCACGGCCGTTAACCAAAACGTTGCTGGCGTGGATGTCGGCGTGGCACAAGACAAGTTCCGGGGATTCTCTCGATAACGACTTTGCCAATTGTTCCGCCCGCTGAACCAGGTCGAGAATCTCAGCGCGCCTGCTTCGCAGAAACGCGGCCAATTCCAGCGCCACCGGATCGTCGTATGCGTCGCTCTGGACGCGCTCTAAAAACATCTTGACCATCTCGCGCCAGCGGGGTGCATACGCTTCTTGTCGGAGATAAGCTCTTATGGTTGGCGGCGCGGCCAGCGTATGCAGTTTTTTCAGCGCCGCGCCAAATTCATGCCACTGCGCCGCCGACAGCTTGACTTCCCGCCCGTTATGGCCGTCTACGAAAGGGTAAAGGATAGCTGTAAAGCTATCGAGGGTTGTCCAAAGCTGCCCGGTTTTTGTTGTCAGAGGGGTGATGATTTGCCGGATTCCCTGGTCGTGGAGAAATTGGGGGAGGGTAACGGCCGTTTCGTCAAAAACGCCGCTTCTCAACTTTAGAAAGTGGGCGGTTTCGCCGGCGGTTTCGTCGCCGGTTTCGATGCGATAAACGGCGGTGTTCTGGTCTGCGCCCAGCGGTAGGAAGATGATCTGGACGGCCGTTACGCCATACGCGGTCTGTAAACAGGCGGCAATCTTTGCAGGGGAAATGTCCGGTTTTTCAAGCATGGGGCCAGTAGATTTTCTGATAGGCTGGCGTTTCTGGAGTCGCCAGGCGCGTGAAACCCGTCGTCTCATACAAGTTGACGGCCGTTTTGTTTGAATTCATCGTCCCCAGCAGCGCCACTTCCACGCCGGCCGCCTGCAACTGGCGCAGCCCGGCCAGAAGCATGGCCCGTCCCAGCCCTTGCCGCTGATTCTCTGGCCGCACGCCAATGTAATCAATCCAGCCCCGGCGACGGCCGCTCTGCGCCCATTCTGCCCGACAAAAAGCGTATTCGCAGTAGGCGACAAACTGCCCCGTGTCGGCGACGGCGACGAGATGGTTGTATTCGTCGCTGTCGAACATCTCCTGGCGGTGGTGGGGGTGAACGGCCGTAAAATCATACAACTCCCCATACGCTTCCAGTTCAGCGGCGCTTTGCAGCGGGCGAATGAGGTAGCCGCGCGGCAGGGTGGGCGCGGGAATATCGTCTGGCAGCGGCCGGGCGAAGTAGACGCCCTGCGCGTCCGGGTCGGGCGGCAGCGGCGTAAAGCCGTATGTTTCGAGCGGATCGTGGGGGTGAACGGCCGTTGCCAGCCGGTTGGTATGCAAAGTCAACGGTTCGCCCAGTTCCTGGGCAATCGCTTGCGCCCGCGCCGCAGCCCATTGCAACACAGCGGGGATCAGATCATCGGTAACGCCAGCGGGATCGACGAACCGCTCCAGCGCCAGATAGGGCGAGTCAGGGCGGCGACGCCACAGCATGGCAAACGCTGCTGGACGGCCGTTCGCGTCTTCCCAAATCCGGCTGTCTTGCGCCGCGTCCCACACTCTGGAGGAAAGCAGCAGGCGCAGTCGCCAGGGGTGGGGGTAGGTATCGTGCAGGTTGACGGCCGTGCGATAGTTGAGCAGCAGCGCAATAACGCGCTCGATATCCCTGGCATAATCACAGGCCCGGCTCAGAACGTCTGTCATGGGAATCGAACTATTCCTTTTGGAAGGCTTTAAATGCAAACGTTTTCAAAATCTGTTCGTTTATGTCGGAAAGCGGATCGAGAATTATCCGGTAGGTTTTTGCTTCATGCTCTATGAAAACAACCCTTCTTTGCTTTGACGGCCATCGAATAGTTAAATAGTATGCAGGCTGAGACGCAACAATGGTGGTTATCACCGCGCTAATTTCCACATTACTGATGTTTTCAACAAGTTCGTTTTTGAATAAGTTGACAGCTTCAGAAATGGACAGATTGAGGTATTTACCTACTTCAAAATAGATTTCTGATGACCCCTCAGAAACAAGGTGAATTCGATAGCTGATGTCACCCGTTTTTTCAATCACATTCACCTTGCAGCCGAGCGGCGTTGGATCGGGATATTGTAAGGTAATGGGTAATTGAGGATTTGCTAAAGTTATCAGGTTTGCCATGTTGATTGATTCACCTTAATCCACCTGAATGCCCTGCGCAACCAGGTAGGCTGTAACCGCCTGAAAATCAGTCAAGCCTTCGTCAATGAACGCTTTATAGATGTGGTAGCCGCTGTACATCGGCGTCCGTCGGCTGTCTGTCAGAATGGTATGTTTGTAGCGGATGATGCGCTCCCTGATTTCGGCCGTCATCGTCTGTTTGAAGCGGTGTATCTCGGCCATTTGCCGGTCTATTACCTCGTCGGCCAGCGACCAGATGTCAATCTTCCACGGCCGTTCCCATTCCCCGTATCTGATTCGCGGTTTCAGGTACAAACCGCCGGGCAGCCGGGTCGTCTGCGACTTCTCAAAGACGACCTGGTAGACCATGTCGCAGGCGGCCAACTGTCCGCCAATGGCGAACAACTCGGCGACCGAAACCTTTGACAGATAAAGGTCAATGTCCGGGTATGCCATTACGTCGAGGTAATAGCTGCCGGTGGGCGTGATACGGCCGTAAGGCCGCACAATCTCATACAGGCTGACAGCCTGCAGAATAAAGTCAGCCTCTCGTTTTAATCTGGCAGACCTTTGCAGTGAATCTGTGGGGAAATCATTCATACTCAACCGCCCTAGACAGTGGACAGGGCCGGTTGAGTTTCCACGTAGGCGGAGGGGATCTGCTCCACTGGCGAGAATTGGAAGTGAGAAATTTTCAAGAATTGGTTCACAGGCAAGGAGGTAATCAACCGGATCGCTAACTCCTGTAAGTCTGCTGGCGCCTCATCAAGATTGTTAAGAGGAAAGTTACGTGGGCCATAAACTGTCCGTTCTGTCAAAATAGAAAAATCAAGTAGCAGCAAGCTTACAGCGCGTTGCCTTTTCCGGTCAACTCTCAAGACGATGTGATCCGTCAGTTCAATACCGGTAGCTGGCACATTGTCGCCGAAAAAAATCTCCAAAATGTCAGCTTCTTGATCGTAGGCCAGGCGAGTTGGGGTCCCATCTCTGGCGACTATATTTGTTTCATGGAGTGTTAGTTCACTCATCTCTTTACCCTTGTGAAAGGATATAGCTGGCCCATCCTGTCACGACGAAATTATTGGAAACATATTGCCCTTGTTCATCTAGTCGTGTTCTAAATAACACAACGAGGACCAGATGGTTATTATCAGGCAATAATCCATCAAAGTATCTGAAGTAACGGTATTTGTTGGGAATCAAAGCGTCTTGCTTACGATAACCAGTTCGCAATGTTTCCAGGAATTGCTCAAAATACTGTTCAAGTTCGGGCCGTGACCCAAGAATATGTGCCCACCGTTCTTCCGTGAGGTAGATCGTGTTATTGTACCGATCTTGAACGACCCATTTCTGCATTTGATGCCCTATTCAACACCCTCATCTTAACTGAGATTATATAGAACTGTTGTATACGGTCAAAAGGGTCTTTAGAATTTCATGGGGCAAGGGGTGTACGACCATACGCCCCTACCTGGATATCGTCCATTTCCAGCCGGCCCAGGTAAGAGCGTATTCGCTCAGAGGCCAGATAGCGCACAGGTTCAACAACAGTGGCAGACAAACGGCTTTCAATCTCAAATGCGCCCTACCGGTCAGTCTGAATGTCAATGTCGTTTACTGCCATGGCCATGCCTTACAGGGACAGTCCCAAACTGCCGGTGATGGCCCACGGGCAGCGGCAATCTTGCAGGCAGGCGCAGATTTTGCGAAGGACGTTGTGGTAGTGGGGGTCAATCATTCTTTTGAGCAGCGGTTGGTTAACGGCCGTTTCCAGCATCCTTATCATTTCTCAAAAACGACATCTCCGAACGGCCGTATCCACAAAATCAGCAAAGCGCTCTACCGCCGGCGATTCGGAAATCCAGCCATCCGGGCTGAACATCGGCCGGACGGCCGCCGCCAGCTCCCAAAAGCCCAGATTGGCCACCAACCGGCCCATTTCTTGCTCGTAGGTCGCCAGAAAAGTATCCGCCGCTTCGCTCAGGCCGCACAGAATCATATCCATCCGGCAGTAGGCGACGTCAATGCCGGGATCGCCCTGCGCCGCCTCTTCCCAATCCACCACGGCCGAAATAGAGCCATTGTCCCACAAGATATTGCCAGACCAGTAATCAATGTGAACCAGAACAGGCGCTACTTTTTCCAGATTAGGCAGGGATTCTACTATCGCCGACCACAGGGCGCTTCCTTTGGGATGGGCGCTGATGTATGGGGGCGTCTGCGCCGTAGATTTCAAGAACCAGAGCGCTTCGCTGTTTCCGTCCAACAAAAAAGAGGCGTTGGCATCGTTAAGGGGAACCTTGTGAATGCGTGCCAATGTTTTGGCCAGCGTCTCCGCCCATTGCGCCGGATATGGCGGGGCCAGCGCCAACTGGCCCGGCGCATACCGCGTGACGATGCCCGGCGAGCCGAGAATGGCGCCGTCGTCATCCAGGTACAAAGGGTCAGGCACGGGCAAACCATGCCTTTTCAAAAGTTGCAGTGTTTTGAACTCCCGCCGCGCCTTTTCGCCGCGGTCATAGTCGCCAAAGATGGCGTAGCGCCGGGTGACAACCTGAAATAGAGCGCCGTCGGGGGCACGGCCGTCTACCCGGTGGGTCGAATTGGAGAAATCGCCGGCCAGCGAGTGGATGGCGACAAAGGTAGAACCCGGTTCAATAATTTCCAGCACAGCTTGCAGCGATTTTGTTGAAGAGGCGTTGTTGTCTTGACTCATTTAGGTATCTCTGTATCTGCGGTCAACGCTTAAAGTAGTTGTGAACCCACGCTTCGATTTTTCCTTCTCTGGCCCATTGACCGTCACACCTTTTCCCTGATCCAAGTTGCTACTTGCTCAACTGTGCGGCTGATAGGTCCATCCGTCGTATCGAGCAAAGTGATTTTTGGCTCTGCTTTCCCTAACCTGGACAAGCCAGAAAAGAATTTAACGCAAAGACACAAAGAGACAAAGAGGCAAAGAAGAA
>JACSRF010000228.1 GCA_014879875.1 Anaerolinea sp.
CTTTTTCTTTGCCTCTTTGTCTTTTCTCTCTTTGTGCCTTTGCGTTAAATTCTTTTCTGGCTTGTCCAGATTAGGGTATTAAAACCGCGAAAAGTATACAGTTACGCTCCATGCGACGCAATTGTAGACCCGTCAGATTTGCCAAACCTGGCAGGTCTTAGGGGGGTAGCGGGTAGGTGAAGGCGTCGCCGGGCAACGGCCGTCCCCCTTCTACCAATACCCCTGCCAATTGTTCCTCGCTGACCCAGTTATAGACGCCGATCTGAATGGACAGGTCGTCGTCGTGGGGCAGGCGCGGCAGTTCACGCCAATCGGTGATCAGGTCGCCGGGCTGCCAGAGGACGGGGGGGAGCAGCGCGCGCCAGGCATCGCCATCGGCCTGCGCTAACGGTGGCTGCCCAACTGCGCCGAGGTGGGTGAAGATGGTGAGGTGAGGTGTTACGGTCGTCACCACCGACCAGGTAAGCCGCACGCGCCAGGCCGTGTCTGTTGGTGCAACGTGGACATCGTGCAGGCAGATGGTCTGGTCGAACAAAACCAGGGAGCAGGCGGGGGCGGCTCCCACCATGCGGCTGCCGGCCAGTTGCAGGGTGAAACGGCCGTCAGGTAAATAATGCGACACGTAAACGCCCTCTTGCCCGGCGGCGGCCGTGTACAATTCGGCAGCGCCGAGAATGACGCCGCGCATGTCTACCTGATAAGGGCCGTTAGCGCGCGCGTCGGCGTCAACCCAGGGCAGGCTGTAAGAGAGAATGTCGGGCTTGCTGGTCGTGACCATAGCCGGGAACTCACCCAGGCTGACGACGACCGGGGCCAACGTCACGCCCCAATAGCCGATGGGGTATGGAGGTCGCTGGGGCTGGTAACGGTCGGGGAAGTTGATGAAGAGGAAACGGCCGTTTTGCCCGGTCATGGCCGTTAACATTTCTTGCATATGGGCAATGCCCGGTTGGTGCAAACGGTTTAAGGCGGACAACATCTGGCTGTTGTGCATGAGGATCGCGGCCACGAGCAACATGCCAATCCACTGTATGCCTGGCGTGCGCCGCCCGTTTTGCCCGCTGATAGCTGCTATCCACAACCAGGCAATGCCCGGGGCGGCATAATAGAGCAGGCGTGGACTCAGGCTGACGTAGCTAAACGGCAGCCCGATGAGCGCCGGCGACAGCCCTAACACAGCCCAAACGCCGCCGACCAACGCCAGCCGTCCCTGCCGCTGCCATGTGGCGGCGGCTGCCAATACGCTAAGCGTCAAGACACCGATAAGCCAGACCGTATTGGCTGCCAGAGGGTGCGCCGGGGGATAGCCATGTGGCCGCCCAATCAGAGGGTAGATGAACCCTTGCAGGAGGTACAGGGCTGCTTCTGGATCGCCATATAGCCCGGTGATCCCGCTCTGACGTGGCACATGCAGCCACCATAGTGCATAAGCGGCTGCCAATACAGGGTAAAAGAGGGCAAAACGGCCGTTGCTGCGCAGGATGTTGGCTGCCGACGTCCGCAGTGTACAACCTCTTTGTTGCAACCATTCAAACAACAAGGGCGTGAACGCAAGAGGGATGCCGCTTTCTTGGACAGACAAGGCAACAATAAATAGGAAGATACTCAGCGTCAACCAGGGCCAGAAACGGCGCGTTCCCTGGCCTTCCTGCCGCGCGTGCAAGTAAGCCAGCCACGCGCCCTGCTGCAAACCGATTGCCAGCGGCTGCTGTGGCGCGGCCCAAGAGACAGCCTGGTAAGCAAACGGGTAGGTGGCGAAGAGAGCGGCAGCGGCCCAGGCGCGCCAGCGGGTTAATCCCAGGCGGCGGCTGATGGCGTAAAAGAGCGCCGTGTTCAGCAAGTGCCAGCCAATCTGCGCCGCGTGCAGGGCGAGCACGGCAAAAACGCCGTCCCGACGCAAGAAGAGGCGGTTATAGAGCATGGTGCCGGGGCGATAGAATTGAAAGTCGGGCGTGGCCTGCACCAATTCCAGCCACGATTTGCCGATGACGCGCCCAAACCATTGCGGATCATCCCAAATGAAACCAAAATGCAACGTTGGCGCATAAAACCAGGCGACGCCTATTAACAACAACAGCAAATATGGCAGGGCATGGAGACGGGCGTTGACCTGTTTCATAACTCTGGAGCGGTGGGAGAATGGAACGATTAAGTTTTGCTAGAGAAGTTTGTCAGGTGGTTAGTTTGCTGGTTTGTTCAAACCAACTAACATAACCACAAGGAAAATAAAAAACCGCCTAACATGCCCAGGCGGTTTGTGATGACGTCAGGAGATGTAACGATTACGCGACAGACTGCGGGTCTATACCGGCTGCTTTTAACGCTTTGTTGTACTTTGACCGCTCTTTGGCATTCTGGATGCGCGCTTTGCGCACGTCATCGGCGGACATGGCGTCGGTAATCTCGATGTAGTCGGGTTGAGGAATTCCGGCCAAAGCTGCCGCCGGTTCTGGTGTGGGAGCGGCGGCGGGCGGCGCGGCGGGTGCGGGTTGTGGCGCTGCCTCTGCGGCGGCTGCCGCTTCAGGGTCTACGCCGGCCGCTTTGAGCGCCTTGTTGTATTTGGAGCGTTCCTTGGAGTTGTGGATACGCGCTTTGCGCACATCGTCGGGTGACATGCTGTCGGTGATCTCCATGTAATTCGGTTCCGGGACACCGGCAGCAGCGGCGAGGTTGACGGCCGGAGCGGCAGCAGCGGGCGCAGCGGCCGAGGCGGCGACCGGAGCAGCGCCGTCTTTGGCCGCTTCTTTCGCTGCTTTGGCGGCTTTGGATTTGGCCTTGGCGTTTTCAATGCGCGCCTTGCGTTTGTCGGCGTCGGACATGGCGTCGGTGATGGCGATGACGGGGTAATCTTTACCGGGGACCAGGCTGACTTCGGCGTCGGCGGCAGGAGCGGCGGCGGTGGGGGTCGGAGCGGCGGCGACGGCAACGGCCGTTGGTCCATTGCGCACACCGTCCCAACCATGAATGGCAGCTATTTTGGCGGCCGTTACCGGGTCTTCTTTGACGCCGGCGAAGGCTGTTTTCAGGGTCGAGTGCCCTAAACGGCCGATGCCCATATTGCCGCCACGCGGCAGGGAAGCCGCTTTTTTGGCTGCCAGGTGGCGCGCTTCTTTGACCTGCGCCTCCGGATTGGCATCCAGATCGATGTTAAATCCTAATGACAACGCTGGTTTGTACCCTTTGCCGGTCTTGTCAACGCTTTTTTGCGCTTCCACGACCATCCTATCCATTCGGGCAAAAACGAAGGCGAGTACAGCCCCGATTATGATCACCAATATGATGATCCCAACAGCAATGAGAAAAATTTGCATGGATGCGTCCCTCTTGTGGTAGATTGCTTGTCAGCGCGTTAATTATACCGTTTGTGCGGCATTTCTCAAGTTAAATTCTGGATAGTGGCGTTTTTGCCTGCCACCAGTTGTCGTGCGATTTGTCAAAACGCATGACGGCGCCGGACTTCAGTTGA
Organism: Anaerolinea sp.; assembly: GCA_014879875.1. GTDB lineage: Bacteria > Chloroflexota > Anaerolineae > Promineifilales > Promineifilaceae > JACSRF01. The sequence continues at coordinate 3,467 of JACSRF010000228.1, forward strand.
TTTTCTTTGACAGCAACGGCCGTTTCCGCTATCATCTCTCCATCATGAAACAGCAACGAGGTGGCTGGCGGCGATGAGGCCGTGTTTATACTTCACCCACGTAGGCGTCCACATAACGCCCTACTGCTCTACAGGCAGTAGGGCGTTTTTTATTGCGGTAGTGTGGGAGTCGGGTGGTCGGGTAGTGCGGTAGTCCACCAATGGGCTAACAAACTAACCCACTGACCCACTAACCCACCATCGCACTAAAAGGAGTTAACAATGTGAGATTGTTTGTCGAGATTGTACGCCGCTCTTTTCGGCGGCATCTGACGTATCGGGCGGCGGCGCTGGCCGGGTTGGTGACGAATTTTTTCTTTGGCTTGCTGCGGGTGGCGGTGCTGCTGGCGTTGTATGGGTCGCGCCAGGAGGTGGAAGGGATCACGGTGGCCGGGGTGATCACCTACATGGCGCTGACGCAAGCGGTGATCGCTTACCTGAGCATGTTTGGCTGGTATGACCTGATGCAGTCGGTGTACAGCGGCGAGGTGGCGACAGATTTGCTGAAGCCAATAGGTTTGTTCACGTTTTGGCTGGCGCAGGATGCCGGGCGGGCGCTGCTGAATTTGCTGCTGCGCGGCGTGACGATCATGTTGGTGTTTGCATTGATGTTTGACCTGACGTATCCGCAAACGGCCGTGCAATGGCTTGCTTTACTTCTTTCCACCATCCTCAGCTGGCTGGTCAGCTTTGCCTGGCGCTTTCTGGTCAATTTGCCCGCCTTTTGGACGCCCAATGCGCGCGGCATTATGCGCTTTAGTTTTGTCCTTTCCTGGTTTTGTTCCGGTTTTCTGATGCCGCTGCGCTTTTTGCCTGACTGGGTGCAGCGCCTCACCGCCCTGACCCCTTTCCCACACATGCTGAATACGGTGGTGGAGGTGTATCTTGGCGTGCTGGATGGGCCGGCGTTGGCACAGGCGCTGCTGCTGCAAGTGGCCTGGGCCGTCGGCCTGGTGGTGATGGGGCAATGGGCGCTGCGCACGGCCGTGCGGCGGCTGGTTGTTTTAGGCGGATAGGGCGGGGGACGGTGAACGGTGAACAGACGGATTACGGATTACCAATTACTGATTACGGATTACCGATTACCGATTACGGATTACCGATTACTGATTACAAAGGAATTGACATGTGGCGTACATTCACTATCTACTGGCGGCTGCTTGGCGTACAGCTGCGCAGCCAGTTGCAGTATCGCGTCTCGTTTGTCATGGATTTGCTGGCGACGGGGTTGATTGTGGCGATGGAGTTTGGCTCGTTGGCGCTGGTGATGCAGCGTTTTGAGACCATTCAGGGATGGACGATTGGCGAGGTGGCTTTTCTCTATGGATTGGTGGAGGTCGCTTTTGGCATAATGGACCTGTTGTTTAGCGGTTTTGACCCGGCGCACTTTGGGCAGCAAGTGCGGCGCGGCACGTTTGACCAACTGCTGCTGCGTCCTATTCCCATTACCGTGCAGGTGTTGGGGTCGGAGTTCGCGCTGCGCCGTCTGGCGAAGATCGCGGTGGGAATGGGTATTTTTGCGTTGGCGTTGGGGCAGGTGGGGGTGGCGTGGACGGCCGTTAAGCTGCTCTATTTGCCGGTGGTGCTGGTGAGTATGGTCGGCTTTTTTGGCGGGCTGTTCATCATCGGCGCGACCATCACCTTTTGGACAGTCGAATCCATTGAGGTGATGAACATTCTCACCTACGGCGGCAGCTTAACCATTTCCTACCCGATGAGCATCTACCAGGATGGGCTGCGCCACTTTTTCACTTACGTCGTGCCCGCCATCTTCCTCAACTATTACCCGGCGCTCTATTTTTTGGACAAGCCTGACCCGTTTGGCTTCCCCCCCTTTGCTCCCTTTTTAGCGCCGTTGGTAGGGGTAGGCACACTGGCGCTGGCGCTTTGGTTTTGGCGTTTTGGCATTACCCATTATCAAAGCACAGGAACGTGACGATTGACGATTTTGGATTGACGATTGACGATTGGGACGCACGCACCAATCGTCAATCGTAAATGGTAAATCGTAAATGTTAAGAGGCTCTTATGATTTATGTGAATAATTTACAAAAGCATTTCAAAGTCGCCCAACAGCGGCGCGGAACCTGGGCCGGGGTGCGCAATTTAGTGGCGCGGCAGTACCGGCTGGTGAAGGCGGTAGACGCCATTAGTTTCACCATGCAGCCGGGAGAGTTAGTGGGCTACCTGGGGCCGAATGGCGCGGGGAAATCTACGACGATTAAGATATTGACCGGCTTGCTGACGCCGACGGGTGGGGAAGTGGTGGTGAACGGGTTCGTTCCCTGGCAGGCGCGGCAGCAGTACGTTGCCAAGATTGGCGTCGTTTTCGGCCAGCGCACCATGCTTTGGTGGGATTTGCCGGTGATCGAATCGTTGGAACTGCTGCAATACGTCTACAAGATACCGGCCAACCGTTTTCGGCACAATCTGGCGGAGTTCATCGCTTTGCTGGATATGGAGCCATTTTTGCAGACGCCGGCGCGGTCGCTGTCGTTGGGGCAGCGGATGCGCGCCGACATTTGCGCGGCGCTGCTGCATGACCCGGCGCTGCTCTTTCTGGATGAGCCGACGATTGGCCTGGATGTGGTGGCAAAGGAGCGGATTCGCCAGTTTATTCAGCATGTGAACCGGCAGCGGGGCACGACGATCATTTTGACGACGCATGATTTGCAGGATGTGGAGCGGTTGTGTGAGCGGGTGTTGATCATTGATCACGGCCGCCTCCTCTTCGATGGGCAGCTTCATGGCCTGCGTGACCGCTTTGATGGGCATCGTGAACTGGTGGTGGAATTTGCCGAGACGTATGCTGAGGCCGCAGTAGCCGGGGCAGAGCTGCTGGCGTTTGATGGCGCGCGAGCCACGTACCAGTTTCGTCGCCAGGAGTTGTCTGCTTCGGAGCTGATCGGCCGTGTCTCGCAGCAGTACCACATCCGCGACTTGTCGGTGCGTGAACCAGACATTGAGACGACAATTCGGCGCATTTATGAGGAACGGTTGTTGGAGGGCTGATGCGGGATGGGGTTACACGGAGTTACACAGAGTTGCACGGAGAATACACGGAGTGACACGGAGATCAGGAGAGGAAAGATCAAGCGCAAAAACTCCTCAATCTCTCTGTGAACCTCTGTGTCTCCTCTGTGTTCTCTGTGTAACTGGTGATTCAGTGTAAATGCGTAAGGCTTCTCTGGTCACGTTTCACATTAGCCACCGGCGCGTTTCGCAGTGTAGCCACGGCGGCTGAGTTCGGCGACGAGGCGGTCACGATGGTCGCCTTGAATCTCGATGGTCCCGTCGCGGACTGTGCCGCCGCTGCCACACGCTTGCTTTAGCTCTTTGGCGAGCTGCGCCAGGCCATCCGGGTGCAGCGGCAGCCCGGTAATGACGGTGACGCCCTTGCCTTTGCGCCCTTTGGTCTGGCGGCTGACACGGACAATGCCATCGCTTTTGACGGCCGTTGTCTTAACGGCCGTTGTCTTAACGGCCGTTTGCTGTTGGCGGCAGGTGCATTGGGCGATGGGTTGGCGGCAGGTTGGGCACATTTTGCCCCGGTCGCTGTCGTATACCAGTTTGCTTTGGGGTGATGAGTGGGTTTTGCTCATAAGTTGTTATTATTCCGTCAACAACTGCATGAATGCTGCTGCGTCTGTCGTATGCAGCAGGGCATCTAGCAGGGATTGGGGCAGGGAACGGCCGTCTACATACTGCTTCAAATGTTTGCGAAACAACACCAGCCCATGGGGATCGCCGTAGTAAGCGAGCATTTCGCGCAGGTGCAGGCGGATGGCGGCGACAATTTCGCCAAAGGGCAGGCTGGCCTTCTCCTGGCGGGCGAAAATCCACGGGTTGCCGATAGCCGCGCGTCCGATCATCACCCCATCGCAGCCGGTGTACGTCTTCATGCGCGCAATATCGGCCACTGTTTGTACGTCGCCGCTGCCGATGACGGGGATAGGCACGGCTCGCTTGAGCGCGGCGATGGCGTCCCAGTTGGCGTGACCGTCATACTTTTGCGTTTTGGTACGGCCGTGCAAAGCGATCAACGCCGCGCCATTCTCCACCATAATTCGGCCGATTTCCAGGTAATTTTGCTGGTCAGCGTCCCAACCCAGGCGCATTTTGCCGGTGATGGGGATGGGCAAATGGTGTGCGAGCAGGCGGAACGTCTCCGCCACCAGCGCCGGCTGCGGCATCATCCCCACGCCCGCGCCGCGCCCGCTCACCTGGCGCGTAGAGCAGCCCATATTGATGTCTATGATGTCCGGCTCCAGGTCGAGGACATTTTGGGCGGCGCGCAAAATTTTCTGGGCGTCGTTGCCGAAAATCTGGAAGACCATCGGGTATTCGCCCGGCTGTTTGTCCAGGCGCATCCAGAAGCGGTTGCGTCCCCGTCTACCCAGCAGCGATTCGGCGGGCACGAATTCGGTGTACTGCATGGCGGACCCGTAAGCGCGGCACAGCGCCCGGTACGGCACGTCGGAATACCCGGCCATGGGCGACAAGATCGCGTCGCCGTAAACGGGCACATCACGGACAAAAAAAGCAGGCGGGGTTGTCGTCATGACTCTCCTAACAAAAATTCCTCGCCAATGGCGGGAACCCGTACTGTACCCGGCAACGCTTGCGCCGTCCACACCGTCTGCGCGGCGGCCGTCCACTGCTCATTTGTCCAGCCAAAGCCAGGGTTGCCATAGCCATCGGGGTGGCCGCTGAGGTGCATGAGCAAGGTGTGGCGCGGACGCAGGCGGGCGGCGATGCGCTGCACGTTGGCGAAGGAGGGGTGCGTGGCGCGGTGTTGTTTGGCGCGCCAGAAGGCGGTGTCAATGAAGAGGGTGTCCGCGTGGGAGAGGAAGGCGACGGCCGTTTTCTGCGCATCCGTCTGTGGCGTCACCAACCACTCATTTTCACTGTCAATATCCCACAGAAGGACCGTTTTGCTGCTTGCCGTCTCCACCACAAACGCCGCGCAGCTGTACTGCACCCGGTTGGGGTCATCTGGGCAGCGATCAGCGCCAAAATGGGACACCGACACCGGCGTCACGCGCAAACCGGTTATGGGCAGGGTCCATGGCGGCAGCAGTGTGCCTGGCGGCTCGTTTTCCACCGTCACATCGGGCTGCAAGTAATTGTCCCATTCATAGCCATGTTCGCGCCGCAGCCAGCCGGCCGTGCCCGCGCGGCACCACAACGGGATGCGCGGCGTGGGCAGCCCACGTCGCTTGCGCGTCAGGTGATGGGAGACGCAGAGCCGGTTCAGGTCTACGGTATGGTCAGGATGCCAATGGGTGAGCAGCAGCGCATCGAGGCGGGCGCGCGGTCCGCGTAGGTAAGGGTTTTCGACCAGGCTGTCTACCACGCCGGCGCCGATGTCTATCAGGATGTGGTAAGCGGCTTCGTCACGGCCGTTTACCCCCAACAATGACACTGACGTATTCGCCTGCCGTTCCGGGCTGGCGCAGCGGCCGCAGTCGCAGCCAAATTGGCGCAGCATCGGCGCTTCAAGACCGTTGACGACAAGGATGTGTTGCATCGTTCACCTCCGTTGATGAGCAGACATTGTTGGGATTAAGGAACACAGGCTCTTTGGGAACTCAGGGGGGTTGACACGCCCCTTCGACGACGGACGGCAGCCGTCCGCGCTCAGGGCAGGCTGTGATGCGTGACGAGTGATGCGTG
>JACSRF010000378.1 GCA_014879875.1 Anaerolinea sp.
CAGGAACCGCGTTCCTTCTGAGGAACGCGGTTCCTTGTTATCCTTACCCAGCCTCATCTCTCCAAAACCTCCGCAATCAAAATCTCATCCACCGTCTGCCGGTGGAATTCCAGAAATGGATCAAGGCCATCGAACCAGGCGATGACGGTTTGCCACTGGACGCGGGTAGGAACGGGGTTCCTGCCAGGGGCGGCGTTCCTGACGATAGCCGTGTACGACGAGTAAGGCCAGTCGCGGAAATCATCTACCAGGCCATGTTTTTGCGGGTTGCGGTGGATGTAGGCGATGAGGGTGACGAAGTAGGCGTGGTTGGTGACAGGTTTGCGTTGGAAACGGTCGCTGAAGAGGCGGCCGCGGCGTTGGTAAGCTTTGTTGAAGGCTTTGGTGTAGGTACCGAAGAGGCTGGCGAATTGGGCGCTGGGGTCGAGGGTGGGAAGTAAGGAACGCGGTTCCTTTGGGGAACCGCGTTCCTCTAGCTCCTGTAAGGAACCGCGTTCCTCAGAAGGAACGCGGTTCCTGTCTTTGATGCGAATAAAAAAGTGGAAATGATTAGGCAGCAGGCAGTAGGCGTAGGTTTCGGCTACCGGTTCGATGTATTGGGTATACAGCGCCAGGAAGTAGCGGTAGTTCCGTTCTTCGCGGAATAAGATTTCGCTGTTATTGCCCCGGTTGTAGATGTGGTAGAACTGGCCGGGGGAGAGGGGGATGCGGGTGGTGGTCATGTTTATTGCCTATGTCTTTAGGAACCGCGTTCCTCAGAAGGAACGCGGTTCCTGGTTGGCCTTATTGACCGAGAAGATCACGAATCCTTTTGTCGAGTACATCAAGAAAATCACGGCCGCTGATCTTGCCTTCGCCTACGAGTGTGAAGGCAAGGTAAATGGCAAGCAAGAGCACCATGACCCATACGCCCCAACCAAGCCATTGGGATAACAAGGCGATCACCACCAATCCCACCAGGAAAATGAGGGCAGACGCATAAAGCGGGCGTGGCGGCGGTTGGGTGGGATCAAGAACGGGTGGTTTTTTACCGCCCGATGTCCGGGAGGTGGGACGCAGCGAGGCGCTTTGCCCAAAGCTGCCATTTTGCAACCATTCGCGCAGCAGGTCGCTGAAAAGGCGCGGCTGGTTATCTGCGCCAGGTTCGGCCAGGCCGATTTCCAGCAAGTTGGCCTTCTCCTCCGCCCAGTCAGGGACAGCCCCCTTGCCCGTTGCCAGGCGTAGGGCGGCAGCCTGCTCCGTGGGGCTGAGGTCGCGCCAAAGCTGCTCCATCGGCTGGCGGGCGGCGGCGGCCAGCTGCTGACGGAACTGCTCCCGGTTGACGCCGCCCACACGCCACAGCGTGTCACCGGCGATTTGTAGAAAGAAGGGATGACGGCCGCTCAAAGGCAAAGCGGTCTCAATATGGCTGCCCGGCGGGGCGGGGCGGTTGGCGGCGCGAAACGGCTGCGTCAACAGGGCGCGGGCGGCGTTTTCCTCCAGCCCGCGCAGCGTCAGTTGGGTGAAGATGTTGGTGAAGGGGGAGGTATTGCCATTGTGCCGCACCACGTCGCTGAGGCGGGCGCGAGAGGCGGTGACGAAGGCCAGGTCGCCCATGCTGCCCAATGAGCGCCACGCCTCGAAGAAGTCGCGGTCAAAAACCTGCGGGTGGCTCATCAGCCGCTCCAACTCGTCCAGGCAGACGACGGGTTAGTAGCCATCGGCCTTCATTTGCCGGATGGCGCTGGTGAAGGCGGCCATGTCCGGCGCGGCGGAGGGCACGTCGCCCCGGCCGGTTGCCTGTTGCAGGCCGCGCCAGATGCCGCCCAGCAGGCCGGGGGCGGTGTGGTAGTTGGCATCGAGCAAATCCAGGTAGACGATGGCGACGTGGTCGGGCAGGGAGGTGTGGTGGGACAGGTGGTAGAGGAGGGAGGATTTGCCGATGCGCCGCAGGCCGACGACGGCCTGGCTGCTGCCTTTGCGAATGGCGTCGGTCAGTTGGGCCAGTTCGTCGGCGCGGCCGAAGAACATGGCGGGGTCGCGGGCGGTGACGCCGGGGATGTACGGGCTGTTGCTGCTCATGGGTCAGGTTCCCTCCTGTGGCTGGTTGATATGTGATGGGGCAACTGTACCGCAGGGGTGGGTTGGTTGTCAATGGGAAGAAGGGGAGAGGAACCGCGTTCCTCAGAAGGAACGCGGTTCCTGGGTGGTAAACGGCCGTCCCTCCTGCGCACATATCAACTGCACCGCATTGCGCCCGGACATGGCGACGACGGGGACGCTGCCGCCCGGCTCCACCCATTGCCCGCACAGATAGAGGTTGCCGAGGCCGGGCAGGGTTTTGTCCATGCCCTGAATCATCGTCATCATCGTTTTTGTCGTCATCAGCCAGCCGCAGGTGGAGCCAAGCCAGTTGCCGGTGTACCGTTCGTAGCTGAGGGGGGTGGCGACGTCTTTGACTTCGACGTCGGCGCGGATGCCAGGGTAGATCGTCTCCAGGAAATCTATAATGATGTCGGCGACTTGTAGCTGTTCGGTGTCGTAGAGGCGACGGCCGTAAATGCGCTGCCAGTAAGCGTAATTGCTTTCGACCATGACGATGATGCAGGATTTACCGGCAGGGGCCAGGCTGGGGTCGAAGTTGTAATGCTTCACCCAAAGGGCATCGCGCTCTTCGCCGGCGATGAGCAAAGGCTTGTCGAGCAGATAGGTGACGGAATGGGGCGTGCCGGTCAGATCGCGGTTGACGCCGAGGCTGACCTGCACCTGGGAGTGGATGCGGTAACGGCCGTCATACGTGCGCTTAATCTCCCGGTTCACATACTTCCCGCCGAGCATGTCGAAAATCGCACCGCGGCCGTCGGCGGCGGAGATGACGTAATCGGCGTGGTGAATGTCGTCGTTGTAGAGGCGGACGCCGATGGCGCGGTCATTTTCTACCAGAATTTTCTCCACCTGCGCCTTGTAATGAATCTGCCCGCCCAGGCTGAGGTAGCGCTGTTCGATGGCGCGGGCGAAGGCGAGCGAGCCGCCGACCGGGAAGCCGGCGTTGTGCGTATACATGAAGGCCAGCAGCGACATGCCGACCATGACGGGGATGTCAGCCCAACCAAACATGTTGGGCAGGGCGCGACGCAGCAGCGGGTCTTGGAACTTGTCGCCGAACTCTTGGGCAGACATGCGCCCCCATTTTGCCAGCGGCAGGGCGAAGGGCATCACTTTCAGGCCAAATTGCCCCCACTCCTCGGCGCTGAGCTGGCTGCGCGGCTTCGCTTGCAGCATCGCCATGTCGAATTGGGTGAATTGGCGAATGCCGTCACAAAAGCCGGTGATGAGTTTGCTGTCGGCGGGGGAAAGTTCCTTCATATGCGCTTCGAGGCGGTCGGGGTCGGCGTAGGCGATGAAGGTGCGGGCGTCTGGCCCCACGCCGTCGCTGATGCGCATGAATTCGGCGTGGTTGATGAACGGCCGTCCTTGCACCGCCCCCAATTCCTGCCATACCTGGTTAAAGGGCTGCCCGTCGCCAGAACCAAAGAGGTAATGGATGCAGCCATCGAAGATGTACCCTTTGCGGTCCCAGGCGGTGCAGAGGCCGCCGGGGATGTCGTGGGTCTCAAAAATTTGCGAGTCGAAGCCGTTCATTTGCGCGTAGCATCCGGCGGCCAGCCCGGCCACGCCGGCGCCGATGATGATGATGGATTTGTTGGACATATAGGCTCCTTTGGGCATCGGGCGTCGGATTAATACCGGCTCCCGACTCACCACGCCTCATTATGCCGGAAGGGAAACGGCCGTTGCCAGTGACAAATGTCAGGTAGATAACAACCATTGGTCACGATTTACGATTTATGATTATGGATTGACGATTTCATGAACGGCCGTCACTCCTCACTCGCCGGATCGTTTTGGGATCGTTTTTTCTGTACACTGCCTGGTGTACGGTATACCTGTATTGGTAATAGCAAATCAGGTTCATGAACCGTTGACCATTTTAACGGGAGCTGGACGCGGGATATTTGCCGGCGCCAGGCAAACTGATCCGGCGTCCAGGGGCCAAGGAGCAAAAACAGATGTTTAAGCGTATGATAATTGTTTTGACGATGACATTGTCGCTACTGTTGTTGTTGATGGGCGTGGCTGCGGCCGCGCGCGACATCACGCCCGGCAGTACAGCGACACAGGCAGACCCCCTTTTTCTTTCCCCCATTACGGACCCGGTGACGGTTATCACCGTCACCAGCGGTACGGACCCCGACAACAGTGACAGCCGTACCTGCATTACCCACTCCCCATGTACTTTACGCCGGGCGGTGATCCAGGCGCGTAACCTACCTGCCGACCAGAAGCCGGTCTTGATCGCTTTTGACATCCCCGCCGAAGCTGATGAGGGATACGTCGCCGCCCTGCAAATTTGGAAAATTCAGTTCAGCGGCATTTCCAGCGCCGCCAACGCGACGCTGCGTTACTTGAATGGCGACATTATTATAGATGGCAGCACACAGCCTGGCGGCCGCGAAACTGGCCCCAAGATCATCCTGGTTGGCCCCGGAACCGGCCAATGGGATGGGTTGAAGTTAGGCGAAACGCAATTCCATAACAGCAATGAAATTCGCGGGCTTGGGTTCCAGATGTTCAAGACGCACATCTACATCAATTCCAGCAACAATACCATTGCCGATAACTGGTTTGGCCTGAGCGACGATGGCACGAACATTGTGCTGCGTGGCGGCGGCGCGAATGATGGCAGCGGCAATACCGGCATCTCGGTGGGGGCAAACACCACCGGCAACACCATCCAGCATAACGTGTTCACCGGCCTGGCCGGGGTGGCGGCAGCGCTGAATGGTAATGATATTGTGTTTGCGCATAACTATGTGGGCACAACGGCCGTTGGCACAGTACCCGACAAACAAACTGACCCCAGCCTGATCTGCTCGCCGGTAGATTGGCTTGGCGGCAGCGGGCTGAGCGTGGGCAGTGGGTCGGATGGCAATCTCATTGAGGGGAATATCATCGCCGGTATCCGCATTGCCGTCATGCCACCGACCATTCAGGCTGACGCCATTCGCCTGGGCAGCAATAACCACATTGTGCGCAACAACAAAATTGGCCTCGATATCAACGATGTGGAAATTGGCGTTTGCGGGCGCGGCGTCTACCTGCAAGGGAGTACAAATTTCAACCAGATTACCACCAATTTCATTGTTGAGCCGGGGCTTTCGGCCATTTCGCTCAACGATACGCCAACGGTTTCAACCTCTGGGGCCAATACGCTGCGTGGCAATGTGATTAAAAAGAGTACGCCCTGGGGCCAGGTGGACGGCCAGGATAACCCGGAAGATGCGATCCAGATGACCAAAAGCCTGCCCGATGCTTTCCGCAATTTCAACCCGGCGCTGGTCACGACCATTGATGGCACAACCATCAGCGGCACAAGCGGCGCAGGCAGCCCGTGCCCGAACTGCGTGGTGGAGCTTTTCCTGGATGACACCGATGCCATCACGGAGACGTTGCAATCGTTGGCGGTGGTCACGGCCGCTGCTGATGGCACGTGGACGGCGACGATCCCGGCGGCGCTCACGGCAAATCAGGGGCTGCGCACGACCAGCACCTCGATGCAGTACAATGTGATCCCGGCGATGCACGCGGGCACGACGACGAAGCTGTCGCCGCTGTATACCCCAGGCGGTGGCAATGGCGATGACGATTATTATATTTTCCTGCCGCTCATTCGTCGGTAAGGATTTGTCTTGAGACATCAGCCCGGCCTCATCCAGGCCGGGCTTTTTTTGTTGCCTGGCGATGTGGTGATGGTTGCGGTCTTTTTGTTATACTGACAGCATGTTAGGACACGGATTTGCAGGATTCACGGATGGGATATGTGGCAATTTAGTAAATATCAGGCGATTGGCAATGTGTATTTTGTGATCAACCCGGCGCAGTTGCCAGGGGCGCTGGATGATCGGGTGATTCAGACGCTATGTGACCCCCATTTTGGCATTGGCAGCGATGGGCTTTTGCTGGGGCCGTATCCGTCAACGGCCGCTGACTTTCGGCTGGAGATTTTCAACCCGGACGCCAGCGTGGTGGAGAAAAGCGGCAATGGGCTGCGCATTTTTTGCCGTTATTTGTGGGATCACGGTTTGGTAACGGCCGCAACGCCCTTCACCGTGGAGACATTGGGCGGCGTGGTACGAGCCGTGGTGCAGGCGGGGGGACGGCAGGTGACGGTGCAAATGGGTCAGGTGCGCTTTGCCAGCCAGGATGTGCCGGTGAGCGGGCCGGCGCGGGAGGCACTGCGCGAGCCGATTCACATTTTGGATCGGGATTTTGAGTTTTCGGCCGTGACCATTGGCAATCCGCATTGTGTGCTGCTGGTGAATGATCCGTCGGAGGCGCTGGCGCGTAAATATGGCCCGGTGTTGGAGCGGCATCCCTTTTTCCCACAGCGGATTAATGTGCAGTTTGCGCGGGTGCTGGAGCGGCAGCGGATTTATCTGGAGATTTGGGAGCGGGGCGCGGGGTATACGTTGGCGTCGGGCAGCAGCAGCTGCGCGGTGGTGGCGGTGGCGCACCGCCTGGGGCTAGTTGATCAGGAGGTGGTGGTGGAGATGCCCGGCGGCCGTTTGCAGATTCAGATTGATGACGAGTATCGCCTGACGCTGACGGGGCCGGTGACGCGGATTTGTGATGGCGTGGTGGCGGCGGAGTGTGTAGCGTGAGTGTCGGTATGTATCTGTTCAGTTACACAGAGCTTCACAGAGGAAACATAGCGGTTCACGCAGAGAAGAAAGAGAAATGGACGCGGAACGGCAATTTTTAGCGGAGGGAGGGGGTGAGGGGAAACGGCCGTTTGCGCCGATTTACATTGTCTCTGGAGGCATGGGGGCGTTGGGTGAACAGGTGGTGCGCACAATTTTGCCCCAATTCCAGGGGGCGCAGGCGCCGGTGGAAATTGTGCGGCAGGTGCGCGAGCGCAGCCAGTTGGAAGCGGTGGTGGCGCAGGCGGCGCAGACGGGCGGCACGATTGTCCATACGCTGACCAATGGCGGCTTGCGGCAGCAAATGATTGCCTTGGCGGCGGCGCAGCAGGTAGCGGCGATTGACATTGTAGGGCCGCTGATGGAGCATCTGACGGCCGTGTTGGGCGAGGAGCCAATTGGCCGGCCGGGGCTGTACCGGGAGCTGAACCAGGCGTATTTTAAGCGGGTGGAGGCGATTGAGTATACGCTGGCGCATGATGACGGCAAGCATTACCAGGGGTGGCCGGATGCAGAGATTGTGCTGGTCGGCCCGTCGCGGGTGGGCAAGACGCCGTTGAGCATGTACCTGTCTGTGTTGGGGTGGAAGGTCGCCAATGTGCCGTTGGTGCCGCAAATTACGCCGCGCCCAGAGTTGTTTGCATTGGATCGACGGCGGGTGGTGGGGTTGAAGATTGATGCCGCAGAACTCTTATCGCACCGGCAGCACCGGCAGCGCAGCCTGGGGGTCGGCCGTCGGTCGGATTACAATGACCCGGCGCGACTGTATGAAGAGTTGGAGATGGCGCTGCGCCTGTTTCGCCAGGGTGGGTTTAAGGTTGTGGATGTGACGAATAAGCCGATTGAAACGAGCGCGGGGGAAGTGATCACGGCCGTTACGCGCCAGTTATCGCAGACCAGATAGGCGAGTGATTGTGATGCGCTGCTGTTCACGCTAACCGTTGATCGCACACCGCGCCCAGGCTGCACCGGGCGCAGCGGCGCCAGTCCGTGTGGTCGCGGTCAAGGTCTATATCGTACAGATCGGCGCGCATTTCCGCCAGCAAATTGAGCAAGTCATCTTCCAGATCATCATCGTAATCAATGGCAAAGGCCTTGTCTTTATATTGCAAGACGCCATAAGTGGGACGCACGCCAAAGTTTTCGGCCACTAGCAGGCAGTAAGCAGCCAGTTGCAGCACGTGCCCGGTGTGTGGCGCGGCCGGGGCGCGGCTCGATTTCACCTCAACAGGGATAATTTGCCCATCACTTTGCTCTATCAAATAATCGGGTTTGCCCACCAGGTGCAGGTCGTTGGCGTACAATGGCGTATGATTAGGGAACCACGCGCCTGTGTCGGCATAGATGACGCTGCCAGGGGGCAACCCGGCGCGCGCCTGTAAGCGGCGCGACCATGCCCAGGCGAGGCCGGTTAGAAGCAGGAGAATGGCGATGAAGGTGATGTTGAAGGTCATGGCGTCTGATTTTATGCGCCGGCCGATTTCAGAATGGCGAAGAGGATGACGCCGATGGTGATGAGGACGAGAGCGTAGGCCAGGCGTTGGGTCCGGGTGGCTTGTTGCACGGTACGGCCGTGTTCTTCATGATACGCCGTCCCCATTTGCAGTTCGCGTGCATTGTGGGCCTGGTAGCCGCCGACGCGCTCCAGCCACCAGGCGCGGCGACAGTAAACGTAGGTTGTAATTTCACTTGCGCGGATCCATTTGTCGCTCATATGTTCTATTATCCGCCTTGATAGACGCCTTGTCAAGCCCTCGCAAATCGTTAATCGTTAATCATCACTCATAAATCGGATATAATTGATAACAATCATAGGTAACTGGAGGTTGTTTATGGCAAACATGGGTGTTCCTGTAGGGTTGCGACGGCCGTTAAGCGAACGCGCGTCGTTAGAAACCACCCTGGCTCAAGGGCAGAGATTTACGCAGTTTAGCGCCCTTTGCCAGGTATTGGATGCCATTCCCAATGCCATCGCCATTTTGAACGCGCAGCGGCAAGTCATTTATGCCAATCGCGCTTTTAGCGATTACGTCAGCGTCGCCGATGCAACGGCCGTGATCGGTTTGCGCGTGGGCGAGGCGATCAACTGCCTCCATGCAACAGATGCCTCGACCGGCTGTGGTACATCCAACTTCTGCTCAACCTGTGGCGCCTTGCACGCTATCTTACAGGCGCAGCAAGGTAAGAAAAGCGTTCAGGAATGCCGGATCACCCGTTCGCTTAGCAATGAATTAGAAGCGGTTGATTTGCGCGTTTGGGCGACCCCCTTTGAGATGGAGGATGATTTGTTTACCATTTTTGCGGCCGTTGACATTGCTGATGAAAAGCGGCGGCACGTGTTGGAGGTTCTCCCGCAATTTGTGTGAAAGCACTTCGCTCTACATGATAACGCGGGCGTCACCAGCCAGAGAAA
>JACSRF010000582.1 GCA_014879875.1 Anaerolinea sp.
ATTCGTGATCCGTTATTCGTGATCCGTTATTCGTGATCCGTTATTCGTGATCCGTTATTCGTGATCCGTAAGCCGTGATGCGCAATCGGTTTACGGTCTACGGTTTACGGATCACGGTCTACGGCCCACGGTCTACGGATAGTTTGCCTCTTTTGTGTCAGAAATGGGTAAGAGGGGCGTAGGATGTATGTATGTGAATGGCGTCACAAAACGGCCGTCACCGCTGTTTAACCTGATAGATGCAAACAAACCAATGAACCTTGTGCCTGCCGCCGTCAAAGTACCAGGGATGCCCGTTTACCTGCCTACGCGCATTACCGACGCCAGCCGCCACGCCGCGCAAATGGATGCCATTCTCGACTACATCCAACAGATAGATGGCCCGCTCGTCCTGGTAGGCGATCTCAACATGACCGACCAACACCCAGCCTATGCCGCCCTGATGGCCCATTTGCAGGATGCTTTTGTCGAACGTGGCCGCGGGTTGGGCTTCACATTTACTCCCTTCGCCACCTACGAACTGCCAACGTGGCGCATTGATTATGTGCTGCATTCGCCGGTATTAACGGCCGTTGACGTGCAAATCGGCGACTTCGGCGGTTCTGATCACAAACCGGTGCTGGCGACGTTGGCGCTTCCCTGAGAGCTGATAGGTTTTCGGCAATAGCGCAAACTCACCCGAACAAGGCTCCATTTTTGTATACACAGATGGGAAAAACAGTGGTTTTTCTCTGTTCTTATCCGTGTTCCTCCTATCCGTGTATACAATCTCTGCTTTGCGGTATTGCGGTTTTTGGAAACCTGTCAGGCTCAGGCCGTCAGGCCAAAGTGTGTGATGATCCGCTGCGCCAGGTCGGGGATGGCGGCGGTATCACGCCAGAAGACGGCGGCGCCGGCCGCCTGGCTGTCAGCGATCATCGTCTCGCTGATGAGCTGATCGCAGGCCAGGAATTTTTGCCACATCTGTTCCGGTTCGGGCAGGGCGCGAATCCAGTCACGCATCTCGGCGCGGTCGGGGTCAGTGGTCCAAATGTGGGCGCTAACGGCCGTGTCCACCGCCAGGCAAACGATGCGCGGCGCGGGGATGATTTGCGCGGCCAGGGAAGGGTGGGTGATGCCGCCATCTATGAGCAGGGGCGCGCCTGGGGTTGGCGCCAGGTCGGTGGCAAGCAAGTGCAGGTATTCGGCGGTGGTGGCGCGATTGAAGGCGTTGAACGCCTCCGGCGAGAGGGCAAGCTGCCAGGCCAATGGGTTGGGGGCGGCGAGCCAGGCGGTGTTGGCGGGGTGCTGTTGGGGATGGTAATGGGGCATGTAACGGCCGTAAATATGCTCGTCCATATCATAAACCGGCAGCCCGGTGGCGCGGGCAATGGCCTGGCAGATGGTGGATTTGCCGCTGCACGCCCCGCCCACAACCCAGTAAAGATGATGATGGTTTTGCAACAACTCTCGCGCTTGCTCAATCAATTCCTGGTCAACTGCAAACATTGTCTAAACTCCTCTTGTTCCACGCGCCACGCGCCACGCCGCGCGCGTCACGCCCTACTCCGCCAGCAGCCAGATTTTCTCCGGCGGCAGATATAAGGTGACGGGGCAGCCATCATGAAATTGTTTGTTGGCGGCGGCAGGGGCGATAACTTCCAGCGGCGGCAGGCTGGGATCGGCCGTCGCCACTTTGAAGCGGGTGTGGGTGCCGGCGTAGACGTGGCTGAGGATACGGCCGTTGATCCCATTATCCGCCTCATCTTCGCCAAACTGCACGTTTTCCGGGCGAATGGTGAGCAGCGCCGGGCCATCAGGCAAGTCGCTGCATTGCGGCACAAACACGCCCAGCGCCGTCTCCACCTGCGCCCCCCATTTGTAGCCGGGGATGAAGTTGACGCCGCCAAAAAAGCGGGCGATGGCTGCGCTGGACGGCCGTTCGTAAAATTCCTGCGGTTCCCCCACCTGCTGCAGCTGCCCATTGAACAACAAGGCGATCTGGTCGGCCAAAATCACCGCCTCCTCCTGGTCATGCGTCACAAAAATAGTGGTGATGTCCAACTGCCGCTGCAAATTGAAGATCAATTCGCGCATTTCGTAACGCAGATGGGCATCCAGGTTGGAGAGCGGCTCGTCGAGCAGCAGTACCTTTGGCTGCACCACCAGCGCCCGCGCCAGTGCCACCCGCTGCTGCTGCCCACCGGAAAGCTGGCGCGGCAAACGGTTGGCGTAGGCGCTCATACGCACCATAGCGAGCATCTCCTCCACGCGCCGCCAGATGACCGCTTTGTCCACGCCGCGCATTTTCAGGCCAAAGCCTATATTGGCGGCGACGCTCATGGTGGGGAAGAGCAGGTAGTTTTGAAAGACCATCACCGCGCCCCGTTTTTCGGCGGGGATGGGGAGGATGGAACGGCCGTTGAACGCAATCTCCCCACCATCCGGCGGCAGCAGCCCGGAAATCATCTTCAAGATCGTCGTCTTACCACAGCCCGACGGCCCCAACAGCGCCGTGATTTTACCGCAGGGCGCGGTCAGCGTCAGGTCGTCTACCGCATTATGGTGACTGTCGTAGGATTTGTGCAGGTGGGTGAGGGTGACTTCGGTCATAGTTTTCCAAATCCCCCCAGCGCCGCATTCTCGCCCGTCAGGTGGCGGGCGGCGAACAGCAAGAAGAGGATGGCGGGGGCGATGAAAATGATGCTGAGGGCGGCCGTGAGCGGGTAGTCGCCGCTGTTGGCAAAGGCGAAGAGCAAGATGGGCAGGGTGACGACGCGGCCGCCGCCAATGAGCAGCGTCAGCAGGTATTGGCTCCAGGAGATGATGAAGGCGAAGAGGCTGCCGACGAGCAGGCCGGGCCAGATGATGGGCAGGGTGACGTGCCAGAATGCCTGCCAGGGCGTGGCTCCCAGCGCGCGCGCCTGCGCTTCGTAGTCCAGGTTGTAAGTGGCAAAAACGCTGGCAAGAATCAATACCATGTACGGGGTAACGGGGATGAGGTGTACCAGGATGACGCCGGTCAGAGTGTCGGCGAGGCCGTAGTGAATGAAGGCGACGTGGATGCCCATGGCCACGGCGATGGTGGGGACGATGGTCGGGGCGAGGATAAGGAACTGCACGGCCGTTTTCCCCTTAAACTGGTACAGCCCCAACGCGCGCCCGGCGGGGATGCCGATGAGGATGGAGAGCAGGGTAACGGCCGTTGCCACCAGCATACTGTACCCCAACGCCGGCAACACCTGCGCCGATGGCGACAACGCATACGCCCAGGCGCGGCTGCTCCATGCTGTGGGCAGGACGTCCGGGAAATACCAGCGAAAAGCGGCCGACCAGATCAGCAGCGGCACAAGCGGCAGCAGCACGCCAATGACAATGGCCGCGCGGGCGATCCCCGGCGCAGAAATTTTTAACGCTAGCGCGCGGAGGGGCAGCGTGATGCGCGAAGCAGACATCATGGTTGTCGGCTCCTGCGCCAGCGAACAACCAGCCAGAGGAGGATCGCGCCGTCGAGGGCGTGTTCGAGCGGGGCGAAGAGGCGCGCCCCATATTGCGGATCCCAATAGCTGATGGGCGCGGCGAAACGATAGGTCCAATTGAATGGGAAGAACAGCAGCGGCCCATCGGTGACGTGCGTGAAAATGTCGAGCAGCGCGTGTAGCCCACAGCCCGCCGCAAACCAGCAGAGGGCAAATCCCCAGGCGCGGGCGCGCTCGGAGGCGCGGGCGCGCTCAGAAGCGCGGGCGCGCTCAGAAGCGCGGGCGCGCAGCGCCAGCAGCCCCAACAGCGCGTACAACAAAATCAGCGGTGGCGCGTGCAGCAGGTTGTGCAGCGCAATCCACCAGGGGTTGCTAAAGTAGAGCGCATCGTAAGCGGCGCCAAACATGCCCTCATGCAACGGCGCGGGGTTGAGCCAGCGCCGGTTGATGATGAACCCAACGGTGAGGATGAACAGGGGCACATCGGGCAGGATGGAACCGAGGAGGAAGGCGCTGCTGTGGACGGCCGTCCCAGGGACGGCCGTTCTCCGTTCAACCAGCTTCACCTGCAACACCTTCGTCACCAGCCAATGTGAATACGTCTGCATACCACCGACCACCGATTACTGATTACCGATCACCGATTACCGATTACCGACCACCGTCACCCGCCGCCGATACTGCCGCCGCTGTCGGCGCGCCAATAACGGCGCCGCGTAACGAATCTTCTCTTGCAGGCCAAAGCGCGCCAGGTCAAGCAGCGTCATCTGCTCAAAGAAATGGGCGCGATAGGCGCCGCCCCCCATGAAGCCCGTCTCTGGCTTGAGCAGGCTGAGGCGGATTTTGTTCTTGGGCAGGTGCGTTTTGCCGCGCAGCAGGGCGCGGAATGGCTCCGGCATCCAGGCAACTTTGGCGTAAATGGCGTGAATGGCGGCGACGGTTTGGTCAACGGCCGTTTCATCCCCCACGTCCACCCCTTCCACCAATGCATCCACCTGCTGCGCGATGGCGTCGAACTCCGCGAAGCCGCCGCCCACCAGTTTCAGTTCCACCAGGCGGCGGTAGTACGCTTCCCGGTCATTCCCTGCCTGGGCGCGGATCATGTTCAGGCGCAAATATTCGGTGTACGCGCCCAGCAGCCATTGCACGGCGTACACTTGCCACAGCTTATCATGGCCGAACGCTTTGAAACTGTTAGCGACGAGGCGGTCGGCAGAGCGGATGAAGGCGTGGGTGACGCGCTCCAGCGGGGCAAAGGCGGCGGCGCTGTAATCGCCGCTTTGCCGCGCTTGCAGCAGCAGGTGAGCGAGCAGGGAAACGGCCGTGAACGACCCATATAACCCCTTCGAGTAGAGCGGGTCAATAAAGCCGGCGGCGTGCCCCAACAGCGCCCAGCGGTCGCCCACCACCTGCGTCGAACTGTACTGAATGCGGCCGGCGCGTACCCAATCCCGCGCCGCCTGCGCCCCTTTGAACTGCGCCGCCACCGATGGGAAGCGTTCGATGAATTCAAAAAACTCCGCTTCTGGCGAGAGATCATTGCGCGGCGGGTGTTGGCGCGGGTCCAGCAGCAGCCCAACGCTGCACAGCGGGTTGGTGGAGGCCGGATGGTTGTCGAAGGGAATGACCCACAGCCAGCCGCCGTCGAAAACGTGGTGCAGTGTACCTTCGGACATGCGGAAGGGGAGGCCATACGCTTCTTGGGAGCCGCCGACCTGGTGGTAGCAGGGCACGTTAACCATGTGCGTGAAGATGGCCCGCGAATGGGTTTGCAGGTTATGGTCGCGCAGGCCGAATTTGTCGGCGAGCAGGGATTTGTAGCCACCGGCGTCCACGATGTAAACGGCCGTGTACGCCACCCCTTTGCCGGTGATGATTTCCACGCGGTCGGGGTGCAGGACGATCTCCTGGACGGGGGTGTTTTGCAGGACGGTGGCGTGGTAGGAAACGGCCGTCGTCATCATGAAATAATCAGCATCCTGCCGGTACAAATGCAGCTCGTGGCCGTGCGGCTCTTTGGGGATGATCGCTTGCAGCGTGCGTTGTTTATCGTGCGGCTGCCCGGCTGTGTGCTGCAAAAAGCCAAAATGCCGCTTCACCCCATGCGTCGTGCCATAAAACGGGGCGAAATTCTCCGAGCTGAAGTAAGCCAACTCCGGCACATCGTACAACTCCGCCAGTGCGCGCATCGTCTCCGACGTCTCCAAAATCAGCGACTCGCCAATCGAAAAACGGGGGTGGCTTTTCGCTTCAAAAATAACCACCTTCATCCCCTGCCGCGCCAGGATCGCCCCCAGCGCCGCCCCGGCGATCCCCGACCCGATAATGGCAACGTCAAAAACCCTTTGGCTATCCATCAGTGATCAACCTCGTCTTTGCGATCATTCGGTAACAAGAATTGATAGCAATCGCTGCTCAACTTCTTGCATATAATCGGTTAGCCCCGTGTTATGCCCCCGGTCGCGCAATAAATTCAGGTCAGTCTCCTGCCAGCATTGCCTCTCACGCGCCTGGTTCTTGTTCGTCAGAACTTCAACCACAACCTTTGGGTTGCGAACACGATCAGGCATCTCCCACGATCTCGACCGTAAGCGTTCTGCTTCCAGGCATGGATCAAATTTTAGCTGCGCTATATATGCTTCAAGCCGTTTTTGTTCTTCCACATCAAGGGGAACAAAACCGTTCAATACCCATGCTTCACGCATACAGTTCGCCGCGCCAATGACGATCTGCAACTGATGCTGGAGATGGGCATATGATTCTCTGGCATGTTCTAATCCCTCCTTACGTTCATATTGATGGTCAATGTCGCGTACCAGAATGATGGTGCGAATAGGGCGCTCTTTGCGTAGCTCATTGACAAGGTATAGGACTTTATGCGCGCTGGCGCCATCGGCTTTCACTGGTTTTTTCCCGCCAAGATAACGGGGGATGCGCGCGCCATTTGCTTTGGCTTCAGCGATGATCGTTTTCAGGTCTTTCCAGCACGAGTAATCAGTATCCGGTTTAAGGCCACACCATTTGAATTTGTGGGGCAAATAAGGTTCGAGCCATTCTGCCTTTTCAATGAAAATGCGCCCGGCTAATTCTGTTGCCAAAGTTGTATCAGCCAGGCTTTCGCCTATAATGACAAATTCATTCATGGGCGACACCGGCAACCACCCATTCTTCTCCTTCCGCATCCCAAAACTCGCCGGTTGTCAACGTTTGCATTCCCCATTGCGCGTCGGGGTGTTCATCCAGGCGTTTGGCAATCGTATAACCAGAGTGGGTCGTGTTTAATACGTGAACTTGCGTGGGGCTTAATTCATCCACAATATAGGGGGAATGGGTTGAGAAGACGATTTGCAGGTTTGGTTTATGAGCGACCACTTCTTTCAGCACGTTGACCAATTCTCTTTGCGCTTTGGGATGAAGCCCCTGTTCAACATCATCGAGCAATATCAGGTTGGGGCGTCTGGGGTGCAAAATGACGGTCAATAAGCCCAGCGTAATGACCGTCCCTTCGCTAATCGCATGAGCAGGAATCCGCTCGCCGCTTTTCATGCTTAAGACGACTTCTTGCCCTGCCATTTCTCTACTTTCGTCATATGTGATGAGCTTACCATCAATTTCAATGGAACGCTGGCGCATAACGGGAACCTTTGCCCGGCTGATATTTACCTCCTGCATTCCTGGGATGACCTTTCTAAGCATCTCCTGTAATTCAGCAAATGTTTTTGGTTCTTCGTTGCGTAAATAATCTAAAGTCGGCGCCATGCCTGTTCCATCATATTCGATTCGCGGAAAAACTTCATCGCTGTAAGCGGCCTTTGCCAGGTTGTGAGCAACTAATTTGAGATAAACCGCCTGACGTAACGCATGGGGCAATGGGTAAGGCGCGTTCTCTAATGATCCTGACCAACCCTCCTCGCTCCCCTTTTGTGGGTTAGCGCCTTTTGTTTTTTGTATAGACCAATTTGCTATCGGGCGCCAGGTTTCAGCTTCCATTTTGCGCAAATGATAGGATGCCTGCCAGATAGTTTTGTCCCAATATCCATCTACCAACACGGTGGCATTGTCTTGTTGGATGGTAACTAAATATTCTGGTTCGTGCCCCGTGTGAAAGATCTTCTGAAATGAGTAGCTCGCAAGTTGGCTCAGGTAGTGGACAGCTTGTAAAACACTCGTTTTGCCAGAACTATTTGGCCCGACCAACGCATGAAGGCGGGAATCATCCAGGTTCAGTTGCGTATGCAAATGACTCTTGAAATTTTGGAGTTCTATCGTTTTGATCATGACATCTACTCACTGCTCAATCGGTTTGGAAGCGGATGATGCTATTTTACCTTAACCGCCTTGTAAATGGCGATGTCGGCTTAACGCAAGGCATTGGCCAGGCGCATGTAGGCGAAAATGAGCGCCGTGCTGATGAGGGTGATGATGACGCTGAGGGCCATGGCTTCGGGGCGGGCGTTGAGGTCTACGTCGGTGTAGCTGCGGTAAGCCAATACCGGCAGCGCCGATGGGTAGCGCTGCCCCAACAACAGCGGTACCTCGAATGCGCCAAAGGTGAAGGCGAAGACGAGGATGGAGGAGGTCAGCACGCCGGGCATGATCAGCGGCAGGATGACGTAGCGAAAGCGCTGCCAACGGTTGGCGCCCAGGTTGCGCGCCACGTCCTCGAAGGCGCTGCCGGCCGTTTGCAAATTTGCTAGGATGATGACGCCGGTAAAGCAGGTGGTTTTCCATACGTATTCCAGGATGATGCCCAGCGCGAACCGGTCATAGACCAACGCCGGGAACTGCGCCGGTTCGTTGATCAGCCCGGCCAGGTAGGCCAGCCGCGCCAGGAAGCCGCTTTGCGAAAAGAGAAAGAGGATGCCGACCGCCCCGACCAGGTGAGGGATGGGGATGTTGAGTTGGAAGATGAATGTGACCCACCGTTTGCCGCGAAACGGCCGTCGCAACGCCAACGCCGCCCCCACCGCCAACACCGTTGACAGCAGCGTGCTGGCCCCGGCAATCCACAGCGTCAGCAGCAGCGAGCGGGCGAATTCTGGTTGCGCGAAAATGTGCCGGTACGCTTCCAGGCTGAACTCGTTATGGCCGAGCAACGGCCTAACCCCCACGCTTTGCAGCAGCGCCAGCAATAAGCCCCCGCCAAAAAGCAGCACGACGACGGTCAGGGCGGGGGCGAGCATGAGGGGGATGTACACTACTTCTGCAACACCTCCGCCGTCCACGCCTGCTCGATGGCCGTGAGCCAGGGAGCTTGCAGTTCGGGCAGGCGGTTGGCGGCGAGTTCTTCGGTGGAGAGGGTGGCTGCGCCGCGCGGGATGGCGGCGAAGTTTGCCTGCCAGTCGGCGGGGAGCAGCGCCGGGTCGAGAACGGGCAAGTCGCCCCAGTTGGCCGGCTGCGCTTTGCTCAACTGCGCCGCCGGGGAGAGCAAGTAGTTGGCGACGACCATGGCTGCCGCTTTGTGCGGCGAGTTGTACGGGATGGCGACGTAATGGGTGTTGGCGATAGTCCCTGTGTCGAAGACGAAGGTGCGGGTGGATTCCGGGTAACGGCCGTTTTCTACCAGACTGCTCGCCTCGGCCGGATTGTAGGCCCTGTCTCTTATACACATCTCCGA
>JACSRF010000320.1 GCA_014879875.1 Anaerolinea sp.
CCGGCCCGGTGTGGCGCATTTTGTTCCAGGCTGTACCCTGCCCGGAGTATCTTTCCATCTGCGATAATGATTTAGGTATGAGCTACTCTTCGCGCTGGTATGTGATCAACAGTGATGGCTCTGACTTGATCCCATTGAAAGAGACGGACACTTTTCTGGCTGACATGTGGGGCGTCCCGCGCTTATCGCCTGATGGCATGCGCCTGGCTTACCTGGCGCGTTCGCAGGCGGACGAAAAACTGCACCTGATGTTAGCCGAGATAAGCAGCGGCAGCGTAACTGACCTGGGGCCGTCGCCAGAAGTAGCACGCGAATTAGGCTTTTCGTCTGAACCGGATTGCCTGCTGGTCTATACCACGCCTCGCCCCGAAGAAGCTCAGGAAATACAAGCCCTCACTGTAACAAAAGTATGCGCCGGTTCTTCCACCTGGGAAGTGTTAGCAACAATAGAGTTCCCCACACTACCCACAATGCACACATACCTCTCGGATCCACTTTTATCCCCAAATGGTGACGCTTTTTTGATCACAAGTCGGAATACAGACGATATCAGGGAACTATACATTTATGAACTTGGCAGCCCTGAACCGCCTCGTTTGTTGTTTGCCGCAGAGAATGAGTCATGGCGGATTAACCTCATATATTGGCAGTCAGATGGGCAGCACATTGAATTCTTTCTGCAACGCTGGGAGGTTGATGATACAGTAACCATTCTCCATTATGTTAGTGAACGAAATGGAGCAAATATGCGAGCAGATTTAGAGTTGACTTTGCCATTCAGCATCAATGGCGACTGGTCGCCCGACCATAGAGAAATAGCCTTCTTCTCTGGGATGACAGTTTATACACCGGCGGCAACTGGTATTTACATTCTTGATCTGGAAACCGGCGTATGGCGACAAATCTTATCAGGATTTTACAATGACACATCACACATTCAATCATGGCAGGTTGATATACCCTGACGGTTTCTGTTGTATTTGATCACGAATATCCTACGTATACTCGTGAAGTTGATCCATATGGTGGGGAACGCTATGAAACAGTAATCATTTACTACCCCTAAATGATTGACTGGCACAATAACAAAAATCGGTATTAAAGTGGAGATATGCGCTTAACGTTTCACGCGCTAAAGCGGCTTACGGCCGTTAAACCCCGTGTGCAGTTCATGGTAGTACATCACCTGCGGCTCGCCATATTTCCAGCAGAGGTAGACGTCACGGCCGTCTCGTTCCGCCAGAAAGTCGAGCAGCCCTGTATTTAGCCCCTTCATCTCGCAGCCGTAAGCGCGAATGCGCGCCACCAGCGACTCAATCACCATAAAATCCTGCACCATTTTTGAGGCTCCAAGGCCGCCGACGTTGCTGCGCATATCGGCCAGCACATGGCGCATCCCCTGGCCTTCGTGTACCACTTTTGCCTGCCGTTCCAGCAATTGCCCCACCAGGGGTTCGAGTTCCGGCAGCAGGGTATTGACTTCGGCGACGGTGAAATATTTTGTGCTCATAACATAACGTAGTGATCGGTAATCGGTAATCCGTAATCGGTAGGGCAATGCCTCTGGAAAGGGCCATTGGCTAACGGTATACGGACTTCGGGTTACGGATAGTAGACGCCAACTGCCACAAAAAAAGGCGTATGCAAATTTGCACACGCCTTGTTCACTCATTAATGGGTTGACGGATTAGCCACAGCCACAGCCGCCGGAGCCACAGCTTGCGCCGGCGTCATATCCCTGCTCTTTTGATTTGAAGGAATGACCACAGCCACAGCTAGAAACGGCGTTGGGGTTTTCAATCTTGAAGCCGCCACCCATGATGCTGTCTTCGTAGTCAATGGTTGCCTCATTGAGATACATCATGCTGGTGGGGTCCACAAAAATTTTGACGCCATTTTGTTCAAAAACATTGTCGTAAGGGCGCGCTTCCGGCTCTAAAGCCATGCCATATTGTAGGCCGGAGCAGCCGCCACCAGATACAAACACGCGCAGGCCATAGTCGGGCACGTTTTTCTGTGTTAACAGATTCTTGACGACATCAACGGCCGTATCCGTTACGTAGATGGTCTCAGTTGTCGTTGCCATTTCTTCCAGCATGTCATGTCTCCCATTTGTGTTGTGTTTTGTTTTGTCACAGAGGTTTTGCTTCCCCTGTATGCATTTCATTAAGTATGACACATTTTAGCAACGAAGTGGACTGCTGTCAATTTTTATCAATTTTTTCTTAAAAAGTCATTGGCGTACGTTCTTTGTCACCACTTTCAGGGCATGATACAATTTGTGACGATTTCCACGAGATCATTCCCACAAGGGCGCAACGTTTGTTTGCGCCCTTGTTTTGAATTAAATCAGACCTGACAGCCTTTGCAAACTTATCAGGTCTCCGAGGAAGGATGGTATGCTAAAAAGTCATAGTTGTGGGGAATTGCGGCTGGAGCATGTTGGGCAAACCGTGACGTTGGCCGGTTGGGTCAATCGTCGCCGCGACATGGGCGGGGTTATTTTTGTTGACCTGCGTGACCGGGATGGCAAGGCGCAGGTTGTCATTGACGCGGGACGGTCGGCGGATGCCTTTGCCGTGGCCGAGCAGGTACGCAGCGAGTATGTGCTGCAAGTGGTGGGGCAGGTGGCCGCGCGGCCGGAAGGTCTGCAAAATCCTAATTTACCTACGGGCGACGTTGAGGTGTTGGCAACGGCCGTTACCATTCTCAATCCCGCCAAAACACCCCCGTTCCTCATTGACCGGGATGACAATGTTGATGAAACGCTGCGCTTGAAATATCGCTACCTTGATCTGCGGCGCGAACGATTGCAGCGCAATATTGTTTTGCGTTACCGGGCGGTTAAGTTTATTCGTGACTTTTTAGATCAGCACGACTTTATCGAAGTGGAAACCCCCATTTTATTCAAGAGCACACCGGAAGGGGCGCGTGATTACCTGGTTCCCAGCCGCGTGCATCCCGGCAAATTTTACGCGCTGCCGCAAAGCCCGCAGCAGTTAAAACAGTTGCTCATGGTGGCTGGTTATGAACGGTACTTCCAAATTGCCCGCTGTTTCCGCGATGAGGATTTGCGCGCCGACCGCCAGCCAGAGTTCACCCAATTAGACATGGAAATGAGCTTTGTGGAGCGGGATGATATCTTGGACTTGATTGAGGCGTTGATGGTGGGCATGGTACAGCACGTCAGCCTCGTCCCGCTCACCACCGACAAGTTTCCCCGCCTTAGCTACCGTGAAGCGATGGAACGTTTTGGCACGGATCGCCCTGATTTGCGCTATGGTCTGGAATTGGTAGATATATCCGACATCGCCGGGAAAAGCGCCTTCCGCGTGTTTGCCGAGAATGTGGCCGCCGGGAACCCGGTAAAAGGGATCTGTGTGCCGGGATGTGGTCATTACAGCCGCAAGGAGATCGGCGAGTTGGAAGAGATCGCCAAAAGCGCGGGCGCGAAAGGGTTGGCAACGATGGCTCTTGACCCGGACAGCGGCGAAATGAAAGGGTTCATCACCAAATTCTTCACCGTCGAGCAGTTGGTGGCGCTAACCGCGCGGCTGGGAGCGGAACCGGGTGATTTGCTGCTGTTTGCCAGCGACGAAGCGCGCATTGTGTACGCGGTGTTGGGCGCGCTGCGCGACGAAATGGGCTACCGTCTGGAGTTGAAGAATAAGAAGGAACTGTCGTTTTGTTGGGTGATTGATTTCCCGCTGTTCGAGGAAACGTTGGAGGATGGGCATTATGCGCCCAGCCACCACATGTTCACCGCGCCGAAGCGGGAACATATCCCGCTGTTGGACACGAATCCGGGCGCGGTACTTAGCGAGCAGTATGATTTGGTTTGCAATGGGTTTGAGGTGGCCGGGGGCAGCATTCGTATCCACGAACGGCCGTTGCAGCGCAAAATCATGGAACTGATCGGCTTTTCCTGGCAGGAGGCAGAAGACCAATTTGGGCACATGCTGGAAGCGTTTGAATATGGCGCGCCCCCGCATGGCGGCATCGCCCCCGGCATTGACCGCATTGTCGCCCTCATGGCCGGCGAGCCGAATATTCGCGAGGTGATGGCCTTCCCGAAAACGGCGCAGGCCACCGACTTGATGTCCGACACGCCTTCTTTTGTGGCGCAGAAGCAGCTAGACGAACTGCAACTGGCCTTAAAAGCGCCGGCGAAGAAGAACGGTTAGTAAACCGTAATCCGAAGCCCGTAAACCGTTATCCGATCACGGATTACCGATCACCGACTTTTTTCGTGAGGTCAGGTGGGTTATGAATGAGATGCTGCGGACAGTTTTGGAATTGATTGGCTTGCGCGAGTCGCCGCGCGCGATGATGCAGCGCAAACTGCGGCTGGTCAGCCAGTCGAAAACGCCGGGAAGGGCGACGTTGGTGGTGAAAAGCCTGGGGATGAAACAGAACAGTGCGATCAGCGCGCTGCGTGAAATCACCGATTTGCCGCGCACGGACATCATCGCTTTGGCCGGCATGTTGCCCTTGCCGTTGTTGACGCATGTGAGCATGGAAACGGCCGTCGCCGCGCAAAAAATCTTGGCCCTGATTGGGGTGGAGTCGGAGATCGTCAGCCCAGACACAATTCCCCCTGCGTCACAACAACCAGCGGTGCGGGAAACGGCCGTTTCCACGCCGCGCGCGCGCAAACCCTTTGCGGTGCAGCCTGGGTCCTATACGGTGACGTTAACGGCCGTTGGCTTGTTGGGCGAGCGCGTGCGGGAAGGGGTACAGCGGATCACCGGGCGGGCTATGGGGGATACGGCCGTGTTAGAAGCCGCGCTGCCCCTCACCTTGTTAACCGGTGTTGATGAGGAAACGGCCGTGCGCGCCCAGACCTCTTTGCAAATGGTCGGCGCGGTGGTGGACATTGATGATGACGGTGACACCGTTTAGTACCTTTCCGGCGAGATGTTTGCATGATGTACAAGAAGTTTTAACGCAAAGGGGCAAAGGAAGAAAGGCGCAAAGGATTTTTTTCTTCTTTGCCTCTTTGTCTCTTTGCGCCTTTGCGTTAAATTCTTTTCTGGCTTGTCAAGGTTAGGGGTATAGGGCACATCGTTGGGATGACTGTTGACAATCAGATCGAGACTTGCAAAATAGCCCGGTGAGCTGTTACCATTGTTTCTAAAATTTGCTGATGCGCGGCAACTTGAGTCAGAAACAGTTGCCGGGCCGCTTTATCGTCAATGTTGTCGGCGCGGCTCAAAAGAATGGCATGACCCGCAGCCAGCGCGGCCGCCGCTCGTGGGTCGCCCAGATTTCGCAGCGCCTGATAGCAAACCCAGTAAACCTGCAAATGAATGCCCTGGCATATCTCTGGCTCGGTTGCTATGGTGGTCAGAACAGTCTCCACATGGTTGAGGGCGCGCTCAGGCTGCTGCTGCCGCAGCGCGACATCGGCTAAGCCAGCGAGCATAAGCGCTGCCTCGGCCATCTGGTTTATTTGCGCACAAATCGTCTGCGCCTGATAGTAGCAATCGGCCGCTTTAGCCAACGCCCCATGTGCCAACAAAGCATCCCCCATTTTCGCCAGCCCCCCAGCCTGCAGCGACTTGATACCGAGAGCATCGGCAACCGAAAATGCTTCCCTGGCCAATTGTAAGGCTGTCGCCGCGTCACCTTGTGCCAATACCACGCCGCTCAACCAGTTCAACCCCCAGGCCTCCCCGTAGCGATCCCCAATTTGACGCGCCAGCGCCAGCGATTGCTCCAAAAGGCGCTGGGCGCGCGCATAATTGCCTATTCTGGCATACACAACCCCCAAATCGCCCTCCGTGATGGCCCGATTTTTCGGCACATTGAGCTGCTCAAAAATGGTCAGGGCCTGTTCCAGGTATCGTTGCGCCTGGCTCAATGCAAAGCGCATAGAAGCGGCGACCCCCAAATTAGACAACAGCTTACCCTCCACCAGCCGATCCCCTAGCGTCCGAGCAATGTCGAGCGCTTGCTTATAATAGCGTTCGCTGACGATTGGCTTGTTGCGCCGTCGTGCTTGCACACCTAAAAAGGTCAGCGTCATCATTTGCCCAAATTGGTCATCAGCACGCTGTGAAAATTCAAGCGCCTGGTGTAGTGGCTCGCTGGCAGCTTCTGTTTGCCCCATCTGAATCAGCGCCCAGCCGATTCCCTGCTTGCTTCTCGCCAGTAAAAGCCACTCATCACTATCTTGCAGCAGATCAACGGCCGTTTGATATTGCGCCAGAGATCCCTGATAATCTCCTTGGCCATCGAGCACCAATCCCCAGACAAGATAAGCTCTGATTTGTGTCTGCTTGCTGACTGTTTCCTGACTGAGCGCCTCTTTGATGTCGGCCAGCGCCTGATCAAACTGGCTGATTGGTTCTAACAGGGCGGCTCTGGCCTGGTGCAGGCTGGGGATGAGTTGGGGCGGTACGTCTGCCGCAACGGCCGTTGCCATGGCCTGGGTGATGAGTTCGATCCCGTCACGGAAGAGGCCGCTGCGGTAATAATAGTGCTGTATGCCCTCTAAGCTTTGGGCAATGTCTGCCCATGCTGCCTGGCTAACGGCGTGCTGCCAGGCGGCGCGGAGATTGTGCTGCTCAAGCTGGAGTGTTGCCAAAAGCTGGCTGGGCGCACCGCGTTGCAAGACCTGCGCCTGCTGTCCCATCATCTGCAAGTAGTAGCGGCTGTGACTGTCGTGGCTGCCCTGGAATAAGGCGGCAGCGCGGGGCAAGCTGGCGCGCTGCGCAACCGCGAATCGGCGAATGAGCGGGTGCATTTTGAAACGTCCAGTTTCGTCCCGGCCCAGCAGGGCGTGATGTTGCAAAATGTATAAGCCCTTTGCGTCTTTTAACACCGCTGCGGCCGCCGGGCGGGTAAAGCCGCCGCGAAAAATGGAGATTTGCGCCAGCAGAATTTGTTCACGGGAGTCGAGTAACTGCCAGGTGGTATCAAAGACGGCCTGGAGCGTGCGCTGGCGGGGCAGCAGGTCACGCCGCGTAGTGTCGAGGAGGTGGAGATTGCCGGTTAAGGCCGGCATGATCTCAGCCATCATCAGCCGCCCCAGCGCCGCCGCCGCCAACTCAATCGCCAACGGCATTCCCTCGACAAATTGGCAAATCGCCACGACTTCTGCCAGATGCTTTTCTAGTTGGAAAGGAGTTGGCATCCGGGCGGCGCGTTCGGCGAACAGACACACACTTTCATTTTGCATGGCCTCGGCCGAAACCTGCGCCGGCGTTTCCAGGCCCGTCAGCGGCAAAGCGACGCTGGCGGCCAAAGCCAGGGTGGTGCGGGATGTGGTTAGTAAGTGAATATTCTCACCGGCTTCCAGCAGGTCTACAATAAGGTCGGAGGCGATGGTTAAAAACTGCTCGATATTGTCTAAAATGAGCAGCAGCTTTTTCGCGGCCAACTGCCCCAACAACTGCGACCAGAGATCGCTTTCGCCGTGGAAATATAAACCCATGGCCAGACCTACCAAAGCGGCAACCTTATCTCTAACTTTTTCCGGGATGTCGTTTTCAATTTCCTCAAGAGAAACGAACCAGATACCATCTTTGAAAGGATGTTGTTCTGTCGCCGCCAACCGCCGCCCGGTAGCCAGGGCCAGGCTGGTTTTGCCCATGCCACCGACGCCGGTGATGGAGACCAGGGGATATTCCGGGTTTAAGAGGAAACGGGTGAGCTGTTCGATTTCTTGTTTACGGCCGTACAGCGGCGTCAGCGCACGCGGCAAGTTATGCAGCGGAGCGGGGGTGATGTGGGGCGGTGGCAGGGAACCCGACTGGATGGTTTTGTACAAATCCATGGTGGCGGGGGCTGGCGGGATACCCAGTTCTGTCTGGAGAAGGTGGCGGCATTTTTCGTAGACGTTTAATGCTTCTGAGATACGGCCGTCATAAGCCAACAAGCGCATGAGCTGCTGCTGGGCCGTTTCGTCCAGCGGATCCCATCTCACCCACTGCTGGGCGGTGACGACCCCGGCGGCGAACGCCCCCTGTTCTTCCTGCCAGCCGGCTAATTGACGATAGCCGCGCATGGCGGTCTGGCGCAAGCGTTCCTGTTCCACCACCAGCCAATCGTTGAAGCGCGGGGCATGGGGCAGGGAGAACCCAGCCATAAATTCGCCGCTGTACAGAGCCATTCCCTGGGTTAACAGGTTGACGGCCGTTATCGTCCGTTCCTTACCCATCCCGGCCAGCATCGCTTGAAAGCGCACGGTATCTGTTTGCTCATGAACGGCGTGGGTTACGGCCACAGTTTTGGGGGTGACGATGAGATGCTCCCCCACTTGTTGGCGCAGTCTGGCCAAAATGGTGCGCAGATTAGAGAGCGACTGCCTGGTAGAACGCGCCTCCCACAGCAAATCAGCCAATGCTTCACGGTTGTGGGTTTGCCCGCTGTGCGCCAAATAGGCCAACAAGGCTATTTCTTTTTGGCTGCGAATTTGGATGATAGGCGTACCGTGCAACCGGACCTTGATTTCACCCAATAAAAATATCTCCAACATAATCGCTCCAAAAGCTATGAAAATTCCCCAATTGATATGAATTATACGCCATTTCCAGTCTGGAAGTGTGTTTTTATTTCTTGGAAGCGTTTGGGAAGCGTCTGGTTCGTATAGTTGATAACAGTCCTGATAAAAGCAGCGCTTTTGGAAAAACTAATATGGCGAAACAAGCGAATCAAGTCTATCAATCTTTTCTGGTGCGCTGCTGGCTCATACGGCCGGCGACAGAGGATGAGCCGGAAACGTGGCGGTTTGAGCTGTGCGAGGTAGCGGCCGAACCCCAGAAGCATGGATTCAACAACCTTGAGCAGTTGATAGCATTTATGGCGGCGAAATTAACGGCCGTTGCCGCCAGCAGTAAGCAAGACAGTGACGAAGAGGAAAACCGGAAAGGAGGTAATTCTAAGCCATGAAATAGATTCGGGATTTATTGTTAAACGATTCATTTTAGCGGTTCTTCCTCCACTGTCAGGAATGCCTTGACGGAGGGATTATCAATTCTGGCATGGTTCAAATAGCAGAAGGTGTCCTTTACAAGTTAGTCCGCGAACCGTCATTCCTTCGACAGGCTCAGGACAGGTCTGAGCGGAGTCTTCGGCCCTGAGCGAAGTCGAACGGGGAAGAATCCCTACGGTTT
>JACSRF010000188.1 GCA_014879875.1 Anaerolinea sp.
GGTACACAGAGTTCACAGAGATGGCACAGAGCTACACAGAGAGAGCAGAGAGAACAGAATGGCAGAAACTCTGTGTTCTCTCTGTGAAACTCTGTGTTTCCTCTGTGTAGCTCTGTGTTCCCCATCCTCTCCTGTATAGTTACAATGACAGCGCCAACTTTTGGTGCATGGGTGACAAGGCACGCACTTGCTGCTCGGCATGGTAGCTGCTGCGCACCAGGGGGCCACTTTCCACCCACTTAAAGCCCATCTCTAGACCCAACCGCTTCAACTCGGCGAACTCGTCCGGGTGATAGAAACGGCCGATGGGCAAATGCTGCTGCTGGTTGGGCTGCAAATATTGGCCGATGGTGAGGATGTCCACCCCGCGATCTACCAAATCTTGCATCACCGCCAGCAGTTCATCCCATTCTTCGCCCAGACCAACCATGAGGCCGCTTTTGGTGAGCACGTCTGGCTCTAGCTGTTTGGCATTGGCCAGCGTGGCCATCGCCCATTCGTATTTGTCCTGGGGCTGCACGATCTTGAACAGGCGCGGCACGGTCTCCACGTTATGGTTGAGGATTTCGGGACGGGCGTCCATGACGATTTTGAGGGCGTCACGGTCCCCTTTGAAATCAGGGATGAGCACTTCGATAGAGCAGCCAGGCTGTACTTTGCGGATTTCCTCGATGCACATGGCGAAGATGGGCGCGCCGCCATCTTTGCGTTCGTCACGGTTGACGGAGGTGATGACGACGTGGCGCAGGTTCATGCGCTGCACAGCTTCGGCGACGCGCTTTGGTTCTTCCCAATCAATGGGTAACGGCCGTCCCGTTTTAATGTCGCAAAAGGCACAGCTGCGGGTGCAAATGTCGCCTAAAATCAAAAACGTGGCCGTGCCCGACCCCCAACATTCGCCAATGTTCGGGCATTTGGCTTCTTCGCAAACGGTGTGCAGTTGTTTGACGCGCATTAAATCGTGCAGTTGATGATAACTGTCGCTGGTGGGAATGCGCACTTTAATCCAGTCGGGACGCTGCAAGCGCGCCGGCTGCTGTTCACGGTTAATCGAATCCAGGGAGACAAAAGACATAGGGTATTACCTCATACAATAAGTTCAGATGAATAATCCAACGTGACATCGAAGATGTGCTGGAAGGCGTTGAGAATGGGGAGGAGGAGGGCGGTGGTGGGCAACGGCCGTGCCAACACCTGCGCCACACTCGTCACCCCATGGCCGCGAATGCCACACGGGACGATGTGCGCGAAATGGGTCATGTCCGGGTTCACATTCAGGGCAAAGCCGTGACTGCTAATGCCGTCCTTGCTAATTTTAATGCCAATGGCGGCGATCTTCTCCGCGCCGCGCGGCGTTTCGACCCACACGCCGGTGTAGCCATCATACCGCCCACCGGCGATGTCCAGTTCCGCCAGGGCGCGGATGATCACCTCTTCCAGGTCGCGCAGGTAGCCATGCAAATCGGGCAGGTCATACCCGCGCGCCTGGTACAGCCGTTTCAAGTTGAGAATGGGATAACCCACTAACTGGCCGGGGCCATGGTAAGTAATGTCGCCACCGCGATCCACCCAGCGCACCGTAAAGCCCTGCGCCGCCAGCGCCTCATCATCCAGCAGCAGGTTTTCCAAATGGCCGCGCCGCCCCAGCGTATAGGTTGGCGGGTGTTCCAATAAAATCAGGCGGTCTGGCTGCGTCGCAGCGGCGGTGAGCGCAGCGGCCGTTTCCTTTTGCCAATCCCAGGCGGCGTCATAAACCATCTGCTCCGCCCACGTCACTTCGACTACTTGTTTCACCAGGAATATCCTTTACTATTTCCAATTGATTCCACGCCTGATTCTACAATAGTGTAGGGTTTCATTCAAACCGGGGGCGCTTTTGCCGCGATTTTTCACCTTCTTTGGAGAAGTTGAACTTCTCAATGGGTAAAGGGTCTGTATGCTTTTCCTCCTCTTCCTCTCCGTGTATCTCTGTGTCTTCTCTGTGTAACTGAATAGTTACAAAAATTCGCTGTTTACTCCAATTCGTTGTTGTTTTTTGGCACGGCCGTTTCTCTTATGTTATCCTAGTTCCCATAATCCGAAGTCCGTACCCTGCTCACCGCTTACCGATCACCGATTACGGATCACGGATTACCGATTACGGATCACCAGGAGCGGCCCAAATGCCACCGAGCGCGGTTCAGTTACTCTTCACATTCCAGGCTTACAACAACCAATCCCTTTTCTCCGACCATTACCTGAACGAGATTTTGCAGCGG
This sequence comes from Anaerolinea sp., assembly GCA_014879875.1. Lineage (GTDB taxonomy): Bacteria > Chloroflexota > Anaerolineae > Promineifilales > Promineifilaceae > JACSRF01. The sequence continues at coordinate 2,259 of JACSRF010000188.1, forward strand.
GACGACGCCATCTGGCCGCCGGCCCTGACTGCCGGCGCAGCATTCCTCGTCTGGCTGCGCGCCAAATACGCGCAGGAAAAGGAGCAGCTTCCCCACTACAAAGAGGCGCAGCTAGAAGATAACTGGCTCAAGCCCATCTTCGACCGCCTCGGCCACACCTGGGAAGGGCAGGCAGCCGTTCCCGGACTCAAGGGCAGCACGAAAAAGCCCGACTTCGCTTTTTTCCCCGATCAGGAGGCGCGCAAGAAAGCGGTCGCCCTGCAAAACAGCGCCGATTATGCCCAAACGGCCATCGCCGTCGGCGAAGTCAAACAGTGGGAGATCAACCTCAGCAAGAAGACCGGCAGCCAGCCCACGTTCGACGACCAAAACCCGATGTTCCAGATTGACACCTACCTCAACCTGACCGGCCTGGAATGGGGTATTTTGAGCAACGGCCGTTTCTGGCGGCTGGTCCATCGCGGCAGTTCACGCACCCTGGAGACCTACCTGGAAATTGACCTGCTGGCCGCTCTGGAAGCGCCCGACGACAAAAAAGCCAAAGCCGTCGCCACCTATTTCTGGCTCTTCTTCAACCAGGCATCCTTTCTCCCCGATGCCCATGGGCGCACCTTCCTCAACCAGGCGCTCAACCAGAGCCGCAGCTACGCCCTGGCCCTGGAAGCCGACCTGCGCGACAACGCCTACCGTTCCCTGGAACAATTGATCATCGGCTTCTTCGCCGGCGACCACAGCCTGGACGCCGCCAACCCCGACCACCGCGCCCAGGTGTACCAGAACAGCCTCTACCTGCTCTACCGCCTGCTTTTCATCTTCTATGGCGAAAGCCGCGCCCTGCTGCCCATGCACCATCCCCTCTACAAAGAGCAATATTCCTTGCAGCAGTTAGCCCAGAGACTTGACAGCCAACGCAGCCAACTGACCAACTTACCCACCACCGGCAAACGGTACTGGAACCAACTGCAAGAACTGTTCCGCCTCATCAGCGGCATTGATCCGCAGTTGAACGCCGATTTGGGCGTGCCCCGCTACAACGGCGGCCTCTTTGACCCGCAGCAGCACCCGTTTTTGCAGGCGCATTTCGTCGGCGACCGGGCGTTGGCGCTGGCGATTGATTACCTGGCGACCCGGCGCATTATCGAGGCCGGCGGCCATCCCGCCTACCAGAGCGTTGATTACCGCACCCTGGACGTGCGCCAGCTTGGCTCCATTTACGAAGGGCTGTTGGAATACAAAGTCGTCGTCGCCGCCGAGGAAATGGTCACCATCAGCCAGAAGGGGGTGGAGACCTGGGTTCCGCTGGCGAACAAGGGCAAGGCCAAAAGCTATGGCGACCGCCGCCGGCCGGGCGAACTGTACCTGACCACCGATAAGGGTGAGCGCAAAGCGACCGGTTCTTACTACACGCCCGATTACATTGTCGAGTACATCGTCGCCAACACGCTTGGCCCGCTGGTGGCGCAGGCCCGCGAACGGGTCAAAGCTCAGGTACGCACCGCTCGCCCTGGCTCTAGCTCCGACCTTTTCGTTGACGAGATTTTGCGCCTCAACGTGCTGGACCCGGCGATGGGGTCCGGCCATTTCCTGGTGGAAGCGACCAACTACCTGGCGCGCGCGCTGGCGACAGATGAGTACGTGCAGGCCGCCCCGCCCCAAATTGGTTCATTCTCCAAGAATGAACCAATTTCAGGCACGGCCGCCGAAACCGACCTGCTCTACTGGAAACGCCGCGTCGTCGAAGCGTGCATCTACGGCGTGGACAAGAACCCGATGGCCGTGGAACTGGCGAAGCTCTCCCTATGGCTGAAAACGGCCGCCGCCGACAAACCGCTCACTTTCCTCGACCACCACCTGCGTCATGGGGACAGCCTCATCGGTGCGTGGCTGGCTGACCTCGACAAAAGTCCGGCTTTTCCGAAAAAGCCGGACTTTTCCAGCGACCAGCAGCCCCTTTTCGACGACACCACGTTCACCCGCGACGCCGGGTTGGCCGTTAAGGGGGTGGCGACCATTGAAAGACTGCCCACGCTGGATATTGAGACGGTTCACGCCAAAGAAGCGGCCTGGCGTGACATCCAGCAGACGCACATCGCCCGCTGGCGGCGGCTGGCCGACCTGTGGGTGAGCGCCTACTTTGGCAACACGATGGCCCCGGAAGAGTACCGCGCCCTGGCCGGCCGGCTGCAAGGGCGGGCCAGCCTGCTGAGCGACGAAGCGGCCGTCTCCTTCCTGACCCATACGGCCGTTACCGACAATGACTATTTCCATTGGGAACTCGCCTTCCCCGAAGTCTTTTTTGATGAGTACGGGAACCCCCTGGGCCGCGCCGCCGGGTTTGACGCGGTGATTGGCAACCCGCCTTACGTGCGGCAGGAACAGTTATCGCCGCTCAAGCCCTTTTTCAGCCAACACTTTGCCGAGGTGTATGCCGGAACTGCCGACCTGTTTGTCTACTTCTTCAAACAGGCCATCAATTTGCTGCGGCAAGGAGGCGTCACCAGCTACATCAGCAGCAATAGCTGGCTGCGGGCCAACTACGCCACCAGTTTACGGGCCTACTTGCGCCAAAACACGACGATTGAACGATTGATTGACCTGGGTGATAACCGCGTCTTTGCCGATGCGCCCGATTTATATCCGGCCATCCATGTGGTTCAGCGTGGCGTACCGCCGACCGAACATGTCGCACAAGCGGCAGCCTTCAATCGTGGTGAAGGATTGGTAAGTTTTGCGGCCAGCGTGAGCGAGAAGTCCCAGCGCGTTGCTATACACAGTCAGGCCGACAGCGGGTGGCAGTTGGATGACGTGGCGCGCATACTGTTTGAGAAAATCATGGCGCAGGGGCAATCGCTGGAAAAAGTCATTGATGGCAAAATGTATCGGGGCGTACTCACCGGGCTAAACGAGGCGTTTATCATTGATCAGGCGACGCGGGATCGGCTGCTGCGTGAAGACCCGCACAGCGCCGCCATCATCAAACCCATGCTGCGCGGCGCAGATTTGCGCCCCTGGTATCAGACATTTCAAGGCGAGTACCTGATTGTTTTACCTACAGGGTGGACAACCCAGAACTACGGCGCTGGCCTGGTCGAAGAATCAGCTTGGGCAAAACTGGTCGGTGAGTATCCGTCCGCTGCCCATCACTTGAACTCGTTTGCCGAGAAAGCACGCAAGAGACAAGATCAAGGTGAATATTGGTGGGAGTTACGGCCGTGTGACTACTACAACGCATTTGACGAACAAAAAATCGTCTGGCCCGACATCACAAAACAACCACGCTTTTCCTTTGCCGAACCGGGCGCTTATTTGAACAACACTGGCTACATCATTCCTTCGCAAGATGCTTTTCTCTTGGGTTATTTGCAATCGCGGGTCACGTGGTTTGCCATTTCCAAAATCTCCATCGCGCTGGGCGAACGCGCAGGTTTGGAACGTTACCGTCTTGTTTACCAGTACATGAGCCAAATACCTGTTCCCTTGCCCGATGTTGGGCAGAAAGACGAAATTGGGAAACTGGCGTCAAGCATCACACAGGCTATGCAAACTCGCTACCAACTCCACCAACAAACCCGCCACCGCATCTTAACCGATTTGAGCGCAGCCAATGGCACGCTCAACAACGCTCTCACCGCCTGGTGGGACCTGGATTTCCCCACCTTCCGCGCCCAAATCAAAAACGTCTTCAAGAGCGACATCCCCCTCAAAGAGCGCCACGAGTGGGAACTGTTTCTGGCCGACGCCCGGCAGCAGCACCAACAGCTAACCGCCCAAATCATCGCCCTGGAAACTGACCTCAACCGGCAAGTTTACGCCCTCTTCCACCTGACGCCGGAAGAAATCCAAATCATCGAAACCAGCACTAAATATAACTATGGCGAGGTGTAGCCATGATCGAAGATGAACTCCTTCAACTCATCAACCGTGCTGCTCTCGGAGCATGGACGATTCTTAACTTGAGCGGTCAGGGGATCTCGGTGCTCCCGCCTGAAATTGGCCGATTGACCAACTTAAAAACACTTTTTCTTAACAGGAATGAACTAACGACCATACCTTCAGAAATAAGCCAACTGACACACCTCCAAACCCTTGATTTAGGCGATAATAAATTAAAAGGTTTGCCCCTAGAAATTGCCCAATTGCCTAGACTTAGTACGCTTTACCTCTACAACAATTATTTATCGGACTTGCCCACGGAAATTAGTAAACTGATAAATCTTCAATGGCTCGATATCAGCAATAATCAATTAGCAAGTTTGCCCTTAGAAATTGGCCAGCTGTTCAATCTGAAAACGCTCTACCTCCGAAAAAATCGCTTGACAGTTTTGCCTCCCGAAGTTGCTCAAATTAGTAAACTGCAAACCCTCGATTTGAGTTCAAATCGTTTGGTGAACTTGCCGCCTGAAATTTACAACCTTTCCCAAGTAGAAATATTTTCTCTAAACGACTGTGACTTAACCGAAATGCCCTTGGATATTTCCCGGTTCACCACTCTACGCGTACTTGAGTTAAGCAATAATCGTCTAACAACATTGTCTTCTGAAGTCAGTCGATTGAAAAACCTTCAGGTATTGAGGCTAAGCGATAACCAATTAACATTCCTGCCAGAAGCTTTGCGTCGTTTGAATAAGTTAAAAGCACTTTATTTGAATGGTAATTCACTGGCTATCACGCCTGAACTACTTGGTGATGGAAAAATTCCGGGTGATCCACAGGCAATTCTTGATAGCTACTTTAAAATTGGCCAACCACTGCGCGAGGCCAAATTGCTCCTCGTTGGTGAAGGCAGTGTGGGCAAAACCTCGCTCGTCGGGCGTCTGCTCCACAACCAACCCCCCAGTGATGCCGGAAAAACCGTCGGGGTAGATATTCACCGCTGGGAAGTGAGGCTTGACGAAACTACAGAACGCCCACCGCTTACCGATGACGTTTCACCGCCTACCGATAACCGCCTCCGCATCAACGTCTGGGACTTCGGCGGGCAGGAGATTTACCATGCGACGCACCAGTTCTTCCTCACCCATCGCAGCCTATACCTGGTCGTCATCGAAGCGCGCAAAGACGAGGCAGCCAACCGGCTCGATTACTGGCTGCGCCACGTACAAAGCTTTGCCGGCGACGCGCCCATCATCCTCGTCGTCAACAAAAGCGACCAGGGCCGCCTGGCCCTCGACGAGCGCGGCTGGATGCTCAAATACCCGGCCATCCGGGCCATTGTCCACACCTCCTGCGTCAGCGGCGACGGTTTGCCCCAACTGCGGCAGGCCATCGAATCCGCGCTGGCGGCCATGCCCCACATCAACGACTGGATTCCCCTGACCTGGTTCGAGGTCAAAGAACAGTTGGCGGCGCTGGACAAAGATACGCTGCCCTACGAAAGCTACGTCGAATTGTGCCAGGCGGCGGGCATCGAACACGAAGCGGCGCAGCGCACACTGGCCCGGTTCCTGCACGACCTGGGGGCGGCGCTCAACTTCCAGGACGACCGCCGCCTGGCCGGAACCCACGTCCTCAACCCGGAATGGGTCACCGGCGGCATCTACCGCATCCTCAACGCCGCCAAACTGCAAGAAAGCGGCCTGCTCCACCTGCGCGACCTGGACGACATCCTGGACGGCCGTCGCTACCCGGCGCACAAACATCTCTTCCTGCTGGACATCATGGGCAAATTTGAACTGAGCGTGCCCCTGGATCGGGAGCGGTATCTCATCCCCGGCCTGCTGCCCAAAGCCCGCCCCGCCTTCCCCTGGCCGGAACATGCGCCAGTCGCCCTCGAATACCGCTACGCCATCCTGCCCGCCGCCATCCTCTCCCGCCTCATGGTCCGCTTGCACAGCCACATCTGGCACTCAGAGCGCGGACAGCCTGTCCGCTGGCGCAACGGCCTCGTCATCCACCGTGACGGCTGCCGCGCCCTCATCACCGCCGACCCGGCGGCCAACCGGCTGGCCATCGCCCTGGACGGCCCCACACCACAGCGCCGCCGCCTGCTGGCCGTTGTCCGCGCCGAACTGGCCGAAATCCACGCTTCCTTCGCCCAACTGGAAGCGGCCGAGTGGGTTCCCATCCCCGACCAGCCGGGCAAAGCGATCCAATATCAGGCGCTGCTCAATCTGGAAACACGCGGCCAGGCCACCTATTACGACGCGGCCAACGACCTGGAGATTGACGTCTACGCCCTGCTGGACGGGATTGAAGCGCCGGATGAACGGAAGGCACGGCCGTTACGAGACCAACTCGTCAAACATTTCAACATGGAAGAACTACGCCAGCTCTGTTTTGACCTGCACGTAGATTGTGAAGAATGGCCGGACAAGGGCAAGTCGGCCCTGGCGCGGAATCTGGTGCTGCACTTTTTGAAGCAGGGTCGGTTGGATGTGTTGGCGAGGAAGGTGGGGGAGGAACGGCCGTTAGCGGCACGGCCGTCCATTCCTCTAAAAACCGCACCAATTCCGCCAAATCCTTAAAGCCGCGCCGCTGCGCACTGTGCGGGTCTTCCAGGCTGTAGCGCCAGACGGGCGGGGCATTCGGCAGCGCGCCCCCTTCGGCCCACAGGCTGAGGATGAAACTGTAATGGCGGTACGGCCGTTGGCCCATTTCTCTCTCCTCACCTCTCGCTATCTCGTTCAAACTGTGTTAATCTGTACTCATCATACAAAGCGATCATTTGGAGATCGTTTATTGATAAAGGCTCTTTGGGAACTCAGGGGGTTGACAGGCCCCTTTGACGACGGACGGCAGCCGTCCGCGCTCAGGGCAGGCTGTGATGCGTGACGAGTGATGCGTGACCAGAGA
>JACSRF010000586.1 GCA_014879875.1 Anaerolinea sp.
GCTAACAACCGGTTCATCTCCCCAGGTGCGTCAGCGGCGCGGCTAAACAGCAGGTATGATTTATCCCCCGCCAACCCGAACAGGACAACGACACCGGGCTGGGCGGTCAGCATGCTGCTCAGGCCGCGCAAATAGGCCGGGTCCTGGTCGCTGAATACCTGGGTGATGACGGCCGTCTCCCCCGCCTGTTCCGCCCCCGCCAACAACTGCTGCGCGACGGCCGTTAGCAACATCGTCTCCTGCTTTTTAATAAGTCGCCCCGCCTGCCTCAACTCCTCCTGCAAGCGGGCGACGGCCGGCAGCAAGTCCGTGTACCCCGTCGTCAACTGCGCCGTCAACCCATTGGCGATCTCATTCTTGAGGCGATAATCCGCCAGCGCGCGCCCGCCGCAGCAAAAAACAATGCGCGTCAGGCCACGCATCCGCTCCTGCCGGATCACCTTAATCAGCCCCACCGCGCCCGTCTGCGCCACGTGCGTCCCGCCACACGCCGTCAGGTCAAACCGGTCAATCTCCACCAGGCGCAGCGTCCCATTCTGCGCCGCCGGGATTTTACGCAAGTTAAGCTGCTGCGCCTCGGCCAGGGTCACAAAACGGATGCGCAGCGGGCGATTTTCCCACACGATCTGGTTTGCCAACGCTTCGGCGGCCGTCACCTGCGCCTCGGTGAGGGTGGCGATGTCCAAATCAATGGTCACGCTGTCATCGCCCAGGTGAAAGCTGACGGTGGGCGCGGCGGCCGTTTGGATAAACGCTTGCGACAAAATGTGCTGCCCCGTGTGCTGCTGCATGTGATCAAAACGGCGCGGCCAATGGATAACGGCCGTTACCCCCCCCAACGCCACCTCGTCCGCCACCCAATGCAGCGCCGCGCCATCTTCATCGCGCAGCGACACGTCCACGACGGCCGTGCCGTTCAACGTCCCCGTGTCAAATGGCTGCCCGCCCGACGTCGGGTAAAAGTACGTGCGATCCAAAATAACCGCGCGTCTCCCCTGGTCGGCAACCTGCGCCACCACGTTCGCCGCAAACTGCTGCGTATAAGCATCTTCATAATACAAATGTTGTGACATCATCTGCATACCCCCAAAATACAAAGCGTGAAACGCGATAACTCTCTAATCACGTTTCACGCTTCACGTTTCACCGTTGCACAACAGATTCAGGCGACGGCCGTTTCCCTAACCACCGGCAGCAAAAGATTAAAACTGGCCCCACCGCCGGGCGCGTCGTCTACCCAGATACGCCCCCCATGCGCTTCAACAGCCAGGCGACAAAAAGCCAGCCCCAAACCCAATCCTTTCGAGCTTGATCTCGTCTTGATCCGCTCAAACTTTTCAAAGATCGAATTTCTATATTCCAGCGGAATACCATTCCCTTGATCTTGCACAGCCAGCAGCAGCGCTCCTAGATCATTTTCACAACGTCGGGCCACAACCGTAATTTTTTGGCTGTCAGGGCTATGTTTAATGGCGTTATCTACTAAATTGATCACCACACGGCGAATCATATCCTCATCAACGTACAGTAAAGGCAAATCAAGCTCCACATCACGCCTGAATTCAATGCCTCGCCGGTCGAAATTTGGCTCTTCTACTTCCCGAACGTAGTCAAACAAGCTTTCCACGTTTACCTCACCGAGCGCGCGAATGGGATGCCCCGCTTCCAACTGATTGATATCCAACAAAGAACGGATCAGCGTTTGCAGGCGTTCGCTGCTGCGCGTAGCAATGTCCAACATCGAAAGCAGCAGCGGCTCAGTCACTTCATAGCGCATCAACTCCAGGCTAGAGATCACATTACCCAGCGGGCTTTGTAGATCGTGAAACAGCATCGCCGTCATGTCATCACGCATTTGTTCCAACTCGCGCTGCTTGGAAATGTCGTGGTGAATCCATTGCAGCACCTCTATATCGGCAAACACGGTGCGCTTGGCGTAAATTTCGACGTAAATAGATCGCCGCTGTTTGGTGATGGCCTGACCTTGAAAATGTTTAATATCACCCTTGGTAATGTTGGCCGCAGTAGGCAGCGCCGCGCCCACTGGATGCAGGTCGAGGATATTCTTAGAAAGCAGTTCACCCCGTTCATAACCAAAAAAGGCGAACGCATTCCGATTCGCCTCAACAATTGTCCCCAAAAGGTCCGTGATAATAATGGGATCAATGCTATCCTGGAACAGATTCATGTAACGCGCTTCGGCCGCTTGCGTCAGGGCAAATTGCTGTGCGTTCGCCAGGGCTATGCTGGCAATATTAGCCAGATTCACCAACAGGTCCAGGTCTTGCCTGGTGAAGTTCGTCTTGGTGGGATTAATTGCCTGTACAGTCCCCAGCACATCCCCCTTCGATTGCATCGGCGCGCAAATCATGGCCCGCGTCGCATAACCGGTGCGCATATCACCTTGGCTATAAAAACGAGCGTCATGCTGCGTATCATTCACCAACACAGCCTGGTTATGCTCCATAACCCAGCCCGAAATGCCTTGATTAGAAGGCAGGCGCATATTGACAATCTTTTCACTGCCAATCCCGGCGGCAACCTGGTAGACAAGCTCGTTGCTCTGGTTGTCTACCAGGGCAATCGAGATCGCCTCCGCATGAAGCAGTTCGTTCATTTGTGACAGCAAGTGCTGCATCACTTCATTGATATCAAGCGAAGAATTAATGACTTTGCTGGCTTCATAGAGGAGTGCGGAAATTTGGAGTTGGCGCTGTGACTGTTCAAACAGGCGCGCGTTTTCGATGGTGGTCGCCGCCTGGTTGGAAATAGCAACAAGCAGATTCAAATCTTGTTCGTCAAACTGGTTGACGCCTGCTCTATGGATGGTAATCGCCCCGATAGCGCGTTTGCGCGTCATAAATGGCGTACACATGACAGACCAGGGTTCGCTGGTGGTGACGTGCCCAGGTCGCGGCAGCCAATATTCATCAGTACGGGTATCGCGGATGATGTAAGGCGTTTGCTGACGAATGACCCATCCCGCCAACCCGCGATTCATGATGTCGTCCAGGAAGCTTTCTGTGGGGGTTCCTTGCGTAAACCAGACGTGTTCGATCTCTAAATTTTGGTTGATAACGATGATACTGCCATCGGCTGCCGCAAGTTGGCGTGCAGCTATTTGCAAAACCTGGGGCAGGATGGAGTTGATGTTCAGCCCTTCAGCTTCGACCTGCTTCAATACGTCATGAACGGTGTAGAGCGTTTGCAACCGTTCTGCAGCTTGTCTGTCGTTGGTTGTGTTGAGATTCACAGTTGAAACATCCATGACCGTTATCCTACTTGTCAGGATGATAACGCGTTTCTTACGCTAATTGCAAACTAGGGATGACGTCCAGGTCTAACGTATCGCGCCGGCCGTTGACAAAATGCCAATGCGCGGCCGCGCCAATCATCGCCGCATTATCGGTACACAGGAAAAGGGGGGGGACGCGCACCGGTATGGTCAGCGCGGCGCTCATCGCCTGCCTTAATGCGCGGTTAGCCGAGACGCCGCCCGCCACATGAACGGCCATCACCCCATAATCCAGCGCCGCCTGCACAGTTTTTGTTACCAAGGCTTCCACAACGGCCGCTTGAAAACTGGCCGCCAGGTCCGCTACCGGCGGGCGTGTATTATACTGCTTCACCTGGCGCATCACGGCCGTTTTCAGCCCGCTAAAACTGAAATTATACCCTTGATCCGTCATCAGCGCGCGCGGAAAAGCGAAGGCGGCCGGGTTGCCCCGTTCCGCAGCCTTGTCAATAGCCGGGCCACCAGGGAAAGGTAGACCCAACAGCCGTCCCACTTTGTCAAACGCCTCGCCGGCTGCATCATCCAGCGTCCCCCCCAGGTGTTGATAACGGCCGTGCGCCGTCATCAGATACAACTCAGTATGCCCCCCACTGACAACCAACGTCAATAGCGGAAAGGTAATATCCGGGGCGGCGTCTGTCAGCCAGAGCGAATAAATGTGCCCCTCGATATGGTTAATGCCCAAAAAAGGTTTATTGCGCGCCAACGCCAACCCTTTAGCGGCATTCACGCCCACCAACAGCGAGCCAACCAACCCCGGTCCGCGCGTCACGGCAATGCAGTCCAGGTCGTCAAAGCCAATATACGCCTCACGCACAGCTTGTTCGATGACCGGATAAATGACTTCAATATGCCGCCGCGACGCAACCTCCGGAAAAACGCCCCCATATTGGGCGTGTAAATCAATCTGGCTGGCAATGACATTGCTCAAGATGCGCGCGCCATTTTCCACAACGGCGGCGGCCGTCTCATCGCAAGAGGTTTCAATGGCTAGAATGCGGGTCATTTGTGCAGAAGAAGTTTGCATGGGCTGATTGTATCTCGTTGGTGAGGTATCCATATAAAGCAAATAACATAGTCACTGAGTCATCAGTTACACAGAGAGATTGGGGGGTTTTTGCGCTTGATTTCTCCTGATCTCCGTGTCACTCTGTGTACTCTCCGTGCAACTCCGCGTAACCCCATATTTTGCCAACTGTGTCACATAGGCTCCGGGACACAGACGCGCAATAGCGTTTGCAGCAGCGGTTCTACCTGATGCGGCAAAATCGTGCGCGGGTCTACCAGGAAACGGCCGTCTTGAATACGGCCGATCACCGGCCTCGCTTGTTGGCGCAGGCGCGCGGCCAGGTCATCCACGCCATCTTGGGCGATGGCTACCAACCGCGTCGGCAACCTGGTTCCCGGCAAGCTGCCCCCGCCCACCGTCGAAAATCCATCTATGACTTGCGCCGTAATACCCCGCTCTTGCAGGCGCGCCGCCCACGTATCGGCCGTGGCGCCGATGTCGGCCAACGAACGCGCCAACATACGCCAGACGGGGATTTCCGTGGTCGCGGTGTCTGTCAGGTAATAGGTCAACGTCGCCGCCAGGCCGCTGAGGCATAACTTATCGGCGCGCACGGCGCGCGCCAACGGATGCTTTTTGATGCGCGCGATGAGGTCGGCGCGGCCGCACAAAATGCCCGCCTGTGGGCCGCCCAACAGCTTATCGCCGCTAAACGCCACCACGTCACAGCCGGCCGCCAACCCTTCCGGCACAGTCGGTTCATGCGCCAGGCCATAGGGCGCGGTATCTAGCAGCGCGCCGCTGCCCTGGTCGTACAACAGGGGCAGCCCATGCGCGTGCGCCAATTCGGCCAATTCGCCCAGTTCCGGTTCGGCGGTGAAGCCAATGATTTTGAAATTGGAATGATGGGCGACCAAAATAGCGGCCGTCTTGTCGTTGATCGCCGCCTCATAATCACGCAAATGGGTACGATTGGTTGTGCCCACCTCTACCAACTTTGCGCCCGACTGCGCCATCACGTCCGGCACGCGAAAGCCGCCGCCAATTTCCACCAACTGCCCGCGGCTAATGATCACTTCACGCCCCTGGCACAAAGCGGAGAGCATGAGCAGCACGGCCGCCGCATTATTATTGACCACTGTGGCCGCCTCGCTGTGCAGCAGGCGCGTCAACAGCGCCTCGGCATGGACAGAACGCGCTCCCCGTTCGCCGGCTTCCAAGTCATACTCCAGGGTAGAATAGCCCAGAGCGGCCGTTTGCATTGCCTGCAAGGCAGCCGCGCTGAGCGGAGCGCGGCCAAGATTGGTGTGGACAACGACGCCCGTGCCATTAATGACCGGGCGCAAGGTGGGCGTGAGCAGATCCTCCAACCACTCACGCGCCTGCTGCACCAGCAGGGCATTGGCCGGGACGAGCGCCAGCCCATTTTGAATGGCCTGCCGCGTCTGCTCAAGGGCAGCGCGTAATGCTTCCAGGGCCAGGGAACGGCCGTATACAGCCATCAAGTCAATCGTCACCGGCAGCCGCAGCAGACGATCCACACTGGGGATCTCGCGCAAAAGCTGTTGTTGTGTTTCTGTCACAGACTATCCCACACTCTTTGCCGTTGTTTGTGTGCGAATTTGCAACAACACCTCAAACAGAAGGAAAAAGGTGGCGACCAACACCGCAATCGCCAACCCAAACATACGATTCATTTGCAGCCAGACACAAAACGCCGCCCACAACCCAATCCACATCGCCTGGCGCAGCGTCACCAGAAAAGGAGGAAAAGTCGTCTGTCGCCCAAAGCGTTTGTTTAAGAAATAGGCCAGGGGCAGCGCCAGTCCGGTCACGCTCACCAACACCATCCCCAAGAAAGCGATCAGCACCTCCACATTGGCCGCTTGCAATAAGGTTGTGGCATCAGCGCGATCCAACACCGTGTCCCGGATCAAATCAATTCTGGCAACGTCAATCGGCCACCAGGTATTGATAATGTGGTTCAACGTCGTCAGGCCGATGAACAATAAACCTGCCCCCAGGGCTACCGAGGGTAACACACCGAGTCGTTGCCAGTAATTTCGCATGGGTTGATTATACATCATGAAGTGTGCGCATTGCTTGCTTGCAAGACATGCAACAGCGCCAGGCCATAGGCTTCAGCGGCCGTCGCCGCCGCAAAGGTTAAGGGAGCGCCGCGAAACAAAATGTTACACTGGTAGCCATGACTGCGCAGCATCAATTGCAACGCCAGATGTTCTTCACCGAGCAGCAGTTCTTCCAATTCCTGGCGCACCTGCCCTTCGGTGGGCAGCCAGACCACTTCGGTGGTTAAGATATAATCCAACCCCCATTCGGCCGCGCCGTGGAAAGTGACGACCGGCCAACCACGAAACAGTTCCAGGTTCGCCATCAGGTCGGCCACTACAAAAACACGATCATCCAGCTCCCGATCTGGGATGCCAAAAAAGTCGTTAATGTCTGCTTTCCACACCAGCCCGGCCGCCTTTAACTGCTGCGCCAGGGAGAGGGTGATAGTTATTTGGGTCATTATCAGGGATTCTCCATGTTTACCGCCGACATTGGAGTTTATACCAGTCGCCGATTATAAAGCAAAATGTCACCGCGACGTATTAAATGGGGCAAAACGATGTAAAATGTTTGCTAACGATTGGTTAACATCTGCGAGGGATATCATGCAAACCCACCCGCGCTGGCTATTGATCTTATACGCTTCCGGTTCACTGGCAACGGCCGTTTCCTATCAAGCCTTCTCTACCTACATTCAATTTCTCTACATTGATGTGCTGGGACTGCGCGCCGCCTGGGTGGGCATCACCTGGTCTATTTATGGCCTGTGGAACGCCGTCAACGACCCGCTGGCCGGGTATTGGTCAGACCGCACCCAGACTCGTTGGGGACGGCGCATTCCCTGGATTGCCACATTGTTCATCCCCCTCAGTATCAGCTTTTACCTGCTGTGGACACCGCCGGCCGGGTTCAACGGCCGTTCTCTCCTCCTCTACTTCCTCTTCTTCATACTCCTCTTTGACCTGCTGTGGACGATTGTCGTCATGAACTGGACGGCGCTCTTCCCGGAGATGGTCCCCGACGAACAGCAGCGGGCGGCCGTCTCTGCCTGGCGGCAAATCTTCTCGCTGCTTGGCTTGCTCATCGGTGTAGCGCTGCCCCCGCTGCTGGCGGGCGAAAGGTGGGAGAATCGTGGCGGGATGGCGCTGCTGCTGGCGGTGGTGACGGCCGTTTTCTTTGGCGCGTCCTTACTGGGCAGCCGCGAACGGCGCGAATTCCGCCAGGATGAGCCGCTGCCGCTGCGCCAGGCGCTGCGCGTCACGCTCACCAACCGCGACTTTCTCTACTTTCTGGGCACAAATTTGTTGATTCAATACCTGTTCCTGGCAATGACCTCCACCGTGCCCTTCTATACCAAATATGTGCTGCGCATTCAATCTCCCCTGATCATCCCCCGCCTCAACGTGACACTGGACGTCGCCACGCAAAATTCCGTTTTTCTGGCGACGGCGTTCATCGTCGCCTTGCCGGCGATGCCGGTGTGGGCGGCCGTCACGCGGCGCGTGGGCGCGTGGCGGGCGCTGCGGGGCGCCTGCCTCACCAGCGCCCTGGCGCTGCTCAGCTTTTTCCTGGCGGCCGATTTTTACGTCGGATTGCTGTGCGTGCTGTTCTTTGGGTTAAACCTGGCGGGGCTGCTGATGCTCACCGACCTGCTCATCGCCGACCTGGTGGATGCGGATGAATTGTTGACCGGGGCGCGGCGCGAGGGGCTTTACTTTGGCATGAATGGGCTGAGCATCCGCTTTGCCTTCACCATCCAGGGCATCATCACCGGCGTGATGCTCACCCTGAGCGGCTACGTGTCGCCCACCGCCACAGAACTATACCCGGTGCAGCCGGCGACGGCCGTCGCCGCCATGCGCTGGATGTTGGCCGGTTTCCCGACGTTGGGGCTGCTGCTCGCCTTTTTTCTGCTCGGCCGTTACACCCTGCACGGCGACCGGCTGCGCCAGGTGCAGGTGGAGGTCGCCGCGCTGCATGAGCGCAAGCGCGGCCGTGTGGGGTGAGGCGTGAAGCGCAAACGGATCTGCCGCTGGGGTCCCAGGCTTTCCCACAAATTGCCAAGCAGTTTACGCTTGATACGCTGCCTTTTGCTCCATGACCTGCTTCAAACCAGCAAAAGCAGCCTCTTCAAAATCAATTCGTTCGCGGATGATGGATTGCAGCCAGGTTTCTGCGTCTGGCATATTGTGCAACTGCGCCAAAAACGCCGCCCGCGCCGCCAGAGTAGGCGGGAGTGAGATAGTGGCTGAATCGGCGCCATACACATCAACCGCATCTTCCCAGGCTTCATCGTCATCTGCCTGAGAGATAACAATGTCATCAATTTCCAATTCCGTTAATTGTTTTTTCCCGTTCATAGCGGCCAACCTGTAATGATGCGCACAACATTTTCCGATTTGGCATGGTTCATCTAGGAGTCTGTCGGAGAACCCATTTTTGTAGCCGCGGTATCCATACCGCGCTCATGTAAGCGCGACAGGGATGTCGCGGCTACAACCACTTTTCCGACAGGCTGCTAGTAGCCGCGGTATCCTTACCGCGTTCGTGTAAGGAATGGCACTTAAACAAGTTGGTCAAGATTGGTTCAATCTTCGGAGATTGAACCAATCTAAATGGGCAAATTATTTAATTC
>JACSRF010000235.1 GCA_014879875.1 Anaerolinea sp.
GGGGACAGGGGCGGTGGTCGTTTTTAGGTGATGGAGATGATGAATAGATTTAAGCGATTGTTTTTACTGGGAATAGCTTTTCTACTGGTTAGTTCTGCGTTAGTGGGGTGTAGTGGGCAGGGCAATCAGGCCGCAGACCACAGCTTTGCGATGGCGCCGCTGTCGGACATGCCGGAGATGGTGCATCATGCGCCGGTACGGGTGCAGCAAGCGTATCAGTTTGCGGTTGCCAACCCGGAAACATTGCAGCAGATCCCCTGTTATTGCGGCTGTGGCAGTATGGGGCATACGTCGGATTATGCCTGTTTTGTGGCTGACGAGGCGGCCGATGGCACATTGACGTTTGAAACGCACGCGCTCGGCTGCTCGATTTGTGTGGATATTGCCCATGATACGATGCGCCTGTTGGACAAGGGGCAGCCGGTAGATGAGATTTTCCGCTACATAGACCAAACGTACAGCCGGTTTGGCCCACCAACGCCGCTGGACTCCTTGATGAACGAGATGCAAGAGGGTCAATAGCCAATTTTAGAAGTTGAACTTTGCGGTGATAAACATGACACGGCCGTTACCCACCTTCCCCTCTCTCTCCACCCCCACGCCAGCACCCGTCCACCGGGCCGCTTGGCCGCTGCTGGCGCTGGCTCTGTTGGCTCTGCTCATCTTGTTCATCCCAACTCCGGGGCGAACGGCCGTTCCCACCAGCCGCACCTTACGAGTAGAAGCCAGCAGTTTCGCCTTCAGCCCGGCCGTCATTCAGGTAAATCGCGGCGATGAAGTAACCATCGAACTCGTCGCCACCGATGTCGTTCATGGGCTATATCTGGATGATTACGGGCTGGAAGTAACGGCAGATCCCGGCCAAACTGCCCGGCTCACCTTTACGGCCGACAAAAGCGGCGTCTTCCGCTTTCGCTGTTCCGTCACCTGCGGTTCGCTCCATCCTTTTATGATCGGCAAACTCAAAGTCGGGGCAAACGATTTGCTCTGGCGCGGCCTCTCGCTGTTGGGATTGGCCGCCTTGTCCGGCTGGTCGTGGTCGTGGTCACAAAACGGGCGGGTACGAAAATGACAACCAGACGCATAGACCTGACACGTATTCCGGCCGTTAAATTCTTGTTGGTCAACCGCTGGCCTCAATTTATCTTGCGGACGGTGGCGCTGGCCGGATTTCTGGTCGTCATTCTGGCCGGTTGGCTGGGGACGCCGGTAGGCAGTCGCAACCTCAGCATTGTCTTTGTCTGGATAGGCTGGTGGGCGCTGTTGATTCTGGCGTTGGTTCCCCTGTTGGGTCGGGGCTGGTGCGCCATCTGCCCCATCCCAATGGCCGGCGAGTGGCTGCAACAAGGCAGTCTGCTGGGGCCAAATCCGCAACGGCCGGGCTGGGGGATGGGACGCCCGTGGCCGCGACGTTTACGGAACATCTGGTTGCAAAATGGCGGATTTACGCTACTTGCCTTGACCAGCGCCGTTGTGCTGACCCAACCACAGGTAACGGCCGTTATTCTGGCCGCCTTCCTCTTTATTGCCGTTGGGGTTTCGCTGGTTTTTGAGCGCCGCGCCTTTTGCCGCTACCTCTGCCCGGTGGGGGGATTTATTGGCCTCTACGCCCAGACGGCTCCGATTGAACTGCGCGTGCGGGATACGGCCGTTTGCGCCGGCCACACTGACAAAACCTGCTACACTGGCAGCGCCGCTGGTTACGGTTGCCCGTGGGATGTTTTTCCCGGCGGCATCGTCAAAAACAACAACTGTGGCCTTTGCATGGAATGTTTGCGTACCTGCCCCCACGACAACATCGCCATTCAGATTCGGCCTGTCGGTGAAGATTTAACCGTTTCTCGCGGCCGTAAACCAGACGAAGCGTACAAAGCGTTCATTATGCTGGGTAGCGCGTTAACCTATTCGGCCGTGATGCTAGGACCATGGGGCTGGTTAAAAAGCACCGCTTACCAGATCGGATCATTGGAATGGATGGGGTACGCCGCCACCTTTTTGCTCCTCATCTTCGGTTTACTGCCCGGTTTGTTTTATCTCGCCGTCTGGGCTGGCCGACGCGGGCAAGGCAGCCACCGCCAGACCAGACAACGGTTTACCGCCTACGCTTACGCCCTGATTCCGTTAGGGCTGTCGGCTTGGATTGCTTTTAGTCTGGCCTTTGTCTTCACCAATCTTTCCTACATCTGGCCGGTGTTGTCCGACCCGTTTGGCTGGGGCTGGGATTTATGGGGCACGGCCGCTGTGAGTTGGACGCCTTATCTCACCGGTTTCATGCCCCCATTGCAACTGGGGGTGTTGGTTGCCGGTTTAGGCGGCGCCAGTTGGACGGCCGAAAAAATCAGACGTGAGAAAGCAGGCGAAACGGCCGTTCCCGTCATCCTCTACTGCTTTTTGCTGACCACAGGATTGCTATGGCTGCTCATCGGCTAAACAACGACTCCCCAGAACCGGAACCAACAGCCGCGCACGGCTGGTTTCAGGATAAGGAATGGCTGGCCCGCCTCTTCCTCCTGCTCCTGATTCTTGGCCTGCCAGCCGCGATACTTTTCAACCGTTCCGCTACCCGCCCCATCGTAGTTCGGGCGGTGATGCCCGAACAAGGGGGCTGGCTACCCGATACGCTCACCGCGCAGGTTGGCGTTCCCCTGCACCTGCACCTGATTGCGGAGGATGTGATGCACGGGTTTGCGGTTGGGCAAACCGATTGGCCGGCGGTTGATCTGCCGCCCGGCCAAATGACCTCCCTCTCGCTGACCTTTGCTGAACCGGGCGTGTATACCTATTACTGCACACGCTGGTGCGGCCCGAACCATTGGCGAATGCGCGGCGTTATCGAGGTGACTGGCGCTGATGACGGCGGAGGAAACAACAGTTCCCGTCCTGCCTCTCCCCTCTATGTGACGCTTGGTCTGGATATTGATGCGCCCCATCTGGTAGATGTGGAACTTGTCGCCCCACCCTCGGCGGCGCGGGGCGCAGAATTTTGGGGGCTGATTCCTCCCGTTTATACCAGTCGGGAGGTTTATTTAACCCAACCGCCCTATAACGTCTGGCAGGAGTTACGGACTGAAGCGGAAACGGCCGTTCTCAGCGACAGCGAGTTATGGGATGTGGTGGCCGCTATCTGGCGATCACACAGCGACGAGGCGGCGCTGGCGCTTGGTCAGCGTTTGTATGCCGAAAATTGCGCCGCCTGTCACGGTGAAAGTGGGGCCGGCGATGGGGTTTTCGGGCAGATTCTGGCAACAACGGCCGTTTACGATCATCTGGGTAACCATAATGGCGCGGGGGATATGATAACGGCCGTTACCGATTTCACCGATGCCGCCAGCATGATGGGCGCCAGCGCCGCTCTGCTAGATGGCAAAATACGGCGCGGTGGCATGGGAACCGGTATGCCCTACTGGGGAACCATCTTCACCGATGCTGAAATAGAGGCGCTCATCGCCTATTTATGGCGCTTCCAAATGAGCGATTAAGCTAACTGAAGGAGACCGAATGGGAAAAGGAAAGCTGCTATTACTGTTAGTAATCGTTGGGGTGATGGGGTTGGCGGCGTGCAGCAGCCAGCCGCAAATTACGGCCGCCACGTACAATCTGGCTCTGGGGAACCTTGTCAACGGTGAAATCGCCACCCGTCAAGTGGAAATTCAAAATGGCGGGCAAGCGGATTTGGTTATTGAAGCCGTGTCAACTTCCTGCGGCTGCACCGAAGCCACACTCTCGCCGCTGACGATTGCGCCGGGAGAAACGGGGGTGTTGTCTGTCTCGTTTGATTCCGGGGCACATGGGCCGGCGTTAAGCGGCGAAATCATCCGCCAGGTGTTTGTCTATTCCAATGACCCCAAACAGCCGCAACTGGTAGTAGAAGTAGCGGCTACGATTCTGCTCCCTGCCGTGCCGTAGCGAGGATGTTACTCTTAATAGCTATTGGCGGCTGATGCTGTGGCCGGGGCGCAGTTCCTTTTCATACGTATCATATTGGCGCACCACTTTCATCCCCGCTTTTTCATAGAGGCGGGTGGCGCCGGTCAGACTGTCGGCGTCTACGCCCAACCCAACACGCAGCCGGCCGCGCTGATGCAGGGCCGCAAAGGATTGCTGCAACAATGCCAGCCCCAGGCCGCGCTGCCGCCAGGGGCGGCGTACCCCCAACTGATGCACCCAACCCATATCTGGATCGTCGTGGGAGTGGCTGCGGCAGAGCGAAAAGCCGGCGATCTCGTCGCCATCCATCAGAAGGAACCAAAGGGCAGGGTCAAACGATTTGTCATTTTCAGCCCAATAGCGCCATTGTCTCAGGTTGTCTTCTAAAGGTTGATCAACGTGGCCCCAATGGTCGGCAAAGGCATCGTCAACGGCGTGGTACGTGGTCTGCCAATCCCCGACGTCGGCGAATGTTTTCAGGGTTAACCCGGCCGGCCATTCAGGGAGGGATGGCGGCGCGTGCAGGTCAATCGCCATGCGCCAAAAATAGCGCACCAAGGACATGCCGTGCCTGGCGAAGAGCCGCGTTGCTGACGGGTAGGTATTGGGGGCGCTGCTGCGAAAGACCACACGCACATCGTCAGGGCAGCGGGCAATGGCTTGCCGCGCGCGCGCCTCGCCCCAGGCCAGCAGGTATGTACCAACACCCTGCCCTTCGTAGTCCGGGTGTACGCGCCCCCATACCCAGGGGCTGACCGGAATGGGGGCGCCATCCCACACTTCGACGTAACCAACCAGGCGGCCGTCGGCGGTCAGGACGACCTGTGTGGCCGTTTGGAGATCGAACTGAGGGCTTTGCCATTCAAGGCGTAGATCGTCGCTGGTGGTATCTGGCGCACCGGTGCTGTGGATGGCGCAGGCGTTGAAGAGGGCAACGGCCGTTTCCAGGTCATCCATCGTCGCGGGGCGAGCGGTAAACGACGGCGGCAAAGTGGGTTGACTGCTTGTTACTGACATCATTAACTCCTCGTATAAAGCAGGGCAAACTGGAAAGTTTGCCCTACAGATTTTCATCTATGCGGCGGTGGCGTGTGAATTCCCATTGTTGCAAAGTGGGCCGCTATGTCTGTGCCAGGTTGGTAATGGATGGTCGCCATGCCCAACTGCTGCGCCGCTGCGATGTTGTGCGCAAAGTCGTCAATGAAGACGGCTTCGTCAGGCTGCCGCCCTAACCGGGCTAAGGCGCGCAGGTAAATGTCGGGCGCCGGCTTCATCACTTTTTCTTCGGCCGAGACCACAATCAGGTCGAACGCGGCGGCAATAGGGTAGGTGGTGTGCAGCGCGGGGCGCAGCCCGTCGGTGGCGTTGCTGATGATGGCGGTTTGGTAGAACGGCCGTAACCCGCGAATGAGGTCAACCAGGGCTGTATCTAGCACATCCCCTGCCCAAAATGCGTGGCGGAAAGCGGCCAACTCTGTTGAGTCTAAATGCAACTGCTGCCCCACCCACAGCCACAACACCTCATCGCTGATTTCGCCGCGCTGCGCCTTCATGCCCATCTCGCTGTTAAAGACAAACTGCTCCGACTCCCACTCGGCCAGCCCCAGCCGGTCTTCCCACTGTTTACGGTGGCTGCGGTCTTGCGTCCGTACCAGGACGCCGCCAAAATCGAAAATAATTGCTTGAATCATCATAGGTCTGCCTGTGGTCAGTAATCAGTGCTCAGTGGTTATTGGCTTACCGAAAACGGATTGCCCGTACTCTAGCAGACCAGGCAGGTTTGTCAAACCTGCCTGGTCTAAGCCTTTTGGCAAACGGCCGCTACTTCGCTATAATCTACTTGGCTGAAAAGCACGACGTTATCGGCACGGCGGCTTGTTGGCTGATATTGAATTTTGGAGGTTATGAAATGCCGTTAAGTGTAGAACAGAAAGCCGAATTGATGAAAGAGTTTGAAGAGCATCCGGGCGATACCGGCTCGGCCGAGGTTCAGATTGCCATCTTCGACGCGCGTGTGAAGCAGTTGCAGGAGCACTTGAAGCTGCATAAACATGATGAAAGCTCCCGCCGCGGGCTGCTCAAATTGGTGGGTAAGCGCCGCCGCATGTTGCGTTACCTGCGCAAACAAGACCCTGAACGGTACCGGGCGCTGATTCAACGCCTCGGATTGCGCCGTTAAGCAGCGGTAATGGTTGTGGCGAGTGGGTGTGCGGTTTGTCAAAGGACATCACCTGCTCGCCTTTTTTAATAATGGGGCAAAGGATGGCTTAGGAATTGGGAATTGTTGCGTAGACGGCCGTTTACGCAACAATTCCCAGTCCCTAATGTTCCATTTGTCCCCTAGTTCTTGCTCAATTCCGTATCATGTTGATGGGCAACGTCTCGCGTTGCTGTTTTCTACATTAATGAAGCCGCGCGTTATCATAACTCGTGCCTGGGTTATTGAGCAAAGTGATCCCTATTTGGAGAAACAAAATGTTACCAGAATCTAAATTTTCAACGATTGTCGGCAATAAGGAAGTGACCTTTGCCACCGGTAAGCTGGCCGAGCAGGCTGGCGGCGCAGTGTCCATTCGTGTAGGCGATTGCCTGCTGTTAGCGACGGCTACCATGTCCAAAAATGTGCGTGAAGGTCTCGACTTCTTTCCGCTCAGTGTGGAATATGAAGAAAAAATGTACGCCGCCGGCCGTATTCCCGGCGGCTTTTATCGTCGCGAAGGCAAACCGACCACAGAAGCGGTGCTGACTTCGCGCCTGACGGATCGGCCGCTGCGCCCCCTGTTCCCGGATGGGATGCGCAATGAGGTGCAAATCATCGTCACCACGCTCTCTTCAGACAGCGAACACCACCTGGATATTATGGCCGTGAATGCGGCCAGCGCGGCGCTGACCATTTCCGATGCCCCCTGGAATGGGCCGGTGGGCGCGGTGCGTGTGGGGTACATCAATGACGCTTTTGTGATTGATCCGACAATTGCCGAAATGGCGGCGAGTAAGCTTGATTTACGCATCGCCGGTACCCGCGATGCCATTATTATGGTCGAAGCGGGGGCGCAGGAAGTGAGTGAGGCGCTGCTGGTGG
Source organism: Anaerolinea sp. (assembly GCA_014879875.1). Classification (GTDB taxonomy): domain Bacteria; phylum Chloroflexota; class Anaerolineae; order Promineifilales; family Promineifilaceae; genus JACSRF01. The sequence goes on from JACSRF010000235.1 coordinate 7,010, forward strand.
AGGCGTTGGACTTTGGGCATAAAGCGATGCAGCCGCTGATTGACGTGATGGAAGAGATGCGCACGGCCGTCGGCAAGGAGAAAACGCCGGTTGTGTTGGCGCAACTAGATGAAGCGTTGGTGCAGCGCACGCATGAACGCCTGGGCAACCGCATCCGCGAAATTGTAGCGCAGTACACCGGGCGCGATGAACGGAATGAGGCGATGGACGCGCTGCGCGAAGAGGTCGTCAACAGCTTTATGACCGAAGACCCAACCGTTGATCCGAAAGCGGTGCGTGAGGTGATTGCCACTGAGCTGAAAAAGGCGGTGCGTGACCGTATTTTGTATGATGGCGTGCGTCCTGATGGCCGGGACTATACAACGATACGGCCGTTGTCCTCCGAAGTAGGCATCAGTCCGCGCGCGCATGGGTCGGGACTGTTCCGCCGTGGGCAGACCCAGGTCTTGTCTATTGTCGCCCTGGGCACGCCGCGTGAAGCGCAAAAATTGGACGGGCTGTCACCAGAGGAGACCCGCCGCTTTATGCACCATTACAACTTCCCGCCATTTTCCACTGGCGAAACCTGGCCCATGCGCGGCCCGAAACGGCGCGAAATTGGGCATGGCGCCCTGGCGGAAAATGCCGTCGCGCCGATGATCCCTCCGGAAGAGGAGTTCCCCTACGCCATTCGTGTCGTTTCCGAGGTGCTTTCCTCCAATGGCAGCACCAGCCAGGCCAGCGTTTGTGCAACGACATTAGCATTGATGGACTGCGGCGTGCCGTTGATTCGCCCGGTCGCCGGCGTGGCCATGGGCCTGGTGAGCGATGGTCAGAAGTTCGCCGTGCTGACCGATATTCAGGGAATGGAAGATCACCTGGGCGACATGGACTTCAAGGTGGCGGGCACGTCGGAAGGCATCACCGCCCTGCAAATGGACATCAAGATTTCTGGATTGTCGAAGGAGCTGATGGCGCAGGCGTTGGAGCAGGCGCGTAGCGGCCGTTTGCAGATCCTCGATTCGATGCTGGCGACCATTCCGGCGCCGCGTACAAGCCTGAACCCCAATGCGCCACGCATGTTGACCATCAAGATTGACTCCGACAAGATTGGCGCAGTCATTGGCAAGGGTGGGGCGACCATTCGCGGCCTGGAAGAAAGCTATGAGGTGTCCATTGACATACAAGAAGATGGCACCATTTTTATCGCCGGCGTAGATGGCGCTAAAGCCGAAGAGGCTGTACGCAAGATCGAAGCGTTGACTATGTCGCCGGAACCGGGGCAGGTTTACACCGGTAAAGTGGTACGTATCACCGATTTTGGCGCCTTTGTGGAGATTGTGCCGGGAACGGACGGCCTGGTCCACATTTCGCAAATGTCACCGGAACGGCTGCACCGCGTGGAAGATGCCGTGCAGTTGGGCGATGAGGTGATGGTGATGGTCACGGATGTGGATAGGGATGGTAAGATTCGTCTCTCTCGCCGCGCCGTGATGGAAGGATGGACGCTTGACGAGGCGCGTGAACAAGATATGGGTAGCAAAGGCGGCGGCCGTAGTGGTGGTGGGCGCGGTGGTGATCGTGGTGGTGACCGCGGCGGCGACCGGGGTGGCTATCGTGATCGGGGTGGCAGCCGCGGCGGCGACCGCGGTGGCGACCGGGGCGGTAATCGTGACCGGGGCGGTGACCGTGGTGGCAATCGTGACCGGGGCGGCCGTCAGTAGTCATTGAGATGAAACAGTCATGACCTGGCGCTGCGTTGCCAAAAAGGAATAGGATGTCTGAATTCAGCCCTGACCCAAAACGGGTTAGGGTTTTTCTTGGGGTAATCACGTGGAGCGCGACCAGGGTTGGTCGCGTTCCATTCTATTTCTTTTCAGGGATTGTTTCTCTTTTTTCCATCCGTTACAATTTAATAAATGTAGATGCCTGTGGCATCACTTTTTTTTGTTAAGGAATGGCACTTCAATAAGTTGGTCAAGATTGGTTCAATCTTCGGAGATTGAACCAATCTAAAT
>JACSRF010000588.1 GCA_014879875.1 Anaerolinea sp.
GGCTGGATTAATTTTCACGGGATTCGGCTGGTGAAACAACATCATCCAGGCCAATTTTGGCGTGTACGCGATTGGCCGCAAGCGCCAGGCCAACTTCACGGACAGCGGTTTGCAGGGCTTCTTCGATGGTACCGGTGCGCTGGATTTTCTGGCCGATCACATTGGACAGGGATTCCAGGTCGGCGCGCTGCCTGGATTGCTCGAACTGGCGAACATTTTGAATAGATGTGGCCAACTGTGCGGCCAGTGTAGTTTGAATACTGACATCCGTCTCTGTAAAGCGTCCAACCTGGTCAGATTGAATATCGAATACACCGATCAGGTTTTGACCAACCAGCATTGGAACCGCTAACTCGGAGCGTGTATCAGGCAAGAGGGGGTTCGGCAAGAAATCAGGAGCCTGGGTTACATCGTTGACAGTGACGCCTTTGCGTTCACGGGCTGCACGAGCCACCAGGGACTGCTCTCGTTCTAGCGGGATTGAGCGCCCTTCCGCCACCATGATTCGCCCTGGCTCATCGGCGCCGGCAGTTAGTACCAAATTCTCACCCGCTTCATCAAGCAAATAGATGTGGGAGTGATACAAACCGAAGCGTTCCTTGGTCAGATCAACCACTTCCTGTAGCAATCTCTTGGATTCAAGAATTGTGGCTGTAGCGGTGCCCACTTCAGCCACAATCTCCAGGTCGCGCGTACGGGCCGCCACACGGTGTTCAAGCGAACCGATTAAATCGCGTAGTTGGGTAGTCATCTGGGTGAAAGCACTTGCCAGGATTGTGATTTCATCACGACCTGGGATTTCAATCCGTGCTTCCAAGTCGCCGCTCGCGGCGGCCTGGGAGGCCTTTGTAAGACGTTCAATTGGGTCGGTAATATAATTCCCAAGGAACCAGGCAAAAGCAGCTACGAGGACAAGCAGAATTGACGACAAAATAACAGCACGAAACGTGGCGTCCTGGACACGAGCCTGATTCTGAGCCAACTGAACACCCACCCGAAACGCTCCCCAATGCTCTCCATTAACATAAATTGGAGCTGAAATATCCCAAAGGGTTGCCCCGGTTCCGGTTTGCAAATAGATTTGTTGTAAAGTGGTTTCTGTATTACGAGCTGCGGTAATACCAATTGGATCGTTAAAAATACGTTTTGTGCGGTCAGTAGCCGGGTTGCCGTCTCCTGTAGAAAAAACGCTATTATGAGTCGGTACATAACCATTAATATCTGAGGCAACTGCATATAAAATATCAGGATCGGTCAGGTGAGAGTCGAAAATGCTTAGCCAATTTGCATCGGCAAAGGCATCATAAGCGGTGCGATACTTATCATAAATACGAGGATCATCTGTAAGTTCGGGATAGTTGGCGGGATCGAATTCAAAAAACTTGACATAATTTTGATCAAAAGCCTGCTCATTTGTTAATTTGCCGTCAGCAATCGCGTCTTCAAGAGATTTTCCTATCGTTGTTGCGCCAACAACAGCTATCGATCTAACGCGCTCCAAAAGCGACTGTTCCAAATCCTGTTGTTGAGCCTGAACATTAAAGTAGGAGAAAATCACCTGGATCGGCAAAAGGACAACGATCATCAGGGCAATGATGGCGAACAACGCGCCTACCAGGGGCAGATTTTCTCGTAACCTGTCCCAGGTTGAGGATGGCGGCGGGGTAGAGGTTGGCGTTGGCGTGCCCTCACCCACCATAGCCTGCGCCGTAGCGGTTTGCGCGACGGCCGTTGCCGTTTGCTCTGCCTGTGTCGCAGCGGTTTGCGCAACGGCCGTTGCCGTTTGCTCTGCCTGTGCCGTAGCAGTTTGCGCAACGGCCGTTGCCGTTTGCTCTGCCTGTGCCGTAGTGGTTTGCGCGGCGGCCGTTGCCGTGCCATTAGTTTGCGCGACGGCCGTTGCCGCTTGCTCAGCCTGTGCCGCAGCGGTTTGCGCGGCGGCCGTTGGCGAGACCGGTATCGTCTGGGTGACAGGGTTTGCGAGTGTAACGCCTTGTTGGTTAAGCAAGGAAACGGTCAGCGCCGTTGTCGCCGTGATCGTGGCGGTGAATGTGACGCTCTCATTGGACGGCAGTTCCACCGGTATCGTCACCGGTGGCTGCGGCGGCGTCAGCGCCAATAGCACCCCGGCGCGCCGGTCAATGAATCCGCCTGAATTACTAATGACGACGGTCACGGTCATCGCCTGTCCTTCAATGGTGGGCGACACTATTTCGACACTGCGAATTCGCAACAACGGCGGCGTTAAGGTCATGGGGCTGGTGAAGGTCATGGGGTTGGTGGCGGTAATTGGGTCCGCCAACGCGCCCAACGTCGCTGTGATGGTATGGGTGATGGGAATGGATACGGCCGTATCGCTGATCACGAAAACGGCCGTCATCACCTGCGTCATCGTTAATGGCTGCTCCACACTACCCGGTATCGTCCAGACCAGGAATTCGGTGGATGTTGGATCGTCTTGCTGAGGGTCAGCGCTGTCAAACGTCAGCCCCGCTGGGATGGTGTAGCTGATGGTGATGGGCGCGGTGACGGCCGTTGTCGGCGTCATGGCAATCGTCACCGTCAGCGGGTTGCCGGGCAGGTTGGTAATCGTTTCTGGCTGGCTGCTGACGACAATTTCCACAGAGGATGTCGCGGATTGGGCCAGTGTGGTGAAAACGGCCGTCAGGTAACACCCCGCCAGCAACACTGCCCACAGCCCCAGCACGAGGCGTTTTCGTTTACTTATTAGCATCAGGTTTACTCCTACAGGCATACAGCGCGATGGCTCGGCTGCGCTCACCACAAGTTTGGCAAAGGGTGCGTTTCATTTCAGTTGGGCAGCGGATAAGCCTGATCCGCCAATCCTGCAAATCCGTGTCCACCTGACGTGCTCCGCCCTTCCGACATTGATCAGGCAAAAAAATGTCTACTCTGTATTGTGGCAAAAACGATGGCAATCTGTAGTTATAAATGACATACAGATTCGTGACATTTGTCATAAAATTTGGATATGTCAACTTGCGCGTATAGATTGCCAACACCTTCATTATATATATATCAACTTTTCGTTACTTTTTACCTGTCGAAAGCCAGATAACAGATGACTTTAGTACCATTCTCCTACATCTATGGCAGCAGATGACGCTTACGCAGCGCCGCCAGCAGCAGCGGCTCAATTTGTTGGCGAATGTGGTCATTGGCATACCCGGCCCAACTCACGTCGGCGTCTACCGTCAGCGGCGCGGTCAACGGGCCGCCGGCCGCATCCGTCACCACCACCCCCAGCTCCCGCGCAATCAGTTCCGTACACAAGTCATACGGGTGGCAGCAAATGCCCAGGGCCAGGCCACGCTGCGCCAGGATCGTCTCCAGCAACGGCCGTAAATCCGCCACAAAACGATCCTGCCCCGCCATCAGCCCATATAACTGCCCGCCGCTGCAAATGTACTGGTCTTCAAAGCAGTGCGCCTTGCCCGGCCGCACCGGTCCCAACGCCCCCAGGATGATCTCCTCATCAAGCGCCGCCAGCTCTTCGCGCGCGCCGGGGAAAAAGCGGGAGATATACGCAAAGCCGTGGGCGATGGTCGTGGCGCGCGATGGATGGAGGGGTAACGGCCGTTCCTCGCCCGTCAACCGATTATACCGCACCGCCCGCGTGCCCTGCCCCGCCCGCGCCCAAACCACATCCGCCAAATGCTGCTTCACCAACGGGATTTCCGTCTGTACCGCCAGTTCAATATCCTGCAAACCGGTCGCCGGCCCCTTGTTCGGGGCGACGCCGGTGAGAATCCAGGCGCTGCGTTTCTGCACCATCAACCCGCGCGTGCCGTCAATGGGGTCTACAATAATGCGCCAGCGGGCGGCGGCCGCCTCCGTGCCCAGGGGCAGCACAACTTCGCCCCCATCCAACCCTTCGGCGATCAGCACAAGCGGCGTGTGGACGGCGATCTCACGGCTGAAAAAATCGAGCAGCCGTTCCTCACTGACGCGATCCACCGCGTAGATCGTGTCCCCTTCTGCTTCTTTGACAATGGCGGCGAGGTCGGCAACGGCCGTTGCCTCACAAGCCCCCACCACCGCCTCCCGAATCTCGGCGTGCAGGCGGCGAATGGGTTCCAGTAACATCTCAATTTCGGTAAACATGCGTGTATTATGCCCGCGCGCGCCATTTTGCCCAGGGGGGATACGCAACAAAAAAACGGCCGTCTTCGGATTGAAGACGGCCGTTTTTGCCAGAAACATTCCTGACTTATCTGATATTGCCCGGTATTGGTTGGGTATACTGGCGTTGCGAGGTGAGATCATCCATTGAATGCCAGCAAAGCCTGTTCTGCTACGACTGGTAGCTCAATGGGCACAAACATAGAGGCTGGATAGAGATAGCCATCTGGTTCTGACTTATCTTCATCAATGACGCGCAGCAGTTGACGCTTTGCTGCTTCGCTATCTGGCAATGAACGGTACACCTTACCCAAGATCAGGCTCGCCGGATTACTTTTGTTGTTGATACAAAGAACAAATCCACTCATGAAATTATCTTCTTGATTTTGAAATCTTTACGGCCAATACCATGTGCTTCAAACCAATGAATTTCGGCCTTACAAATTGAACCGTCTGCAAGCTGAACGGTTGTCAATCCTTTCATCTTTCGCCAGCGTCCTTTACCGTAAGTACGTTCCAAATAGCGCCGAATATGGACACTGTAGCCTGATGCAATGGTTTCAACGTCTTGTATGTCGCCGAGGATTTCAAACTCCATATGTCTTTACGTCTCTTGTGTTTAGATTATAACGTTTTTCCACCCCAACTCATATGCTTTTGCCAGGCGATGCGCCGCGCCAGCAAGCTGCGCAAAATGTCGTGGTCAACGGAAGGGAAAAACTGCACGATGTCCGCTTGCAGCACGTAAGGGTAGCGGCGGGCGAACTGCGTGCAGCGATCCAGCGCCGCGTGCGTCCCTTTGCCGACGCGGCAGGCGTAAGAGTCGTCAATGAAGCGCGCTTCCCAGATTGGCTCGGTGACGTTGCAGAGGGCGTGGTGGACGACCCGGTCGCGGAAAGGGGCGGCGCTGATGCGCCGCGGCTTGCCATCATAAATGGTGAAGTGGCGGTAGCCGCCGGGGTGGTAGCTTTCGTCTTGCAAGGCGTCTTGCAGCGCCAGCAGTTCCAGGTCGAGGTCGCATTCAAAGGCGGCGACGTTGGGCTTGTGCCGCTTGCCGCGCCGCGCCTTGCGCAACGCCTGCTCCAGGTTGGCGAAGGTGTAAATTTGCGGGTAGAGATGTTTGAACGTTTTCATAGTTGGTCGGGATTCTTCGCTGCGCAAACTCCGCTCAGAATGACCGGGCGGCCATTAATCCGCCCATCCTGCTAATCCGTGTCCCGCCCATGCCTAGAAATCAGAAAGATCAGAATCCAGCAGCCAGCAATCAGAACTCAGTACCGGGGACAAGAGAAGACGTGGCGCAACATCGAAATCCCCTGCTGTCGTACCCGGTCCAGGGGCGGAACCAGGGGCGGGCCGCGCAGCGCGCCAATTTTTGGTCATTGTACCAGCTACCGCCGCGCAGCACACGCCCCACGTCATCACCGCCGCCCAACTCTTCGCGCCCGTCGTTGGGATTGTACGGGTAAGTATACTCCTTGCCCCCCTCGTCGCGCCAGCGGGTGCTGCACCATTCCCAGACGTTACCGGCCATGTCCACCGCGCCATAGGGGCTGTCGCCGGCGGGGGAATATTGCCCTACGGGAGTTGTCTGTTTATGTTTTGCCTCTTCTGTATTGGCGCGGGCGGCCGCCCATTCGCTGCTCCAGGGGTAGAGACGGCCGTCCGTCCCGCGCGCCCCTTTCTCCCATTCTGCCTCCGTGGGCAGCCGTTTGCCCGCCCAGCGCGCATAGGCCAGCGCCTCGTACCAGGAGACGCCGACCACCGGCTGCGTCGCGCCGTTCCACTGCGCATCATCCCAATAGCGCGGCCGATCCCATTTTTTGTCATTGTAGTCAATATACTGCCCATCCTGCCAGCGGCCGGCGGCCTGCGCCTCCGCCCAGTAGGCGGGGTTGGCGTAGCCGCCCGCCTCCAGGAAGCGGCGGAACTGCGCATTGGTCACCGGCGCGCGGTCCAGGTAGTAGGAGGGCAGGTAAAGGCGCTGCTGCGGCTTTTCATCCTTGCCGGCGGCGCGGTCGTCGTCGCCGCTGCCCATGAGGAATTCCCCGGCGGGCACATGCACCATGCCCACCGCTGCTGCCTGCCCCAGCGCCAGCAGCGCCGCCAGCGCCGCCTGGCGCGGCGCGTCCGCCGCGTCTGCCTCATGCATCCGGCGCAGGGCGTCCACCACGTCCGGGGTGACGGCGGCCGCGCCCAGCCGCGCCAGGGCCAGCGCCGCCTCAGCGCGGGCGGCGGCGTCGGCGTCGCTCAGGGCCAGGCGCAGCGCGGCCACCGCGCCGGCGTCCGCCCCGCCCAGCCGCCCCAACGCCGCCAGCGCCGCCTGCTGCGTCGCCAGGTCGGCGTCCCCCGCCAGGGCCACCATGCGCCCCTGCACGGCCGCGCGCAAATCGGCCGGGGCGTTGTCCGGCAGCAGCCGCGCCGCCAGCAGCGCCACCGCGCTGTTTTCTTGCGCCAGCAGCGCCGTCACGTGCGGCGGCAGCAGGTCAGCGGCAAAGAGAGGCAGCGCCGCCAATGCCGTCTCTCGACCCGCTTCTGTCAGCGGGTCGGCCGGGTCTTGCAGCAAGGACACCAGGGTAGCGGTCAACTCCCGGCGCGCCACGTCAGCCACCTGGCGCGCGCCTTCGGCCAGGCAGCCGGCGGCTAACAGCCACAACGCCCCTCCACCATCAGGACGGCGCGCGCGCGCCAGCAACCGTCGCAGCAGCGGGTCCGCGTTGTCCGTCTGCCCGGCATAAAGCAAAATCACTTCTTTCCAGGCGGGTCGGTCCAGGTATGGCTCCAGCAGCGCCGCGCCCTGGTCTGGTCCCAGGCGGTTGATGGCGTCGGCGGCGAAATACTCTTGTAATGTGTGGTGCGAAAAGCCATAACGGTCAATGGCCCATTCCTGGATCAGGCCGCTGGTGCGCGCCACCTCATCCAGCAGCATCTCGGCCGTTGTCCCCTCCGGCAGCCGCCCTACCTCCGCAAAGTTCTCCACCCAATCCAACAGGTCGGTGCGCCAGAGCAAACCTTTCTCTTCGTGCTGGAAAATATGCAGCGCCAGGTCGCGCAGCATACGCCATTTATCATTTTCCCCAAAACGGCCTTGATGCGTGCCCCGCGTTGTATTCCAGCGGGTAATGCGCGTGCGGATACAGTGCTGGTACAATTCGGCGCGTAAACCGGGCAGGTTACGTTCTCGCTCATAATGATGGGCGATCAACAGCAGCAGCAGCGGGTTGCGCGCCAATTCCAAAAAACGGGCGTTGCCTTGCAGCGCCGCGATTAATTCATCGGCCAGCGCCCCATTGGTTCCAAACCAGTTATGGACAAATTGAGCGATGGCCGGGTTGTCGAACTCCATCACTTCCGTCTTGGGGAAACCGGTTAACTGCGTGCCATGTTCATAACTGTATTTGCGTGACGAGACGACGAGGATGTTCTGTGTCTGGGAACGGGGGGTAACGGGCGAGACCGCAGCCGGGACGTAGCGGTCGGCAAAAGCCTGCACCAGAGTGATCAAACGCTGGTGATCCTCCTCGCTGGGCACTTCATCCAGGCCATCGAGCAAGATCAGGCAGCGCCCCAACGCCAATTGCTGCATCACAAAGCGGGTGGCGTTGGGAAAATCATGCCCGGCAAAAAGGCGCGGGAAATAATCCTCCAGCCGTTGCAACTTTGTCAAATCTTGCACCAATTCCCGAAACCGAATGAAAACAGGGATATGTTGCGCCACTTCGCTGCGGCGGCGCAGCGCACACATAAAAGCCAGGTGGTAAAGGTAGGTGGTTTTGCCCACGCCTGGCCCGCCCAAGACGACGTAACGGGGAAAGGTTTGCAACGCCTGCCAGGGGCCGACCGCCTGCGCCTGCTGCCGCTGGCGCATCTCATCACGGGTGCGAAAACGGTCGGCCAGGTCGCTGCGGACGTCGGGGCGCATCTCTTGTGTCAGTAGGGAAGGCACATACATCTGGTCCAGGCGAATGGAACGCTCGACCAAGTTGCCGCCTTGTAGCTCCTGCACGGACGCGGCAACACTCTGCCGGTATTTTTTCTCGTAACGCCAACGAATAAAGGCGGCGCTGGCCACACGGTCAAAGAGAAGATGGAACAACCGCCCCAGCGCTGCGCTCATCTGGTTGGCGATATTCTTGATGCATTGTTTGCGAAGGTGGAGAACAAAGAAGTTGCAAACGAACGAGAAGCACTGTTGCAAGAGATACACAGATTCAAATTATCGTAAATCAGCGCATCTTTGACGTCTTTTCTATACACGGGCCAAATACTCTACCCTGTTGCACTGCAAGAGATTGTGCCTCACCCAATCGCTGCTCAAGGTCTGCCCAACCCCTTCGTGACATCATTAAAAAATGGCAGTCACTCCAAACAAGAGCGACAGGGCACCCACCATCATACAAAGTAACTGCGCCCTGAGTCGGGCAAGGCTGAATAGTATACGCACGGGTACTCACCTCTTTATGAGTTACAACAACAGCTGTAGATAACGGGACACAGGCGAAGGGTATTTCTCCAATTTCTTTGCAATATCTGCACGAAATTGACGTCATATCAGCTTATTATCCGCACTCATAAAGTTCATGAGGTGTGAAATAATCGTGTACTTATCGTGCATAGACGCCTACCCACCCAGGGTACTGGTATACTGCACCAGCCTGACTCGGTAGTTGTAATTCTCGCAGACGCGCGTTCAACGCGTCCACATATGCTGGTAGAAACTCAGGATTATATACTTGAGCACCATATTGCCAACCACCAGGAAAACCCTCATCATAATCCCCTAAGCGAGTAAGTCCTCGAGACGGTCGAAGATCGACATCTG
>JACSRF010000589.1 GCA_014879875.1 Anaerolinea sp.
AAAACAGGACGCTGATTAACGCAGATAAACGCCGATAAGAATGAGTTTCAGGCCAAAAATGCCAATAAACCCGCGTTAATCAGGAAAATCTGCGTCCAAAATTCTTTTGCCGACAAACTGCTAGAAGAAATTGGGTTTTTTAGGCAAACCTGTATCTTCTCAATATCTTGTGGAGGAGTGCGCATCCTCAGATGCGCACTCCTCTCACCCCATTTATTGAGATGATACGCAAACCTGTTAAAAAGTAACTGTTCACCCCCGCCGGTTGAGCTTGTCGAAACCGGCGGGGGGGTGAATGATTACGTTAAAAAACAGCTTTTTAGGGGTTGTAAAGAATCTGAAATCCGTTTATAGTAATTTGTTGGGGGATGCGATAATTAAATAGGCTGTGCTTGTGATGCTGGAGTGAGTGCGACTATGCTAAAAATCCAACTGTTTGGAAGTGTCCAGATTGCCCTTGATCAACAATCCATCAACCTGCGCCCCGCCGCCCAAAATTTACTGGCTTTTCTGGTTTTATATCATCGTCATCATTTTGCGCAAACAGGATACCGACGCGATATTCTTACGGATCAGCTCTGGCATGAGCATGATGAAAAGCAGGCGCGCCGTTGTTTGAGCACCACCCTTTGGCGGCTGCGCCAGCAGTTGGAAGCAGAGACCAATTTTCGTGGCGCCTTCATCTCCACCATGGCTGCCGGTGAAATTGCGTTTAACTTTGACAGTGACCATTGGGTTGACGCGATTGACTTTGAAACCAAAGTGGTTGCTGGGCTTGCCGTCACCCTCGAAGAGATGGATGGCGCGCAGGCGCGGTTGTTAGAAGATGCACGCCAGCTCTATCGCGGTGATTTGCTTGAAGGCAATTACAGCGATTGGATCATCCATGAGCGGGAACGGTTGAATTTGCTTTATTTGAAATGCCTGACACGCTTAATGCAGTATTATGATCGCTGTGGCCGGCATGAAGAGAGTGTGTCTTGTGGGCAAGCGATTCTGGCCGTTGATCCGCTGCGTGAACAGGTACACCGCCATTTGATGTGGACGTATGCCAAAAGTGGGCAGCGCATCCTGGCTGCCCGGCAATATAAGTGGTGCGAAAAAGCGCTGGCGGATGAGTTAGGGATTTTGCCTATGGCTGAGACGCAGATGTTATTTGCGCAAATTTGCACAACGGCCGTACCCATTGAATTGCCGTCCATACCGGCTGAACCGACGGCCGTGTCTGCTGTCGCTGAATCCGGCTCACTACAGCACGCCTTGCAGCAGCTAAAAATCGTCATGCAAGACCTGGATCGTTTACAGACGCAGATCCAACAAGTACGGCAAATAATTACGCAGTTAGGCGCATCGGCAGGTTAATCAGGCCGTGAAACGTAAAACGTGAAACGTGATGAAGTTTGATCACGTTTCACGTTTTACGAACGGGTTAAAAAACGAGTTGAGCTTAACGGTTGTTAACGGCCGTTTCCGCCGCCAACAACTGCGTCAATAGTTCCTTTTGCTTGGGCAGCAGCGCCACCTCCGCCTGCCCTTTCAGCACGCTCTCCGTCTCCAAAATCTCAAACATCGCCTTCGCCACTTCCGCATCCTCGCCAATCTTTTGCAGCGCCGCGCCCACAATCTGCGGGCGCATCCCTTGTGCCCTGGCAAACTCCACTGCCGCCCGGCGTTCGGCCGAATTCGTGATAATACTCACCCGGTTCGCCCCATCCTGCCGAATGGCCGACGTCACCTGCCGCAGCCGATTGACGACCTTCTCCTCAATCTGCTGAATCATCATCCGGTCGCGGAAATGCACTTTGCGGATGTACACCGAACCGAGCTTGTACCCCCATTCGTGTGACTTGGGCGACACCTCCGTCCGTACCGACCGGCTCATCACGTGCCGCGTCATGAGCATGTCGCCGAGGGGCATGTTGCTCAACGTGCGCACCGTCGCGCTGCTCACGTTTGCCGACAGCGAGCCACGCGGGTCTGTGTTTTTGAACAGATACGCTACCGGGTCACTGATATACATTTCATACCAGACGCCAATCCCCATCGGCGCGCCCTCTTCTGAGTTTACCGGCAAACTGCGCAGATACACCTGGTCTAACCGCATATCCAGCACGTGACGTTTGCCAAACCAGTTCACAATCAAGGCGCTGGGACCAAGCTTAAACCACAACAGATGCAGCCCCGGCTCATTGATAACGCCAATCACCTTGCCAAACAAGACGTACACCTGGCAGGTTCCCTCTTGCACAATGGCGTAAATGCCAAACATGCGCATGAACCAGCGAAAGATCGGTTCACCAAATAGCAGCACAACAAAGGTAACGGCCGCTGTCGGGATAGCTACTAAAATACCGTCCATCACTCCACCTCCATGAAAATCCGCCGCGCTTTACCGTACAAACCCAGGCGCACGTTGCGTAAATAAGCCGATAACACATCTGGCCCACTTTTCTTGAGATCGCGCAGCTGCCCGGCCAGCATGTTCAACGGTTCCACCTCTGCTTGCGCCCGCAGCGTCTCAATTTCCACGGCGCGCTTTGACTGGACAATGGTTTGATCAGCCTGCGCCTTTGCCAGGCTGATGTCCGAAGAAACTTCGTTGTGCGCCGTGTTGATGGCGGCCAACGCCGATTCCACTTCGCTTGGCGGATCAATTTCGGTGATCAGCGAGGCGTCAAACTCAACGCCATAGCGCGCTTCGGCCGACGCGCATTCGCTCTCCATGTAATCGTTGATTTCATTCAAATTCTTGCGCAAATCATTGATGGAAACCCCAATCATCAAGTCGGCATCCATCTCTAAATCATCATCTCCTTCCAGCAAACTGCTGCCCCCGGAAGATTCAAAACTGGCAATACGCTCACGTAAAATCGCCACAAAATACCCCATCACATGCACAATCGGGCTTTTCACGGCAAACAAGTAAGCGTACAAATTGCGCTCGCTGACCCGGTAGCGAATCTGCCCTTTCAGCCCAATGTTCAATTGGTCTTTGGTGACTGCTTCCAACATGGTGCCGTTGTAATTTGCGGTTGGCGTTTCCAGGTCTAGCGCCATGTTGATCGTTTCTGTCGCCACCGAGACCTTATAGACCCTTTCCCATGGCCATTTGAAATAGGGGCCACCCGGTTGAATAACGCGAACCAGGGGGTAGATATACCGCTCTTTGTCTTTTTCATTGAGCAGTTCGGCGATGGGGTCATCCAGTGTTGTCGCCTTACCCAGGCGCGCTGCCCGGCCAAAGCGCGTCTTCACGGCTCGTTCGTTTTGGTCAACGGTGTAGAAGCCGGTCAGGACGTACCGCAAGAAGAACCAGGCAGCAAATCCTAAAAATATGCCAACCCATACAGATGTCATTCAACTAACCTCCTCATAATAGAGTAGGGCGAACTTTCCAGTTCGCCCGCGCAAACTGGAAAGTTTGCGCTATAGATTTTCGTTCACCACTTCACTATGCCCATTGTAGGCTGTGGTGTATCCACTCATGGGGAACTCTATGTAAATTATGAAGGATGAATTTTCATCCTTCGCAGCGTGTCCCGCTCAGGGGGAGCGCCTTGTTTTATTACCAGATGCAGTATAGTCTACTTTTGGGGTTTGTGGCTAGTCCAACGGTCAATCTGTGATTGCCAACAGTTCCGGCCAATTGGGTATGTCAATGCCTACGCGCACATCGCCAATTTGCACAGGTAAGGCAAATTTGACACGGCCGTCTTGCCGCTTTTTGTCCACACCAACTGCCCGGATAACGGCCGTCCACTCCAGGTCAGATGGAATCTCGGTGGGCAGTCCCAGACCGTGCAGCACGGCCGTAATGTGCGCGGCCAGTCCCGTTGTCGCCAACCCAATCTGCTCGGCCAGGCGCGCTTCGCTGACTATGCCGATGGCCACCGCTTCACCATGCCGCAGCCGAAAGCCAGAGGCCAGCTCGACGGCATGGCCGATGGTGTGCCCCAGGTTCAAGGCGGCGCGCCGACCGCTCTCATATGGGTCTGCCTGGATAATTGCAAGTTTGACGGCCATGGCCCGGCTCACCAACTGCGGCCAGTTTTGGGCAACGGCCGTCCACCCTTGCGCGCACAGGTCAAACAAAGCCGGGTCGCCGATGATGCCATGTTTCACCACCTCGCCCAACCCGCTGCGCAGTTCAGCCGGCGGCAGCGTCGCCAGCGCATCGGGGTCGGCCAACACCAGGCGCGGCGGATGAAATGCGCCGACCAGGTTCTTGCCCTGTGGCAAATCGGCGCCCGTCTTGCCCCCCAGGCTGGAATCCACCATTGCCAGCAGGGAGGTGGGCACGCCCACCCAGGGCAGGCCGCGCAAAAAGGTGGCGGCGGCAAACCCGGCCAGGTCCCCCACCACGCCGCCGCCCAGGGCGACGACGGCGCTGCTGCGTTCTAGTCTGGCCGCTAAAAACGCCTCCCAAAATGCGGCGACAGTTTGCATCGTTTTATGCGCTTCGCCCGGCGGCATCACCACCGGATGTACCGCGTATCCGGCCGCTTGCAGCGCGGCCATCGCCGGTTCCAGGTAATGGGCGGCTACGTGTTCATCGCTCACCAGGGCAATGGGGCCGCGCAAATCCCGCGCCTGCAACATTCGCCCCAACTGCGCCAGCCCGCCCGGCTGCACCAGCACGTCATACCCATCCCCCATGCCGCGCGCATGAAACAGACCCAGGTTAACCTGGATGTCGTAAACGACCGTCTCTGGCGCTCTATCGGCATTGATTTGCCAGGAGAAGGAGGCGTAATGGGCGGCGCGCTGCGCCAGCAGTTGGGTCAGGTTGTCGCGGAGGTTGGCGGCGAGCAGCGGCCGTTCCCCATCCTCTGCCGCTAACCTTGCCAACAGCGCATCTGGAGGAGCGTGCAGACAGACCACCGGCCCGGCCGCTTCTACCTGCTGCCGTACTGCGGCAGCTAACAACGCGCCGCCGCCTAGTGCCAGCACGCCCTCGCCTTGCGTCAACAAATGGGCGATGGTCGCCGCTTCCTGAGCGCGAAAACCGGCCTCGCCTTGCTGCGCGAAAAGCTGGGGAATACGCAGCCCTGTTTGCGCCTCAATTGCGGCGTCGGCGTCCCAAAACGGCCGTTGCAGCGCCTCTGCCAGCAGTTTGCCAACTGTGCTTTTGCCAGAACCGGGTGGGCCGTAGAGGAAAATCATGGTCATGGGTGACGTGTGGGTGAGGTGGGCGGGAACGGCCGTTTGTCTATCATCGTCATGCGGCCGTTTGCAACGCCGCCAATGCCTGCGCAAACTGCGCCACATTGTCTACCGTCGCCGCCCGGCGCACCAACAGGCGTAAATCAGCCAGATCGTTCACTTGATTGAGCTGCGTCTGAAAAGTTGTCTCGGGGACGCCCAGCCGCAAGTGCAACAGTTCAACAATATTTTGCCGCATGGCTTCCATCCCTTGTTGTAGTCCCTGTTGTATGCCTTGCTGCATTCCCTGCTGAATAAACTCTTGCGCAATCGTATTCATGAGCTTCTTTCCCTCTGCGCCCTGTTGTAACAGAGCGTGCTGTAAATCTTGTCGGGTAATTTTCTCTGTCGCTCTACTCAAATAATACAAAATCGTGCGGATATATTCCAGTCCAGTACGCTGTGCGCTTAACTGAAACATCAATGTTACCAGGTCATTTAGCTCTTCGCGCAGATGTGGGTTAAAAATAGCGCGCAGCACGGACAAACTGATTGGCGGGCAGGTATTCCTCCAGGTAATTGCGGGCCACTTCGATACGGCCAAAGCTCTCACGGAAAAAGCGGTCATGCGGGTTTTGTACAGTCATAGGTCACGGGTCCTGGGTCACGGGTCACGGATTACCGATAACGGATCACGGGTCTTACGGCCACCAGATATGCCTGGTGTTGTCCATGGGCAGCGCGGCAAGCTGCGCCTGGCGCAGGGCGACGAAGCGGGGCTGCATTTCTGCCAGCGAATCGCCGCCCAGCTTTTCCAGCAGCGCGTCGGCCAACACAAAGGCGACCATCGTTTCGACAATGACCACGGCGCGCGGCGTTGGGCAAAAATCGGAGCGTTCATATTCGGTGGGCGTTTCTTTCCCTTGCGCCAGATCAACTGTTTGCTGGGGGGTGAGGGTGGTGGCAATCGGCTTCATGGCGGCGCGCACGACCAATGGCTGCCCGGTGGTGATGCCCCCTTCCAGGCCACCGGCGCGGTTGGTCGGCCGTACTAATGTTTCCCCATCGAGCAAAATGGCGTCGTGAACTTGCGTGCCGGGCAGGCGCGTGTTGGCAAAGCCGTCGCCGATTTCCACCCCTTTCATCGCCTGGATGCTGAGCACGGCCGCGCCCAGCCGCGCTTCTAAGCGGCGATCCCATTGCACGTGGGAGCCTAAACCGGGGGGCAGCCCTAACGCCACCACTTCGATGATGCCGCCCAAGGTCTCTTTCGCCAGCATGATTTCGCGGATACGGTCGCGCATGGGGGCAACGGCCGTTGGGTCTGGGCAGCTTACGTCATTATCGGTGGCATGGGCGATGCGTTCCACATATGGGATGGTCGCTATGTTTGCCTCAACATCGCCAAGCGAACAGACGTAGCCGCCAATGGTGATGTCGAACTGCGCCAACAAATGACGGCACACCGCGCCGACGGCCACGCGAGCGGCCGTTTCCCGCGCCGAAGCCCGCTCCAACCCCGGTCGTAAATCTGTGTAGCCATACTTGAGCGCCGCCCCCAGGTCTACGTGCCCTGGGCGAGGTGTGGTAAAGGGGGCCACCGCTTCGCCCTGCCAGCGTGCGTGGTTCAAATTGGTTATTTGCAGCGCCAGCGGCGCGCCAATGGTTACGCCAGCCATCACGCCGCCGACAATTTGCGCTTCATCATTTTCCAACTTCATGCGCGGCCCGGCCCCGTATCCGTGCTGGCGGCGCGCCAGGTCATGGTTGATCACCTCTGGCGGCAGGGGCAGCCCGGCGGGCAGGCCGTCAAGAATGGCGGTGAGGACAGGGCCGTGTGATTCGCCGGCGGTTAAAAAGCGTAAAGGCATAATTCCCTCGTCAATATATTAGTAGGGGCGAGGCAGTTGGAGATGGCATTGGTTTTTCACCAGCACGTCGGCCCAACTGCCTCGTCCGTTACAGTAAATTTTGCGCGCGATACCAGGCCACGCTGCGCTGCACACCCTCTTGCAACGCCACCTGGGGGATGTAGCCCAATTCCCGTTCCGCTTTGGCATAGGTTGAACGGCGGTTCTCGCTGAAAAAGGCGACGCCGGTGCGGCTGAGGGGGACGGGGAGGCCGGTGGCTTTGCCGAGGAGTTCCAGTGTGGTGGCGCCGGCATAGGCCAACGGCCGTGGCAGTTGCAGCCAGGGCGGCGCGACGTTGAGGGCGTGAGCGATGGTCGTCGCCAGTTCGCGGAAAGGGACGGGGCGTGGCCCGGTGACGTGGTAAATGCCCCCGCTGCGCCCATGTTGTAGGGCAAGCATCATGCCGCTGATGGCGTCGTCTATGTAGGTGGGGTGGCAGGTGTTACGGCCGTCGCCAATGTAAAAAAAGAACCGCTTTTGGATCGCTTTGAACAGTCCCAAGACGTGCAAATCGCCAGGGCCATAAATGAATTCCGGACGCACGATGATCACCGGCAGCCCGGCGGTGACAAATTCGAGCGCGATTTTTTCGGCGGCCGTTTTGCTGCGTTCGTAAGGGTTGCTGGGGGCCAATGGCGACGCCTCGTCGGGGGCGCTGCTGTTGTGGTGAGGCAGCGGCCCCAACACGCCCGCGCTGCTGATGTAGAGTACACGGGGCTGCGACTGGCTGGCGGCGGCCGCGGTCAGGACGTTGCGCGTCCCGGTGGCATTGATTTGATGGTAAACGGCCTCGGCAAGACCCGCTTGTCCCAGCTGCCCGGCGGCGTGAATAATCCAATCTGCCCCGTCAAACTGCGAGTGCAGCGTGCGCGGCTCGGTAATGTCGCCAACGTGCCAGGTGATGGGCAGGTCTTGCAATCTGTTCCGGTTTGAGGTGGGGCGCGCCAAAACGTGAATGTCGTACCCGGTTTGAGCTAATGTTTGCGCCAGCGCCCCGCCTACAAAGCCGGTCGCGCCGGTAATGATTACTTTCATGGATCAATCGTTCCGATTTATGTTTGTTTAAGGATGCCGGGAACTATAGCCTAATTGGGGCAGGGTGACATCTGTTCATCCTGATTGACGCCACAAAACCAACAGTTGTACTTCTAGTATGAAAACGGCAATCTCCATCCCCTCTCCCCTATTTCAGGCTGCGGAAAAGTATGCCAAACGCATGAATAAAACGCGCAGCCAGCTTTTTGCCGAAGCAATGGCTGAATATCTGCAAAAACATGCGCCAGATGAAGTAACCAGAGCATTGAATGAAACCATTGACGCCATCGGCGCAGATGATGACGCTTTCATTCGGCAAGCATCCCATCATATTGATTCGGGTAAGCTGCGCCTATGCTGCGATTCTATTCCGCCAACAAATTTTCATGAACCGGCATATCTTGAAATAAATCACCCGGATCGAACAGGGGAACGCCTTCTCGGAAAATGTTCCTAAAAAACAAGAACGCCTCCTGCTTCATTTGTTGCCAACGTTGTAGCGATACAAGTTGTACAGAAATCGTGACATCATGGGCTAAAGACACATGGGAAGCGATGTCGCTTAAGGCGTGGCGCAGTTGCCAATTGTCGCGGTTCATGACAATTAGCAAATCAATGTCCGATTCAACGTTCGCATCGCCACGAGCCTTAGACCCGTAGAGGATGACGGTGTGCAAATCGGAACCATAGGCCAGTTTTGTCTGCTTGATGAAGCTGTTGATAGCTGTTTGGTCTGGCAATGACAGAGAAGATACGGGATGTGTTGGTTGATTCATAGCCCTGATTGACTGACAAATCTCATGAGAATCAACTTGCACTAAACTAAAACACTTCAAAGCACACGGAA
>JACSRF010000174.1 GCA_014879875.1 Anaerolinea sp.
ACGCTTGATTTCTCCTGATCTCCGTGTCACTCTGTGTATCCTCCGTGCAACTCCGTGTAACAGCAGATTCCACAGATTTCTTCTCCTTAATCTGCGAAATCTGCGTAATCTGTGGATCGATTTTCTTTGACATAACGTTAATTCCAACAATGTCTAATATACAAGATGTAAAAAACTATGAGCAAAAATACCATCGAATTCACACGCAACTATGCTGATCAAAGTACCGACAAAGGTTTTCAATTTGAGTTCTACTGTGATCGCTGCGGCAACGGCCACCGTACCCGCTTTCAAGCCAACGCCTTGGGCACAGTCTCCACCCTCATGGACACCGCCAACAGCGTCTTTGGCGGCTTGTTTGGCCGCGCCGCCGACCTCTCCGAACGCGCGCGTTCGGCCGCCTGGGAACGCGCGCACGACGAAGCCTTCAGCGAAGCGGCGGACGAAATACACCCCTTATTCGCACAATGCCCCAACTGCGCCGCCTGGGTCTGCCGCAAAAGTTGTTGGAACGATCAGCGTGGCCTCTGCAAAAATTGCGCCCCTGACCTGGGCGTCACCATGTCCACCGCGCAATCGCGCAAAGCAGTAGACGCCGCCTGGGAAAACGCCGCTATGTCCGATGATGACAAACGCACCGTCAGCGGCGGTTGGGGCGAGACGATCACCGCCACCTGCCCCCACTGCGGCGCGCCCCAGCCCGGCAAAGCCAAATTCTGCGCAGAATGTGGCGGCAAGCTGCAAAGCAGCGCGCATTGCATTGAATGCGGCAGCAAACTGGCTCCCGGCGCTAAATTTTGCCCAGAGTGTGGGCACAAGGCCGGCGGCTGAACCACATTTATACTGGTTGTGGCCGGTCTCTGACCGCGCCACTTCTGGTTATATGCCCGTTCCCAGTATACGCGCCAATCATCCTATGCTAAACTGTCATTACGTCTTCATTATGGAAGGAATAAGATGCTGCAAGTACAGGTTAGTGAAACATATGCAACCATTCTCCAACCTTTAGACAAGCACGTCAACGAGGCGCTGCGTCGTTATGCGCTGGAAAAAGTACAAGAGCAATTGTTGCATTTGGAAAAACAGGTACAGCAATGGGAAGATAAATATGGTTGCAGTTATGATCTTTTTGCCTTCCGCACCGCAACAGACGAAGCCTATGTACAAGAATTGAATACCCATCCCGCCACACAACTTTGGGAAAGCGACCTGTTGGCCTGGGAATTCGATGCCGCTCAACTCCAAGAATGGCGCAGACATTTGCAGATTCTCTCCAAGAAGTAATTGAGTTGTGCCAGCAGCGGTTGACGGCCGTTACCATCGCGCGCCACACCATCCGCGAGCATGTTGCTCTGGTCGAAATTCATGTCATGTATGGCCGTTACGCGATCCATATCCGTGAAGTATGCCAAGCTGATGGCGTCCGTAAATACGCTTACTACGCACTGCAAAACGACCAGGTAGTTGTTGGGTTTGACAATGTACCCGATCCGCAAGCCTTGAAACTGAAATATGGCGCACTTTACACAGCGCATCGCCTGGAACGCATTCCTCATCAACATACCGCCCAGAAAACGGCCGTCATGCTCACAGAAGAAGTCGCCTGCGCACATTTTTTGGATTGGCTTATGGCAAACCTGATATGATCAACCTCCGTCCGTCCCAAGAAGAAATCCTCAAATACGAAAACGGCCGTCTCGCCATCAGCGCCGTCCCTGGCAGCGGGAAAACGTTCACCCTCTCTCTGCTCGCAGCGCAGTTGATCGGCGCCGGCCGTATCACCCCCGCTACCGACCAGCAGATCCTCATCGTCACCTACCTCAACGCCAGCGTAGACAACTTCAAAGCGCGCATTCGCCAGCGGTTAGAAGTGCTGGAACTCCCCTCTGACCGTGGCTTTGACGTGCGCACCCTACACAGCCTGGCGCTCGAAATTGTCCGCCTCGCCAGCAGCGGCCTCGGCGCGGACAGCGACGCCCTCAACGTCCTCGATGATACCCAAAGCAGCCATTATCTGGCGCTGGCCGTAGACGGCTGGGTGGAGCAAAACCTGGACCTCTGGCTCGCCTTCCTGCCCGAAGACAGCCCGCAAATGCGCGCGCGTTGGCGCGACATCACCGCCCGCACCGCCCGCGCCTTCATGCGCGCAGCAAAAAATGAACGTTACCGACCGGAGGAGGTTTTACGGCGCCTGACGCTTGACGACAATCACCAGTCGCCAATCAACCAATCACCCCTTTTGCAAATGATGGGAGGCATTTACGGCCGTTACCAAACCCTCCTCACCCGCCAAAGCGTCCTTGACTTTGACGATCTCATCTGGCAGGCTGCCGACCTGCTGCAACACCGCCCCGACTTCGCCGCCCAACTGCGCCAACGCTGGCCCTACGTCCTTGAAGACGAGGCCCAGGACAGCGTACCCCTGCAAGAAGTGCTGCTGGAAACGCTCACCGGACTCAATGGCAACTGGGTGCGCGTCGGCGACCCCAACCAGGCGATCACCAGTACCTTCACCGCTGCCCACCCCCGCTTTTTCAACGCCTTCATGGATCGCCCCGATGTGAGCGGCCGTCCCTTGCCCAACAGCGGTC
This sequence comes from Anaerolinea sp., assembly GCA_014879875.1. Classification (GTDB taxonomy): domain Bacteria; phylum Chloroflexota; class Anaerolineae; order Promineifilales; family Promineifilaceae; genus JACSRF01. The sequence continues at coordinate 2,592 of JACSRF010000174.1, forward strand.
GCTGCGCCCCCCTCATCATCGGTGCGGCCAACACTCTGCTCAATTGGGTCATAGACAAGCACCCCGTTCCCGAAGTGCGCCGCTACACCTTTCGCCGCCAGGCCATCCTGCCCACGCCCCCCGGCGACGCGCAGCCCAATCCCCCGGACAGTGAAGCGGCCATCCGCATCAAAGTGTACAAACATCGCGAAGACGAAGAACTGCCGGCCATCGCCCGCCTCACCGCCAAATACGCCCAGCAGCGACCAGACCACACCCTCGCTATTCTCGTTCCCACCAACCAGATCGGCCACGACATTGCCGATCACCTGGACGAACTAGACGTGGCCTACGATAATCTGCTGCGCGGCAGCGGCCATGAACGGGAAATCGCCGCCGCCATGCATGCCATCCTCGCCATCCTCGCCAACCCGCTGGACACGCGCGCCCTCGTCGCCGCCCACGCCAGCCTGCACGCTCTCGGCCACCCGGCCGCCCTCGGCCCGCTGGAAGGGCTGGATCGCTTTCATACCATCCTGCGCAGCGTCTACCAGCCGGAGGTGTTCTTGTTTCCCTGGGATGAGGCGCAGTGGACGGCCGCTTTCCCTGCCGGTGTTGTCAGCGACGACGATTGGCAACACTTTCGTCGCCTGGCCGATTTTTTGCGGCGCATGTTCCAGATGCGCGACCTGCCCATTGATGACCTGGCGCTGACCCTGGGAGATGAACTATTCGCCCACAGCAGCGACGTTCACGAAGGGGACCTGGCTATCGCTTACCAGATCGCCACCATTTTGCGCCGCTGGCGCGACATGCAGCCAGAGTGGCGCTTGCCGGAACTGGCGGCAGAACTGGCCGATGTGGCGAACGGCCGTCGTCGTCTCCCCCTCCCTTCGCCCACCGATTACGGCTACGAACCAGAACCCGGCCGCATCACCCTCACCACCCAACACAGCGCTAAAGGGTTGGAATGGGACGCCGTTTTCCTCGTCGGCATAGATGGCTTCTGGATTCCCGGCACTCTCGATTCCCCCTTCCTCGGCGTGCATGATTTCCTCGGCGGCGACCCCACCGCCGAAGCCAGCGCCCAACTGCGCTACCTGATGAAAGGGGAAGCAGGTATCTACCCGGAGCGCAGCGCCACCGACTCGGCGCACATCGAAATCATCAGCGAACGGCTGCGCCTGCTCTACGTGGGCATCACCCGCGCCCGCCGTTTTCTGCACCTCAGCCGCAGCCGCGCCACGCGCCAATACAGCAAGGAGCGCGACGCCGAACCGGCGACGGTGTTGGGGGTGTTGTACCAATATTTGAAAGAGCGTGAAGCGTGAAACTTGAAAGAGGGCTGTGCCGAGTTATTTGTAGCTATATTCCGCACCAAGCACGAACCCACTATTTGACTACCTGACTATGGCTCATGTATGATTGCCTCCGATTTGCTCATTGGAGGTTACAACTTGGAAGAGGAAATTGATTTACGACCTTATGTCGAGGCGATAGTTAAGCGGTGGTATTGGGTGGTGGGAACGGCCGTATTAGCCGCCGTGGTTGCATTTATTATCAGCTCTCTTTTGCCACCAACATATGAGGCGACGGCGCTGGTAGTGGTAACCGAGCCTAGCCAGTTAGTGCGATTTGAGGCTGGGTTTGATGCGATTCAAGAAATCGTACCGCGTCCACTGCGTGCTTACCCAGAACTGTCCCTCAGTGATGAACTATTACAAACCGTGCTGACTGAAGTACAACCCGTATTACCAAAAGAAATGACATTAGATCAACTTCGTGGCACTTTAAGTGCTGAATCAGGCGGGGACCCGAGCCTGATTCGGTTGATTGTACAGTACAGTAACCCAGAAACGACAGCATTGATTGCCAATACCTGGGCAAAGTGGTTTGTCCAAAAAGCCAATGAGATATATGGTAGTACGAATGATAATCAGTTAGCCTCTTTTGAAGCGCAAGTAAAACAAATTAGCGGCGAGTTAGAAGAAGCTGGGGCAGCTTTAATCGAATTTCAGGCGCGTAACCGATTAGACATCGTGAGCAACGAATTGTTCGCGCTACAAACAACCCGCTCGACGCTTTTAGCGAAAAGAGTTACTGTGAATCTTCTATTACAGGATATTGCGGGTTTAATTGAGTTATTATCTGCACAATCAGGGAATTCAGTTAATCTGGCGGATCAACTAACGGCGCTCTTTTTACAGGTGAGCGCCTTTTATGAACCGGCACAGGGATCTAGCAACCCGGTTTTTCTGCAAATCAATGGGGATGCAGCGGTTCTGACAACCGCAAGTCGGCGTGAGCAAATTGCTTTGCTTAACGACCTGGAAACAACCTTGATCACACGCCTGGCTAAACTGGATAATGAAGTTGATATGCTAGAACCACAGATTTTATTGTTGCAGACGGAACGCGAAGTGTTTGTTGTGGAGCAAAACCAACTTAATCGGGAACGAGATACGGCTCAAGAAGCCTATTTAGCGCTGGCGCGCCGTGTTGAGGAAGAACGGATTACGGCGCAAGATGTAACAGAAGGTGTGCGTCTGGCGAGCCAAGCGGCTGTGCCTAAAAACCCTATGGGATCGCGGCGGCTATTAATTACGATGGGGGGGATTGTTTTACAGGGCTTTCTAGCTGTAACAGTTATTCTTTTCATGACCTGGTGGCGTATTTATAAAACACAAGAGCTTACATCATTAAGTGAGTAGAGATGATGGTGGCGCACTCGAAAATGAGAGAGGCGAGTCTGTTGAAGTGTCTGGCAGTGATTCCTGCACGATCTGGTTCCAAAAGAATTGCGAACAAGAACACCCGGTTGTTTTATGGCAAACCTCTTATTGCCTATACAATCGAAGCTGCGCAAGCCAGCAATATTTTTGATCGGATCATTGTTAGTACAGACAGCGAACGTATTGCCGAAGTAGCGCGACAATTTGGGGCAGAGACGCCTTATTTGCGCGACGCTTCTCTTGCTGATGATTATGCCCCTGTATCATTAACAACTGTTGATGCACTTAATAAATTGGATTCGAAAGGAACCCGTTATCAATATGTAGCTCAATTAATGGCTAACTGTCCTTTGCGAACGGCGGCAAATATTGTGGATAGTTACCGGCAGTTTCTGGAATTGGATGCGGATGCACAGATTTCGGTTACACGTTATGGTTGGTTGAATCCCTGGTGGGCTATGGAACGTAATAAAGAGTTCGTCTTACAGCCTCTTTTTACGGAACAATTGAAGCGGCGCAGTCAAGATTTGCCAGAATTGTTTTGCCCTACGGGGGCGATCTGGTGGGCAAAGGCTGAGACGCTACGGCAGAAACAGACCTTTCATATCGAAAATCGGGTGGGGTGGGAGATGCCCTGGCAAGAAGCAATTGATATTGACAACGAAGAAGAATGGCAAATGGCGGAGTTTATGGTGCAGTTACGTCTTCATCAAAGCTAAGGATGAGCTAAGGATGTATGGTTCTTGAAAAGATAGCTGTTTATACAACAATATACCCAGGTGTAGAGCCATTTTTGTCTGAATGGTATACCACTGTTCAGGAACAAATTGATAATCGTTTTGATTTGTGGATAGGGGTTGATGGTCTGGAGTTAAGCAAAATCAAGCAGCTTGTGGGAAAGCATATAGAGGCGAATTGGGTGTTAGCTACGCAAGGTGTAACACCGGCTCAGGTGCGACAACAAGTTTTAGAGCATCTTGTTAATGAGTATGAAGCCCTTGTTTTTGTTGATAGTGATGATTTATTACTGCCAACAAGGGTGGTGGAAGCTTGTTATGCATTAAGAGATAGTGATGTAAATGGTTGTGCTTTGAGCCTGGTAAATAAACAAGGAACTGCGCTGAATGTGGTTTTTCGTCCACGAGATCTGGCAACGGCCGTTTCCAACATGCCCAGAACGAATGTCTTTGGCTTGTCTAATACCGCTTATCGCACAGAGATAATGAAGCAGTGCTTGCCCATTCCCCCTGAGTGTGTATTGGTGGATTGGTTTCTTGCGACCATGGCCTGGGGTATGGAGGCACGGTTTAGTTTTGATTTTGTTCCGCGAATGTACTATCGGCAGCATGAGAATAATATAGCCGGTTTTTTGCCGCCTTTTACGGCAAGACGGGTTCAGTTAGCGACAAAACGAGTTTTAGGCCACTATGATTGTGTCTTGCGGCGGGCTTCAGTTGTGAGTGCGGCACGATATGAAGAAATCAAAATAGCGGCGGAGCGCGCACAAATTTTTTTTAGGGCCATAGTGGCAGATAACCTGATGTTGACTCGCTACACTGATGCCTTGAATGAGATGGCATGTGAAACTGTATGGTGGGCATTTGTGGCTCATCCTGAACTGGAGTGGTTATGGAGAAATTAAACATTAACGGCCGTCCTGTCTCTCCTGAAGAACCGCCGTATGTCATTGCTGAAATAGGGGCAAATCATAATGGCGATATGGGATTGGCTCGCAAGCTGGTTGACGTGGCGAAGTTGTGTGGCGCAGACGCCGCCAAGTTTCAATCGTGGTCTAAGAATTCGTTGATTTCTAAAGCTGAATATGCGCGGAATACAGAATATAGTGACAAGAAGAAGCACTTTGGATCTTTAGAAGAGATGGTGGCAGCATATCAGTTAACGTTAGAACAACACCATGAATTAGCAACATATTGTCAGGAAAAAGGCATAGATTTTCTCTCTAGTTGTTTTTCGCCTCAAGAGGTGGATTTGTTAGACCAGCTTAATGTGCCAGCTTTTAAGATCGCCTCAATGGATATAAACCATTTAACTTTATTAGAACATGTGGCTAGTAAAGGGAAACCTGTTATCTTGTCAACAGGTATGGCGACACTGGCGGAAATTGAGCGGGCGCTATATGTTTTAAGAGCAAACGGGTCCGGCGACGTAGCTTTGTTACATTGTATTTCTATTTACCCACCAGATTATAAAGATATTCATTTACGAAATATTGCTATGTTACAGCAAACGTTTGCTGTACCGGTTGGGTTCAGTGATCATACGTTTGGTACGGCCGTATCGTTAGCGGCGATTGCTTTGGGCGCTTGCATCATCGAAAAGCATTTCACCTTAGATAAGGATATGGCCGGATGGGATCATGCTATTTCGGCCGATCCGCATGAATTAGCCGAGATAGTACGTGAAGGGCGGCATATTTTTAACGCATTAGGCTCTTTTACACGTACAGTAAGCCGAGCCGAAGAAGAAAAGAAGAAAAAATTCCGCCGCTGTATCGTGATAAAACACGCGGGTAAGCGTGGCGAGGTGCTTACATTAGCAGATTTGGACTACAAACGACCCGGTACCGGAATTCACCCGGATGAAGCGCAATATGTTATTGGTCGGCAATTAGTGCGAGATTTAGAAGCGGATACCGAACTGCATTGGTCAGATTTGGGGTAGCGTTCCGCATAAACGTGTTTTATGTCTATACGCGTTGTCGGGTTGGGAGCAGGTGGTCATGCTAAAGTTGTTATTGACATTTTGAGGCATTATTCTGACCACGAGATTTTTTGCCTTCTTGATCCTAACCCAGATTTGCATGCAACATTTTTATATAATATCCCGATTTTAGGTGACGATACCTTGTTGCCTTCTTTAGGGGGTCATGGCGTCACGCATTTTTTTGTGGGGATGGGTGGTGCAACCAGGTTGTTTCCACGAAGCCAGTTGTTTGACAAGGGATTGGCTACCAATTTGATGCCCGTGACTGCTGTTCATCCTACTGCTGTGATTGCCTCATCAGTTACCCTCGGCAAGGGCGTTACGATCATGGCAACGGCCGTTATTAATGCGGACACACATGTTGGTGATAATGTCATTGTAAACACCGGCGCCATTGTCGAGCATGATTGTACGATTGAAGACCATGTCCATATTGCACCAGGGGCGGTGTTATCTGGGGGTGTGCAGATTGGAGCACAGACATTGGTTGGTGTAGGCGCCGTGGTTAGACAAGGGATCAAAATAGGGCATCATGTGTTAATTGGGGCAGGGTCTGTGGTTGTCAAAGATGTGGCTGATGATCAGATTGTTATGGGAAACCCTGCCCGACTGAGGGGGAATTCGTTTTGAAACAGCAATCTAAAGAGCGATTGAGCCAGGTGATTATTTCGCCCCACCTGGCGATTAGCGAAGCTATTGCCGTGTTAGACCGGGCAGGAATCGGGATTTTGTTGTTGTGTGACGTCAATCGCAAATTGGTTGGTGTTTTGACGGATGGCGATATTCGCCGCGCCCTTTTGCAAGAAATACCATTTACACGTCCGTGTCAATCCATTGCCGGGTTGAACCCGATTGTCGCCAGATTTCCGGTTACTGTTGCTGAAGCCATTCGGTTAATGGACCACAGCCGCTCGTTTGTTGTCAACCAGTTGCCTGTTGTTGATCAAAATGGCGTTGTGGTGGATTTGTTGTTGCGGAGAGATTTAGTCGCTGAAGAACAGGGGGCGGTTTCAGCCGTGATTATGGCTGGGGGGTTTGGAATGCGGCTACGGCCGTTAACAGAAGAGCTGCCAAAGCCAATGCTGCCGCTTGGCGATCGTCCCCTCCTGGAGTTAACCATTCGCAAATTACAACAAGCCGGCATCCAACACGTCAATGTGACGACGCACTACCTGCCAGATAAAATTACTGAATACTTTGGCAATGGGGATGAATTTGGTATCAAAATTGATTACGTGCAAGAAGATCGCCCTCTGGGAACGGCTGGCGCTCTGAGTTTATTGGCTACGCCCACGGCGCCGCTCCTGGTTATTAATGGGGATATTGTCACACAAGTGGATTTTCGGGCAATGGTTGCTTTTCACCGTGCCCATCAGGCTGATTTAACTGTGGGAGTGCGCCAATATGAGGTACAAGTCCCCTATGGTGTGATGGAATGCGATGGTTTGCGCGTGAAGCAAGTACGAGAGAAACCCACGTATCGTTACCTGGTCAATGCCGGCATTTATTTACTGGAACCGACAGTCCATCACTACGTCCCCAAGGAAGAACATTTTGATATGCCAGACCTGATCACGCGGCTCATTGCGGAAGGTCGTATCGTTGTCAGTTTTCCTATTGTTGAATACTGGCTGGATATTGGTCAGCATGAAGATTATCTACAGGCGCAGGCAGATGTGGAAAAAGGGAGAGTGGCATTTTGAGCTGGCAAGGGAAACATGTTTTAGTAACCGGCGCAGGTGGATTCATTGGTAGTCATTTGACAGAGAAACTGGTGACATCTGGGGCTGCTGTGCGCGCCATGGTTCATTACAATGCACTTGGAACCGGTGGCTGGTTAGATAGTTCCCCCCTCCGAAATGAAATGGAGGTTTTCGCCGGCGATATTCAAGATTGGGATCGTGTCCGGCAAGCTGTTCTGGGGGTAGATGTGATTTTCCACCTGGCGGCGCTCATTGCCATTCCCTATTCCTATCAAGCGCCTCTCTCTTACATACATACCAATGTGGAAGGGACTTTGAATGTGTTGCAAGCCGCCCGCGAGTATGGCACGGCGCGCGTCATACACACCTCAACCAGCGAAGTTTATGGCACGGCGCAATACGTGCCCATTGATGAAAAACATCCCTTGCAAGGACAGTCTCCTTATGCGGCAAGCAAGATCGGGGCTGACAAACTGGCTGAATCCTTCTATCTATCTTTTGGGACGCCGGTGGTGGTAGTACGGCCGTTTAACACCTTTGGCCCGCGTCAATCTGCCCGGGCAGTCATTCCCACCATCATCACGCAATGCCTGGCTGGGCAAAACGTGCGCTTGGGGAACTTGCACCCTACACGGGACATGAACTTTGTGACAAATACAGTGGATGGATTTCTGCGTGCAGCAACTGCACCGGCAATCATTGGTCAAACCATCAATCTGGGCAGCAATCGGGAAGTGAGCATTGGCGAACTCGCCCAGATCATTATCCAGCTGACGAATCCGGTCTTATCCATCGAAAGCGAGGAGCAGCGACTGCGCCCGGAAAAAAGTGAAGTGAACCGCTTATTAGCCGACAACACGCTGGCGCACACCTTGCTCAACTGGGAACCAACTGTCAGTTTAGAAGATGGCTTACGCCAGACCATCGTCTGGCTAGAAAATCATTTAGAGAGGTACCGTCCTGGTGACTATATCGTTTGAACCGGGTGCGCCGGCGGAATCTGACGAGTTTGTCCCCCTCTGTGTGCCAGAAGTACGGGGCAATGAATGGGCTTATATTCAGGAATGTCTGGATACCAATTGGGTTTCTTCTGTTGGTGCATTTGTTACACGATTTGAACAAGAGTTGGCGGCTTATGTTGGCGCACAGTATGGTGTGGCTACCGTAAATGGCACGGCTGCTTTACATATTGCCCTGCTCGTGGCTGGCGTAGAAGCAGATGATGAGGTGTTGGTATCTGATCTCACCTTCATTGCGCCTGTCAATGCCATTCGTTACGTCGGCGCCTGGCCGGTCTTTATTGATGTGGAGCCTCACTACTGGCAAATGGACCCGCAAAAAGTGTGCGACTTTCTAACCCATGAGTGCCATTGGCAGCAGGGAGAATTGCGAAACAAGCGTACCGGACGACGGGTACGAGCCATCATACCTGTTCATATTTTAGGGCATCCGGTTGATTTGGATCCCATCCTGGTGATTGCTCAACAATACGATCTGGTTGTTATTGAAGACGCTACAGAGAGCTTGGGGGCGAAATACAAAGAGAACAGCGTTGGGCATCTGGGGCATCTTGGCTGCTTCAGCTTCAACGGCAACAAACTGATTACAACAGGTGGCGGGGGAATGCTTGTCACAGACAATGCGACCTGGGCAGAAAAAGCGAAATATCTGACCACCCAGGCAAAAGATGATCCATTAGAATTTATCCATGGGACCGTGGGATTTAATTACCGATTAACAAATATCCAGGCAGCCATGGGTTGTGCGCAACTGGAATTGGTGGATGAGTATATCCAGGCCAAGCGACAGATCGCCAACCACTATACAGCCGCGCTGACTGATATATCAGGGTTAGTTCCTATGCGGGAAGCTGATTGGGCGTTTTCCGTTTTTTGGTTATACACGTGCCTGATTGATCCTGATCTTTACGGAGACGACAGCCGCAGGCTGCTACAAAAACTGCAAATGGCAGGTATTCAGACACGGCCATTATGGCAGCCCATGCACCTCAGTCCTGCTAACAAGAAATGCCAATCCTATTATGGTGATGTTGCCGAAAAACTAAATGCCACGGCCCTGAGTCTGCCATGCTCGGTGGGGCTTACGGCAAAGCAGCAGCAACGAGTAGTTGACCAAATTCGGTCAACTGGGCGCTCGAAATGATTCTCCCCCCCTTTTGCTTAAAGTGGATTGGATGATCGCTTCATGATACAGGCTGCCACTTCCCAAATGGTGCAACTTTGGCGTCTTTGCCACCACTTATTCAGTAGGCCAACTTTTTTATTTACCTTCAACCGGTATATAGGCTATGCGTTGCAATTTGTGCGTGGCATCTTGTTGGCAAAAATGTTAGGCCCCTTATTGTTTGGGGTTTGGGGTTTTTTGACATTAATGATCCAATATTTGTCATATACTGGCCTGGGTCTGCAATATGCTATTAACGTGGAACTGGCGGTCAAGGAAGGGGATGACTCCCAAACCCATCATGCACACCTGATAGGGGTTACATTAACCGCTACGGTATTAATTGCCATCGTGCTATTACTGGCAGGGTTTGCGATTCAATCTTTCCAGATTCCTCTATTTACCAAGTATTCATTCTCTCAATACGCGCTGGTTTTGGCGCTACTGATCGGTTTGACCCATTTAAACCAAGTCTATGCCAATATTTATCGGGTTTACCAAAAGTTAGGACGAATCACTGCTTATGAATTCGTGTTAGCGTTTTTGCCGCTGGCTGCGATTTTCTTTTTTCGTGATGAACAACTTGTGATGGCTTCATTGCTAGCAATGGTTTTAGCGAATGTTATTGGCATCTTGGTATACACTTTTTATGCACCATTTCCTATCCAGTTTTTGTGGGATGCACCATTGCTTCGCTACTTACTGGCACTCGGTATCCCCCTACTCATTTACAACCTTAGTTTCTGGTTGATTACGTTGGTCGGGCGGACTATTATCAGCATTTTTTACTCTGTGGAGACGATGGGGTATTTTTCATTAGCAAATAACATCACGAATGCCACGCTGTTGGGTTTACGTGCTGTGGCTTGGGTAGTTTTCCCGACAGTGCTGGTTAAGACGCGGTATGGTTTGCCCGATGACAGGGTCAGGCAAACGGTGCGCAAAGTGAATACGGTTTATGGAACGGCCGTGTTCCTGGCGATTTGGGGCATGATATTGTTGACGCCTCTTCTCTTCATTATTTTGCCTCAATATCAATCAAGTATCCAGGTTTTGATCATTCTTTTACTATCACAAGCCGTGTTATCCATGACGTTTGGGTATAATTCGTTGGCGATTGCACGTAAACAGCACATAAAAGTTGCCGGCATTGCTCTGATAGCCGTTGGGGTTGTTTTCGCTTTGGGGCTTGCGGCAGCCTGGTCAGGTATGGACATGCTTTGGGTAGCAACGGCTATGTTAGTTGGATCTATTGTTTTTTCCTTGCTGCAAGCATGGTTAGGCGAAAGATTAATTCAGCAAGACCAAACCGTTGGCAAATATTGGTTTCAGGTAATGTCAGCAGGTAGTTTCATTGCGGTAACGTTAGCTTTAACAGGTTGTCTGACAGGACATTACCTCATCTTTAATATGCTTGGGGTGCTTGCTTTCTCAGTTGGAAACCGCTCTGCACTCAAACAGTTGTGGCAATATGTTCGTTCCTTCTAAAAGGGTTTGGCGGTTGTGGAAGACAAAAAAGTGACAACATTGACAAATGTCTTACAGGTTTGCCGAGACGCTTTACGCCTGGACCTGTATGACCTGAGTTACATGTTTAATGCAGACAATTTTCGTTTCACCCTGTTGGGCGCAGCCGCGCTGCCCAGGGCAGGTGTATTGCTGCGTATTGGCGTCTTTTTGCTGCGCTGGCTGCAAAGCCTGGGACAACTACAGCAGATTCGCCACTGGTCAATGGTGAAAAATCACCCGATATTATTCTTTGCTGCTTCGCAAAACCAACAAAAAGCGCTGGAATCCATTGTTAAAGCCACTCTCAATGCCCGTTTTGTAGGTATAAAGGGTTTTGGAGACGAAACGTTCCCAATGGTGATAGCTTATACGATATCCCTCTTGTTTTTCCCCCATATACTTTGGCAATATCTCAAATCGGTTGGCGATACGCGCCAGTCATACCGGTATTTTTTCGACCTTTACTGGTTGTCTTGTGGTTATTATATGATGGCACGCTGGGTGTTTCGTCGTGTGCAGCCACAGGGCATCGTGCTGGCTAACGATCATGTGATGTGGACACGAGCCTTGATGGTCGCGGCTCGAGATGAGCAAGTTGTTTCGATTTATGTGCAGCATGCTTCCGTAACCGAACGATTTCCCCCATTGTCTTTTGATTATGCTTTGCTGGAGGGTGTTGATGCGCTAGAGAAGTACAACGCTGCAGGGCAATCGGACACGGCCGTATTCCTGATCGGTATCGCAAATTTTGATGGCTACGCCACGGCCGTTAACCGAAACCCGCGTGTGTCTGCCGTTGGTATATGCACCAACTTGTTTGAAACGTTTGCTCAGGTGGAACAATTGGGCGCGCATTTGCAAACACGGCTCCCTACCCTATCCTTTACCCTGCGCTCGCATCCCGGCGATCCACGAATAGCCCAGTGGCGAGCATTGGCATACCGGCTTGGCTGGACGTTTTCCGATGCACGCGCTGAGAATATTTTTGTTTTTTTGCGACATGTGGATGCACTCATCGCCGGTGATTCTAATGTACATTTAGAAGCCGTATTACTCAATGTTGTCCCCTTGTATTATGACTTTACGGCAAAAAAGATGGATTGGTATGGATTTTACCGCAATGGCCTGGTGGAATATTACAATGATCCAGAAACTTTAGGGGAGGCGTTGCAAGCTTTGCACATCTATAAACAAGAAGTGCGGTATCGGGCAAGGCGCTACTGTGCGACCCTTAACACCATGTATGACGGCCGTTCCACAGAATTAGCCGTCTCTCTTATCCAAACAGTGACAACTACGCCGCGTCACTGTTTGGACCTTACCAATTGGGAACCGGTTGCCGCGGTAAATGGCTTACATGCTTATCAACTCTCCTGTTCCGATTCAGACAGGCAGGTCGTATCATGAAAAAATGGCTTGGCCTGGTCTTCATACTAATGCTGGTATTGATGAAGACGTGGCCTTACCTGCAAAAAAACATAGGCTTCGTTTTGGCGAATACAGCCATTGGTTTACCCTTAAAAGACGAGGATCGCCTTGTCCGGTTGCAACAAGCGCTGCAACAATGTGCAGCGGGTAATGAAGTTGTCCCTGTGGACGCAAACTTAACCAGGTTGTTGGCAGAACAATTTGATAGCTGTTACCTGAATCACTTGTCGCCCCTTTATGTCATAACGGAAACAACTCATATGCCGATAACGTCGCTTTACCTGGGTGGTGTTTCTCAATCCAATCGCATAACTGACGAAACTGCCTCCTTATTTGGCGCCGGATATTTGGAAGCGATCATTTTTCCAGCTATTACCACAAGTAACGTTTCCGTACTCTCCATCACAGCCCTTCATGACGATCCACCACCGGTGACGCTGACGATCTGGCTAGACGAAGCAATAATTGGTGAATTCAACTTTGAGAGGGGAGATAAAACCTGGGAAACGCTATCATTGCCCTTACCCATGGGCGTTAACTTTCATCGGCTGCGCATTGAATACAGCAACGACTTGTATGATGTGGCGCTTGGACTCGACAGAAATGCATACATTAAAGATGTGACAATTTCACAGTAAGCTATGCAAACGACGCAGAAACGCTCCTTTAATTTAATCCCACACAAGCTGTCAGCCTGGCGCTGGTTGTTGTTATTGCTGGCAATATTGACCGGCAGCTTGGTTTCCTTGCTGTCACAGCAGGTTTTGTTGGTAATGCTGGTTTTGCTGGTTGGCTTGCCATTGGCCGGCTTGGTAATCAGTCAGCATACCCGGCAAACGGCCGTTGTCTTATTACTGGCACTTGTTCCCCTGGTAGGTATTCTGAAAGCGTTAACCGGTTCCCGTTTTGCGCCCTTAACCTTTGACCTGGGCCTTTTATTGGCCTTAGCGCTTTTTGTGCTGGCTGACCTGCTCCGGGGCAAAATACGCATAGGACATCTGGACATGCTTTGGTTAGCCTTTCTGATATTGGCTTTCCTGCAAATGTTTAATCCTAATGTTCCCACCTTACAAGCTGGCGTAGAGGGGTTTCGCAAATTCGCATTTATGAGTATTGCTTTCTATATGGGGCGACACATGTTACGGGAAAAAGATAGGCGCTTGTTGGTACATCTCCTGCTCCTCGTTTCTGTGCCTGTTACGTTATATGGCCTCAAACAATTCTTTTTCATTTCCGCTCTCGATCTGCGAGTGATTGATCTGGCGACATCTGGCGTAACTACCTATTTGATGGGTGGGTGGATACGGCCGTTTTCCACCACGCCCGGGCCTTTTCACCTTGGCCTATACCTGCTCACTGTCCTCTTGCTGCTCATTGCCTTACTCATTGATAAACAAACGAAACCACGATTTCGGCTTGTTTTAACTGGCGTCATCGCATTGCAGCTCACTGTCTTGATTATGACACGCACCAAGGGAAACTGGATCGGATTAATTATTGGGGTAATCGTTTTGGCCTTATTACAGGTACGACATTCGCCAAAAGCATTCATACGGTTGTTCGGATTAATTCTGCTGGGCGCCCTTGTCATTGGCGCCATCGTCCTCGCTGCTTCAGACATAGCCCAATCTGTTGTACAAGATGCGATATTTGCCGTAACCCACCCTGCACAAGCGCCTACATTTATCTATCGGTTAAGCTTATGGCAAGACACCATGCTGCCAGCCATCAGCCGCCACCCCCTATTGGGATATGGAACAAGCAGCGCAGGCGAAGGTCTGGCTAACTTATATCAAAACAACGCCTCACTTTACTTTCCCAGCCACAATTTATATTTGAAGGTGTTCCTGGAATTAGGGCTGTTTGGCCTACTCATTTTCCTGACAATCATTATGCTTAGCCTCAGGCGAGGATGGCGACTGCGTAAAAGGCAAGGGGAATTTAACCCCACTGATCGTATTATCTGGCAGTGGAGTTTTGCCGTTATTGTTGCATTTTTAGTAGCAGGAATTGTTATCCCAACCCTGGATGCCTATCCACCAAACTATTACTTCTGGTTATTATTAGGCATTTTTTCCTCAGGCTGGGTAAGCAAAGCAAAAACATGAACTTAGTCGTTATTCCATTTCATGATTGGAAGAAGTGCGAACGCGAGGGTTTTCGGACGCGCGATGCACATTTCATGCAAGAATTTGAAAAACACCCGTTGGTAGACAGGTTAGTCGTGATCAACCGCCCCATCTCTCTGGCAGAGATGATTTTGTTAAGGCGTAATTGGAAACCGAAGCAGGGAACGACCATTTATCAACAAGGCGATCTCATTATTACGCAAGTATCTCCTAAGACTTACACAGTTGACATTCTTATACGCGAGTTGATTAAACCGTTGCGCATGAAGCGCGATTGGGTCCCCTCTATTTTTGGGCATGAAAAAGTAATTGATGCGGTACGTTTGGCATTGACTCATTTAGATGTGGCGACCAATTATGCCTTATTCATATCCGCTCCATTATTTGCCCCACTGGTCAAAGCCTTATCTCCACCACTGTTTGCTTTTGACGCCCAGGATAATTTGCTGAAACATGCCCTCTACCAAGATGTCCCGGACTTACTGGCGTATTATGAATATTGCCTGGCGCATGCTGATTTTGTCTCATCTAATTCGGCAGAAACGGCCGTTTGGTTTAAACAATATCGCCCGGATGTTGCTCACATCCCCAACGGCGTAGATAATACACTGTTTAATCGGGATCATCTATACCCACGGCCAGTTGATATGGCTGCAATTCCTGCGCCTGTGGTGGGTTATGCCGGCAAAATGCAAGAAATGTTTGATGTTTCGTTAATGCAGCAATGCCTGGCCGACATGCCAGATGTGCAGTTCGTCTTTATTGGTCAACAACTTAACCCTAATTGGGTAAAACCCTTGTGGCAATTTAATAACGCCCATTACCTGGGCGACAAACCCTACCAGCAACTTCCCCAATACCTATCAGCATTTGATATTTGCATTATTCCTTACCACATGACGCGGCAACATGGTGGCGACCCGATTAAGTTTTACGAATACCTGGCCATGGAAAACCTCATTGTGACAACGAATATCGGTAATGTAACAGCCTTCGCCGATTATCCACAAGTGTGTATTGCCCACTCTGCTACAGAATTTGTCAATGGGTTAAAAGAGTTTGTCCATCAGAGTCAGCAGCGTATGGCTATTCCCCGCTTTTCTGTACCATCAGAACATCTGTGGCGTCACAAAGCAGATCTCATTATTCATGCCCTTACCGCCCAAAATAGCGCAATCACCATGATTTGACCATGCTCCACAGACTCATCGAAAGAACTATCCAATATTTGAAGCAGGATACCAGTTACCAACTAGACCCGGCGCTAACAGGTCGTGCTTTGTGGCAGGTGTCTACTTATCGTGGGGGGATGATGCTGCGTGGAA
Organism: Anaerolinea sp.; assembly: GCA_014879875.1. Lineage (GTDB taxonomy): Bacteria > Chloroflexota > Anaerolineae > Promineifilales > Promineifilaceae > JACSRF01. The sequence continues at coordinate 18,305 of JACSRF010000174.1, forward strand.
GCTGGCGTCGTTGGCAGTTTGGGCACAATAAAGGCAAGCTACTGCTAGGGAAACGTGTTACGTTACGTCATCCGCAGTACGTATCCATCGGCCGCAGCGTCATCATCGAAGATCACGTTACCATTGACGCCTTATCCCGCGATGGGGTAGTCTTGGGGGATAATGTGACCATCGCCAGATTTTCCACCATCCAATGCACCGGGGTTATTCGGGCCACTGGCATGGGATTACGGATTGGTGACAATTCGGCCGTTGGCGCCTATTCTTTTCTTGGAGCACAAGGCGGTATCGTGATCGGCTGCAACGTGATCATGGGTCCACGTGTCAGCTTTCACGCAGAAAATCATCGGTATGAAAATATGGACATCCCCATCAGACTGCAAGGAGAGAGCAGACAAGGGATTATAGTAGCCGATGACTGTTGGATAGGCGCCGGCAGCATTATCCTGGATGGTGTACACATTGGACAAGGATGTGTTGTTGCTGCCGGTAGCGTCGTCACCAAAAGCATCCCTCCTTACGCCATTGTCGCCGGTGTCCCGGCGCGGGTTATCCAACAGCGACAGCCAACAATAACACGAGAAAACAAAAAGGAAGCACAATCTTGAGAATAGCATTACTTGGTACGCGCGGCATCCCGGCCAGTTACAGCGGTTTTGAAACCTGCGTCGAGCAACTCGGCCAGCGATTGGTCGAGCGGGGCCACGATGTGACCGTTTACTGCCGCACCCACCACATTACCTATGAAGGCAGCCATTACAAAGGGATGCGCCTGGTGAAACTGCCCACCATTACCAACAAATACCTGGACACCATGGTCCACTCCTTCATTTCCTCCCTGCACGCGCTTGGGCAGGGTTATGATGTAGCTCTCTATTTCATTGCCGGAAACAGCCCTGTTACCTGGATACTTCGGCTGGTAGGCACAAAAACGCTTTTGAACGTGGATGGGCTGGATTGGAAAAGAGAAAAATGGCCGATGTTAGCCCAAAAATATATCCAGTTCGCCGAATATCTGGCGACTAAATTACCCAATGTTTATCTGACCGACTCGCAGGTAGTACAAGGCTATTACCAGGATCGCTTTAACAGTAAACCGCCCTATATTCCGTATGGCTCAGAGGTGCAGCTTTTGCCACCAGGGGAGGTTCTGTCCCGATTTGGCTTAGAGGCGCAGCAATATGTTCTGTTTGTCGGCCGGTTAGTGCCGGAAAACTGCGCTCATCATCTGGTGGAGGCGTTTCGCGAGCTGGAGACGAATATGAAATGCGTCATCGTGGGGGACGCACCTTATGCCGAAGCGTATATCGCCGACTTAAAAGCGAGGGCGGCCGGTGATCCGCGCATTGTTTTTACTGGCTATGTTTTTGGCGATGGCTACCATGAGTTAGGCGCCAATGCTTACATTTTTGTAGAAACGTCTGGCGTGGGGGGCACACATCCAGCGCTGGTGGAGGCGATGGCTTTTGGCGCGTGCGTGATCACCCATGACACGCCAGAAAATTTGGAAACGATTGGCGCGGCGGGATTTGGGTATAACGGCCGTTCCGGAGCCAGCGATCTGCGCCAAATTCTCAACCGCCTGCTGCAAGAGCCGCAAACAGTAGCCGCTTACCAGCATTTAGCTCAGGAGCGGGCGCGTGCTTATTACACCTGGGAAACCGTGACCAACGCCTATGAAGACCTGTTCAGACAGCTTGTGAAGCAAGATGTCAGGCATTACAAATGAGGCAACGAATTTGTTATGAACTGGTGGATGAACGATTGCTGCCGCTTGCATAATACTACAACGAGACTTTGATTTCATGGTATTTGGCCAAGCGACGCTTTCGATGAGAGCGATAAGCAGCCTCATGGCAACGTTGATAATAATTGACAATTTCAATGGCTTTAGCTACATCCGCTTTGTTTTGCCCTGTAGGATGATCATAATAGTGTGTCGCAAACCGGCATCATAACAGTCTTACTATCTACCCCATAACGAACTGCAAACCGCCAGACAACCATTGCTTCTGAACCTGACCGCACTATAATAGAAACCCGTGTGAATTTTCACAATGAATGTTTTCTGTAAGCCGCTATTATCCATCATGTGTGGGAGAGATAGGGAGGAAAACGTAGTATGCTGCGGCGGTTTAGTGTGAATTATGCAGTTTTATCCATAGCGCTAGATATAGGGCTGACACTGTTAGCCCTGTGGCTGGCAGTACAGTCGCGTTTGGCGCTGCCCGATTTGCCTTTTGCCGCGCCCTATCTGGTGATTCGGGTGCATGTTTCTGCTTACTTGATTGTGCCGGCGCTGTGGTTGATAACCTTTTTACTTGGCTCTGTTTACGATCCCAAGCACATATATAAGGTAACGGATGAATTCCAACACGTAACGGCCGCCGTAGCCATAGCCGCGCTGTTGTTTGCTGGGGTGCTCTATCTTTTCTTTCGCGAGTTTTCGCGCTGGCTGTTTTTGATCTTTGTCGTTTACGACCTGGCGTTCTTGCTAAGCTGGCGCGTGCTGGCGCGGCTGATCTTAAAGGTTCACCGACTACCGGCGACGGAAAGGCGCGTGCTGATCGTCGGCGCCGGCATGGTGGGGCAGCGCGTCGGTCAGATGATCGGTACCCATCATTGGATGGGGCTGGAGTTGGTGGGGTATCTGGACGATGACCCGGATAAGAATTATCTGGAAGACCATGTTTTGGGCGTGGTACAGGATGTACGGCGGGTTGTGGCGGAACAGAAGATTGATGACGTGGTGATTGCGCTGCCGCAGCGCGCGTATGGGCAAATTAATAAGTTGGCGCTGGCGCTGCATCATGCGCCGGTGAATGTGCGCGTCGTGCCAGATTATTTTAGCCTGGCGTTGTATCGGGCAACCGTAGAGGATTTTGGCGGTCTGCCCATGATTAATTTGCGCGACCCCGCTTTGAATGAAGTGCAGCGTTTGTTAAAACGGTTGTTTGATCTGACCCTTGCCGGGCTTTTGACGCTGCTGGCTTTACCGGCGCTAGGTTTGATTGCGCTGCTGGTGAAGCTGGATTCGCCAGGGCCGGTTTTGTTCCGGCAGCAGCGCGTGGGGGAAAACGGCCGTATCTTTGCCATGTACAAATTCCGCTCGATGGTAGACGGGGCGGAAAAGCTGCAATACAAAGTGAATGAAGTGAGTGGGAACGGCAACCTCATTCACAAAAAGGAAAATGATCCGCGCGTGACCCGCGTCGGCCGTCTTTTGCGCCGTACCAGCCTCGATGAGCTGCCACAGCTTTTCAACGTGCTGAAGGGGGACATGAGCCTGGTGGGGCCGCGCCCGGAGATGCCCTGGCTGGTAGACCGCTATGAGGTGTGGCAGCGGCGCCGCTTTGCCGTGCCCCAAGGGATGACAGGCTGGTGGCAGGTCAACGGCCGTTCCGACAAACCGATGCACCTGCACACCGAAGACGACCTCTACTACATTCAAAATTACTCGTTGTGGATGGACCTCTACATCTTGTTAAAAACGCCATTTGTGGTGCTGCGAGGTAAAGGTGCTTATTGATCCCTTTGTCGGGCATCCACATCGTCGGCGCGCGTGGGGCGAAGGTTTGCCGGTAGCAGCCTCCGCCCCTTTTTTACTTTTTCCGACACAGTTTATATTGGGGACATTGTTGGCGTGTTTGCTTGTCGCGCTGCTGTGGCTGTGGCCGCTGCCCGCACCTGGCCGATGGCGCTGGCTGCCACCAACGCCACTGAATGGGGCGCTGCTGCTGTTTGGCTTGATGTTGGGCGTGAGCATCCTGGTAACGGCCGATCCCGACCTGACCCTGCCCAAAGCAGCCGGGCTGCTGCTGGGGCTGACCACCTGGCGTTACCTGGCCTGGGTCTGCCAAACAGAGCGCGCTTTAACGGCCGCTGCCTGGGGGTTTGCGCTGTTGGCGTTGGCCTTCACGGCCATTGGTATGGTTAGCGCCAACTGGTACGTCAAAGTCCCTTTTCTGGCGGCGCTGCTGCCATCACGACTGTTGGCGCTGCCGGAAGCAGACAGTGTAGGCGTCCATGCGAATCAGTTAGCCGCGACGATTTTGCTCTATTTTCCCCTGTCGGCGTCGCTGCTGCTGGGGCAGTGGTGGCGAAATGGATGGCGTGGATGGCAGACGCTGGCGCTGCTGCTGGCAACGGCCGTCAGCGGCGGGCTGCTGCTGCTGACCCAATCGCGCAGCGGCTGGATTGGCGGCATGGGCGGCCTGTTCATCTTGCTGGCGCTGTGGGGATGGGCGCTGCCTGCTTCACGGCGACGCCACCTGCTGCGCCTGCTGCTCGGATTGGCGCTGCTGGTTATGCTGCTGGGGCTGGCGGCGCTTGGTCCGGCGCGGCTGGCGACGTTGTGGCAGGACCCGGTTTTGGAAACGGCCGTTGGCAATCTGGGCACAATCACTTTCCGCTCAGAAGTGTGGCGGTGGGGCATCTTGGCCGTCTCTGATTTCCCCTTCACCGGTACGGGACTGGGCAGCTTTCGCCAGGTCATCCACCGCTTTTACCCGACGACCATTGCGCCAACATATGACATTGCCCACGCGCACAACATCTTCTTACAGGTGGCGCTTGACGTGGGACTGCCGGGATTGGTTGCCTACGGGGCCTTGCTGCTGCTAGCCGGGTACATGGGCTGGCAGGCAGCCCGCCGCAGCGACTATTGGCGGCCCGTTGCGCTGGGACTGCTGGCCGGGTTGTCCGCCTTGCACATCTTTGGCCTGACCGATGCGCTGGCCCTGGGCGCCAAACCCGGCCTGCTGTTTTGGTGGACGTTGGGGCTGCTGACGGCGCTGCATGGGCAGATGAAACGTGAAGCGTGAAACGTAATCGGATTACCGATTACCGACCACCGACCACCGATTCCCGCCACACCTCATACTCCGCCTCCGTCACATAAACGCCCCCCGTAATTTCCGTGTTGGTTACGTTATACTCCCGATCCAGGTAGACAACCGTTTCCATGCGGCGAAAGCATTTGTTGTCCACAATAGTTTTGTGCCATTCATAGTTACCACTGTCACCCTGGTTCAGATCATGCTGCTTATCGGCGCGGACCCTGGTGATCACGCCGCAGTTGTTACATTTCACGTAAAAATAAATGCCTTGCTGATCACCCTGCTTTTTCTCGCTATTGCTGCTGCTGAATAAACGTTTTAGAAAGCTCATAACCACCTCATCGGTTGGGCATTGGCTCCAGGCATACCCATCGTAGATTCCTTTTGTGTTGCATCACGTCAGGTAAGCAATCGGTCTCTGTGCATCGCCTACCGATACCTGATTATATCAGCACCTAAATTTACTTCACCATTACCCTGACTCATGCTAGACTTGGAGGCATGAGTGATGAACAGTCAGTGGCTGATCAGAAACAGGCAGCGCCACAACAGCCAGAAAACGCCTTCTGGCAGGCATTGGTTGCGGCGACAGATCCGACGCTGATCAAACCTAAACGTCATGACAAGGTTATCAGTGTGCGCCTGGAAAGCCAGGGCGAACCATATTACGTGCTGAAGCAGCCAGAAACAAAAACGTACCTGCGCCTATCTGAGCAAGATTTTGCCCTGTGGTGGCAAATGGACGGCACGCGCTCGATCAAGGATTTGCTGTTTTACAGCTTGCGCCGCTACCGCTCGCTGCCTATCGGTCGGTTGAATGGGTTGGTGGCGGATTTGTATGCGGGTCATTTTTTGCAGGAATTGCCGACGAATTTGTATACACAGGTGATGCTGCAACTGGCGAAACGGCAGCCGGCCAGCCGTGGCCGTCGCCTGTTGAATGCGTTCTTGCATACCGAAGTGAGCACGGGGGGGTTGGATCGGCCGTTTACGCTGCTCTATCAATGGCTGCAAGGTCTGTTTACGTGGCAGGCGCAGGCGCTGCTGCTGTTGTTCATCCTGGCAGGGACGGTTTTGTTTGGGCGGTTGGTCTTGTTGGAGAAGTTTGCGCTGTCGGGGAATGGGGCGTACAGCATTCTCAGCTTGCTCGCGGCCAACCTGTTCATCATTACCGTGCATGAGTTGGGGCATGGGCTGGCGACGAAACATTTGAAGCGAGAGTTGAATCGGGGTGGTTTTTTGCTGTATTGGGGAATGCCCGCCTTTTTTGTGGACACGCGCGACATCTGGCTGTCGCCCCGCTGGGCGCGGATTGCGGTGTCATGGGCGGGGCCGCATTCGGGGCTGCTGGTGGGCAGCGTGATGGGGGTGGCGTTAACGGCCGTTACCCATGCCTACCCCGACCACATCAACACCATCTGGGCCGTCTTTCTCTATCAAATCGGCTTCCTGGCCTACCTCAGCGTCGTCATCAATCTCAACCCTTTGTTGGAGCTAGATGGGTACTTCATCCTCATGGATTGGTTAGAGATTCCCAACTTGCGCGCGCGCGCCATCGCCTTTTGGCGCAAAGAGTTGTGGGCGAAGTGGCGGGCGGCGCAAGGTTTACGCTCTTTTTGGCAGCAGTTGAATCGGCCACAGCGCGTTTTCACCTTTTACGGCGGGTTGACGCTGGTCTACTCCACCTACGCGCTGGCGCTGGCCGGTTACTTTTGGCAGACGCGCCTTGCCCCGTTTGTGAAATCATTGTGGGAAGATTACGGCATCGAGGGGCAGATGTTGGTGTTGGCGGGCACGGCCGTTTTCGTGATCCCTGCCGTCTACTTCCTGCTGCAATATAGTTGGAGCCGTATTCGCGCCGGGCTGGAGTGGCTCGCGCGCCGTGATTTGCTGGCCCGCCCCGACGTACTCGCTTTGCTCATCAGCCTGCCTATCTTTGCCGGTATCCCGCTGCTGCTCATTGGCCTCGGCCGGCTGCCGGCGGCCGACCTGTGGCTGAACCTGACGAACTGGCTGCTGCACCTGACGGCCGTTGCTTTGCTCATCGGCGTGGCGCGGCAGCTTCCCGGTTCCCGCTTCCAATGGGTGATCTGGTCATTGGCCGTCACCCCGGTCGGGATCACGGTGGCCTGGGTGGCCGGCGCCCCCTTTGCGCGCGACCTGAGCCTGGTTGTGGCGGCGGCCGGCGTGTTGGCGGCCGGCGTGGTCTCCGGGTTCACCGTTTGGCCGCGCCAGTTCAGCTTTGGCGACCGCGCGTTAATGGCGCTGATGTTCCTGCTCGGATTGGCCTACGTCGTGCTGACTTACCTGCTTCACCCACAATCCTGGCTGACAATCGGGCTGGTTTTGTTTGGCATTTTCCCCGGCCTCATTTTTATGACGCCGTTGTTCATCAACTTTTTGCGTTCCCGTTTTGCGCTGCCCTGGCTGCTGCTGCTGCTGGCCGTGCTGGCCGTACCCTGGCTGCAATTTTACCCATTTTTGCATTTGCCCGTGACGCTGCTCTGGATTTATGCCGGGTCGTTATACCTGCTGTTGGGCGGCCTGGCGCAATTTGCGCGCCACGAAACCGGCGGCGTAGACGTGGGCGCATTTAGCGAGCGGGCGCGGTTGGTCAATGCCTTTAACCATTTTATGCAGGCCATGTTTGCCAGCTACGAAACCGTTTTTGGCGGGCGGCGGCTGGCAGACATTCAATTGCAAATGCTCGCGCTCGGCCCCATTGACCCAGACGCCTCTATTTTTGACATTGGGCGTAAGTGTCGCGCGGCGCTGCTGTTGGCCGTAGACCGTTTAGACGATCTGGCCGGGACGCCGTTTACGCGGCAGGCGGGGCAGGCAGCTTACGACAGCCTGCCCTGGCCAGAAGCAGAGACGTTGGCGCGGCACACGTTGGCGGAGATGGAGTGGGGGGCGCAGTTGGCGCAAGGCTTCATTCTGGCGCGGGATCGCCGCGCGCAGTTGATTCGCCAGGCAGATATTTTTGCCGGGTTTGACCAGGATGATGTGGCCGAAGTGTTGCAGATTGCGGAGTTGTGGCAGTGCCGCGCGGGTACATTCATCGCTCATACCGGCATGGATGCCAGGCGCTTTTTCTTGATCGAGTCTGGGGAAGTGGGCGTGTTTCAGAATGGGGTGCAAACGGCGGCAATGACGGCCGGTGGCTATTTTGGCACGATGGCGCTGTTAGACAACGGCGCGTACATGTCAACGTACCGCGCCTTGACGTCGGTGCGGGCGTTGATCATTCGCCGCGACCGGTTTGACCCGATTTTGCGCGCGAATACCACGCTGTCACGGCAGGTTAGCTCTGGGGCGCAGGAGCGGCAGTTGTTGAAGCAGATGCCGTTGTTTAGCAGCCTGAGTCCGCAGCAGTTGGCGGCGATTGATGCCCGTCTGCTGCACAAACGGGTGCGGGCGGGGGAAATTGTCGTGTGGGAAGGCGATCCACGTTCCCATTTGTATATTGTGGCTGAAGGGGCGATTACAGCGCTGGCCGGCAACGGCCGTACCGTGGAGGCTCCCGTTGTTATCGGCCGGTTGGGGCCGGGCGAGCATTTTGGTGAGTATGCTTTGTTTGCCGATAAGCCCTATTCGGCCACATATCGCGCGGAGTTGGACACACACCTGCTGCTGTTGGATGAGCCGATGTTTGACGAGTTGGTTGCCGACTGCGCGCACATGTCCCATTATGTGGAGCAGATTGGCAGCGGCCGTTTGTTTGTTACGCGCCGTCAATTGGGGCCGACGGCCGTTTTGTCATGATTGTCGCCTCGTTTGTCTCCACGATTTCCGCAACCAGCGATCCATGTGATAGTTGTTCCAATTCCTCCTGGAATGCCGGGAACTGCTCTACCGTGAACTGCGCCGTCATCGTCACATCGGCCGCAAAATCTTCGTCCAGAATACGGCCGTCATACCCCGCCACTAATAACCGCATCCGTTCCACATAACTATAAGGAAACGCGACCATCACCGTATGCGTCGCCACTTTCTCTGCCAGGGGCAAAAGCGCCAGCGCCGCCTTCACCGCATCGCTGTACGCCCGTACCAGCCCTCCCGTCCCCAGTTTTGTGCCGCCAAAATAGCGCGTCACCACCACCGCCACGTCGCCAATGCCACTCCCTTGCAACACCGCCAGCATCGGCCGGCCGGCCGTCCCCGCCGGTTCCCCATCATCACTACAATGCGCCGTCACCGCTGCGCCAAAGCCCACCTGGTATGCCGGGACATTGTGCGCAGCGTCGGCAAACTCTGCCTTAATCCGGCCGATAAACGCCTTCGCCTCCGCCACGCTAAACACCGGCGCGGCCGTGGCGATAAACGTCGAATTCTTTACTTTAATTTCCGCGCGGGTTTCTGCGGCGGGGATGGGATAACGACGGCTCATGGGGAGGGGCGTCGTGAGTCGGGCGTCGTGAGTCGGAGAACCGACGCCCGATTCACGGCTTACTTCTGCTTAAACGATCCTTTAATCAACATCGGGTCAAAGTAGCTGCTCGTTTCACCAGTCGTTGCATACCGGTAAACGGCCGCTGTAAAAACACCGCTCAACGCCGAGCTAAACAGCCCCAGACCAATGAGCGCCACGACCATCAACAACACCATCAAAACAATCAGCCAGGTAGACGACACCATCGCCCCCAGCACAATGCCCCCGATACCAACCATAATCACCACAAAGCTGATCAGCCCGAAGACCGTGCCAATGCCAAAATTACCGGCAATCTGCTCGCCCCAGGTGCGCTTCAACAGTTCTGCGCTGCGCTTAATGCCATCCACCGGCCCCACCTTTTCCATGACCAAGACCGGTACAACCAGGAACGTGGCGATATTCCACACAAAGCCGATCAGGGAAATTACCAGCCGTCCTAATGCGCCCGACTTTTCCGACAACGCGCGCAAGATCATGCCCACCGTCGCCGCAATCGCCGCATAACCCAAAATGGGGCCAACGTGTTCCCAGGCAATCCGCAGTCCATCCTGCACTGTGGGGTCGCCCCCTTCCAGGCGGATCATCGCCGCGCCTACCAGCGCCGTGTTAAAGAAAAAGGTGACAAAGTACAGCACAATGTAAAATAAAAACGCCACCAGATAGCTTAAAATTCCCACGTCTCCGGCCAGGGCGCTGTCGGCGACGCCGGCCAGGATCGCCGGCACGGCAAAAGTTGCCACGACGAATAAGGACGCAATCGCCGAAATAACCGGAAACAACAGCAGTTCCTTATCCGCCCGCAGCACCGTCCAACTCGCCTTCACCAATTCCCAACTATTTGTTAATCGTTGAAACATCTATTCACCATCCTTCCAAAGATTATCATGCCGCGCCCGCTCAATTTCGCGCGCCAATTCGCCCCCCTATACGCAAGGCTGTTCAAAAAATCTCTGCGTCTTATGGTTGGTTTGCTGGTTGGTTGGCAAACCAACTAACAAACTAACAAACTACAAAAGAAGACCATCCCCAAACATTCTCAACCAAACCCATTACCTTGCAGCATAAAAATCGCGCCAAAGCGCCCCGTGCGCCCTTTTTCTGCCCGATGCGAGAAAAACAGATCGGTGCGGCAGGCCGTACACAGCCCTGACATCTCAATGTACCGCACGCCCGCACGCAGCAGATTACGCCGGTTTGCTTCTGGCAGGTCGAAATGGGGGCGGTCGCCATGACCATTGGCGGGCAGCAGCGTGGCGGCGTCGGCAAACGCGCTTTGCACGGCGCCGATCACCGGTTCGCCTACCTCGTAGCAGCAGGGGCCAATGCACGGGCCAACGGCCGTTACCAAATCTGCCGGGTCGCTGCCAAATTCCCGCCCCATCATCGCCACCATCGCCCCCGGCAAATCCTGCACCGCGCCCTGCCAACCTGCGTGCCCCAGGCCAATGGCGTGTCGTATCGGGTCGTAGAGAAAAATGGGCGTGCAGTCGGCATAATTCATCGTCAGCGCGCAGCCCAGTTCGTTGGTAATGATGCCATCCACCTCTGGTATCCACGTGCCGTTATTGGCCTGCGTCACCCGCGCCACGTCCCGTCCATGCACCAGATGCGCATGGACGACGCTGCCGGTGTCACGGCCGTAAACGCCATAAGCGCGCCGCCGGTTCGCATACACGCGCGCCTTCTCATCGGGCACAGACACGCTCAGGTTGAGTGAGGCAAACGGAGCTGGGCTGACGCCGCCCTGGCGCGTGAAAACGGCGTGCTGGAGACGGCCGTTTTGCGGCAAACTGGCAAAGCGCAGCAAAGGAAGCTCATTAGATGTGTCAAAAAACATAGTCGAAGCGTTCATCTATCTTGTCGAAGCGTTCATCCGCTTTATCAAGGCGTTTATCTACGCGCACAAACTCCTGCCGCATATCTGTAAAGCCCTGGTCCATCCGCTTCCGGTTTTGCTCCATCTCGTCGAGCAGCCGGGCAAATTCGTCACGGCGCGGGAACTTATCGGCCACGATCCCTTCGATGACAGTGACAAAACGCGGGTCTTGTTCTAACACCTGGGGCAGGTGGTGGAAGATGTACTCTTTGATTTCTTCTAACACGGCCGTTTCCAACATATTCAGTCCCTTATCGTTACCGATCTTGTTGTTATTGTAACATAGTTTTATAATGCTCCCAGGAACATTTGAGCTATGACCAAGAAAAAGACGACGAACAGCCAACCTACACCGCAACGCCGCGCCAACGCCAAAACGAATACGACGCGCGGCGGAACCAATAACCGCGCTAAATCAGGCCACAGCAATGCGCCCCGCAAGTCCGCGCCCCGCAAACCTGCGCGGCGCCAGGCCAAACCACGCACCCCACAAGAAACTCGCCTCAGCATCCAGCAAAAAGGATTGATAATCGGTATTGTGGTTGTGTTTTTAACGGCCGTCCTCACCCTCAGCCTCATCTCCCCCAACCAGGGCGAACTCACCGGCGCGCTCTTCGACATGCTCTGGCGGCTCTTTGGTTGGGGCGGCCTCATCATCCCTTTTATTACCGGCGGCATTGGCCTTTACCTGGTGTTATGGGGCATGGATCAACATCCGCCCCTGCCCATTTACCGGCTCATTGGTTTTGCCATCCTCTTTCTCTTTGGCGAAACGGTCGCGGCCATGGTTGTCCACATCCGTAACCCCGGCCTCGGCAGCGTTGCCCAAATCGTCAATGTCAGCACCGGTGGCGGCTACCTCGGTGGCCTGCTGGCATTTATCCTTACCCAATTCGTCGGTAACGCCGGCGCCATTTTCACCCTCGTCGTGCTGGGTTTTATCGGCGGCATCCTCCTCACCGGCGTCACCCGCGCGGATGCCGGTCTCTTTTTGCGTGACATCCAAACCGCGTGGCAAACGCCGCCGCCCACACCGCCCGCCGTTGAGGAACGCGCCATTCCCATCACATCACCGCGCGGCGCCACAACAACGCTGACCGATGCCCCTACCCAATTAACCCTCATCCCGGAAGCGAAGCCCGATGCCAGGCCCGCCACGCAACGCCCGACGGCCGATGCCCCAACACCTGAAACTCGACGCCCCTCGCGCCCGACCCCAACGGCCGTCGCTCCGCCAACGGCCGTCGCCAACCCACCAGCCACCACACCTGAACCCGTTTTCCTGGGCCGGCATCAAGCCATTCACGCCTGGAAACTGCCCGCGCTGGCCGATATGCTTGAATCGGGCAGCGACGAAGAACTAAACAGCGCCTCCATCCGCGAACAGGTCGAGGTTATCGAACACACGTTAGAAAGCTTTGGCGCGCCGGCCACCGTCGTCGAAATCAGCCAGGGGCCGACCATCACCCAATTTGGCGTTGAGCCGAACTTCATCGAGCAGCGCAGCGGCAAACGCACCAAAGTCAAGGTCGGCAAAATCGCCAGCCTGGCCGACGACCTGGCCCTGGCGCTGGCGGCGCACTCCATCCGCATTCAAGCGCCTGTGCCCGGCAAAGGGTACGTGGGCATCGAAGTGCCTAACGTCGCCAAGGCGTTGGTCTCCTTGCGCGACGTGATGGAATCGTCCGAATTCCAAAAAATCAAATCACCCTTAGCCATTGGCCTGGGGCAAAATGTGTCCGGGCAGGCCATTGGCGCTGACCTCACCAAAATGCCGCACCTGCTGATCGCCGGCACCACCGGCTCCGGCAAATCGGTCTGCGTCAACGGCATCATCGCCTGCCTGCTGCTGCAAAACACGCCCGACAACCTGAAAATTGTGATGGTGGACCCCAAGCGCGTCGAACTGACCGGGTACAATGGCGTACCGCATCTGGCCGCGCCCGTCGTCGTGGAGATGGATCGTGTCATCGGCACGCTGCAATGGGCCTTGCGCGAGATGGACCACCGCTACAAGCAGTTTGCCGAAGTGGGTGCGCGCAATATCACCGACTTCAACAAGAAAGTTAAGAAGGAGAAGGACAAAGACGCGCTGCCGTACATCGTCATCATCATTGACGAATTGGCCGACCTGATGATGCTCGCCCCGGAAGATACGGAACGGGCCATTACGCGGCTGGCGCAGATGGCGCGCGCTACCGGCATCCACATGATCATCGCCACGCAGCGGCCGTCTGTAGACGTCGTCACCGGGCTGATCAAAGCCAACTTCCCGGCGCGCATCGCCTTTGCCGTCGCCTCCAGCACCGACAGCCGCGTCATCCTGGACAGCACCGGCGCGGAACGGCTGCTGGGGCAGGGGGATATGCTTTTTCAAAGCCCGGACGCCGCCGCGCCGCTGCGCCTGCAAGGCTGCTTTGTCAGCGATGGCGAGTTGACCAAATTGATTGCGTATTGGCAGACGGCGCGCCGCTTTAACCTGATCCCGGCGCAGGAAAGCATCACCACGCGCGCAGACGCGCCACAACCGCAAACAACGCCACGACGCGACGCGACGTCACGACGCGACACATCCGCCCTGCCGCCCATCCCGCCGCTCACGCCGCCAACTCAGGCTAAACCGGCATCCCGCGCCGTGCCCGCCCCCATTATCCGGCAAGATAAGGGGGAGGCCGATACGGTGGAGACAACGGCCGTTGGCACAACGCCCGTTGGCACAACGGCCGTTGACACAACGGCCGTTGACACAACGCCCGTTTCCGAATCGCCCACACCCATCCCCCCGCCACAAATCAACCTGACGCGCCCTAAGCCAGAGGAGACGAAGCAACGGCCGTTGTGGGAAGAACTGCAAGCGATGGAAGCCGCCAGCGGCGAGCCAGAACTCGAAGACGACCTGCTGCCCGAAGCCATCGCCCTGGTGCGCAAGCTGAACAAAGCGTCCACCTCCCTCTTGCAGCGCCGCTTCCGCATTGGCTACACTCGCGCCGCCCGCCTCATGGATTATATGGACGAGCGCGGCGTCATCGGCCCACCCACCGGAACCAGCAAAGCGCGCGAGGTGCTGCCGCCCCAAGAGGGCGAGCCAATCCCAACCACGCCCCCACCGCCAGTAGATGAGCCAGATTGATAACTGTGTGAACCCTGGCTGAAAAGGTTTGCGACGGCCGTTTGATGCGCATTACAATTACACGAAAGAACGTGGCTTAAATTAAGTTATGGAAGAAGTTCAACTTTTTCAAAAAGTTGAACTTCTTTACCAGGAGTTGAAAATATGACACTACAAGAAATCATCACTGACATACATGCCCTCTATGAAGACCTGGGGACGTATGAACGGAAATATGGCGTTCTCTCGGAAACGTTTTACGAAGCCTATATCAACGGTGAAGAACCAGAAAATGACGCCTGGGTCTTAGATTGGGCTGATTGGGCAGGCGCTTACCAAATCTTGTTGCGCCGCCAACAACAATATCAACAAGCCATCCAGACTTTGCGCAAACAACAAGAAACCCTGACCAACCTGATCGGCATGACCGCACGCCATGAACCCATTCCAGTCATTCTATGAGTACGAGCTTTTTGTCTATACCCTGCAACAACAATTCCCTATTGTGCAACGGTCAACTTTGGTTCTGGCCCGACGAGGGAAGCGGATGGGGATTTTGCGCGGAGAGTTGTTCTTTGCTCAAGGGTATCGTGTGACGATCAAAGAACGTCTTTCAGCAGATGATGGAACCGTATTGATTGAGTTTTATGGATATGAAATATGGCGATACGTGGAAAAAATTGCCTGGTATGACGCACAACCGCACCCAGATAACCCTGAGTTAGCCAGCACACACCCACATCACAAACACATCCCGCCCAATATCAAGAAAAATCGTATTCCTGCGCCCAATATGAGTTTCACGCAGCCCAATTTACCCGCTCTGATCGCTGAAATTGAAGCGCTGCTGGCAGTCCAGCCCTGAACCTGCTCTAAACGGAGAAAGCCTGTGTTAAAAAACCAAATCCTGCATGGCGACTGCCAGCAAGTTTTACAAACACTCCCCAACAACTCGGTTGACCTGATCTTCACGTCGCCTCCTTATGCGGATCAACGCAAACACACCTATGGCGGCGTTACCCCTGCGCACTATGTGGATTGGTTCTTGCCCCGTGCCGCGCAGTTTCTGCGCGTCCTCAAACCGACGGGGACCTTTATCCTCAACATCAAAGAGCGCGCCGTCGCCGGGGAGCGGCACACCTACGTCTTGGAACTTATCTTGAAACTACGCGAACAAGGGTGGCTGTGGACGGAAGAGTTTATCTGGCACAAGAAAAATTCTTACCCTGGCAAATGGCCCAACCGCTTTCGTGATTCCTGGGAACGCTTGTTGCAATTCAATAAACAACGAAATTTCAACATGTACCAGGAAGCGGTGATGGTCCCAGTTGGCGATTGGTCGAAAACCCGCCTCGCCAAACTGAGCGACACAGACAAGATCAGAGATGAATCAAACGTCAACAGCGGCTTTGGTAAAAACATCTCTAATTGGGTAGGGCGGGACATGGTGTACCCCACGAACGTGCTGCATATGGCAACGGAATGCTATAACCGCAACCACAGCGCCACATTTCCTGTAGGCTTGCCCGAATGGTTCATTAAACTGTTTACGGTCGAGGGGGATATGGTGCTGGATCCCTTTGTGGGGTCGGGCACAACGGCCGTCGCCGCCAAAAATTTAGGGTGCAACTTCATCGGCATTGACATCAACGAAGTGTTTTGCGAACTGACCACAAACCGACTTACTCTGCAAACTTCCCTGACACAATAAATCTATGGCTCACCTTACCGGAACTGAACGCGCACAATACGTACAAAACATGTTTGCCCGCATCGCCGGCCGTTACGACACCATGAACCGGCTGATGACCTTTGGCCAAGACCTGAAATGGCGGCGCTACGTGATTGCCCAGACGCGGCTGCCACACAACGGCCGTCTGCTAGACATCGCCACCGGCACCGGCGACATCGCCCACGAAGGGCAGCGCCAAATTCCCGGCCTGCAAGCCGTCGGCGGCGACTTCACCATCGAAATGATGCAGGTGGGCAAACGTGTCCCGGCGCGGCAGGCCATTCAATGGACAACGGCC
>JACSRF010000462.1 GCA_014879875.1 Anaerolinea sp.
CTGTGTGAAACGTAAAACGTGAAACGTGATGCGCCTCCGGTCACGTTTCACGCATCACGTTTCACGTCATGGTCGTCACGGGAATTCCGTAAGAGCTAACCCGTCATCGCTTTCGCCCCTGGGGGGACTCCGCCGGTTACCACAACCCCATTACCTGCCGCAAAATGCCCAATTCGCCCAAATGATAAGCGTTGTGATCGGCGACCACCAGGATTTCGCGCAGGATATTGTGCCCTGCCCACCCATGCGGAATCTGAGCATAAAGGTCGGTCGCCGGATTCTGCACAATTTCTACCAATGCCTGACGGTCGGCGAGAAACCGATCAATCGTCTGCTGCCAGCCGGCCATATCCGTTTCGGCCTCTTTGGCCGGCCACAAATCGTCCGGGAAGCTGAGCGCCTGGTAGTGGGGATTGCGGATGTAGTCGAGGATGTCGTGCTGACAAATGCGCAGATGTTCCAGCAAGTGCCAGAAGCTGTAGTCCACACCCGGTGGACGGCCGTTGATATGCGTTTCCGGGAAATCGGCGATGGCGTCTTCAAAGAGCATGTGCGCCTGTCGTTCAAGCAGCAGGTTGACCAACTGCTGCCGTAAGGGTTCATCTGTGTTCATCGGTTCATCTCCTGAATGGAAACTGGTCGCATTCACGCTCTTTTGACGGCAGGGAATGCGCAAAGACCACTGATTATATGTCAGAACTCATTTTTTCATAAGGGACAAAATCACGCACCATACCCTGTTGGCTTTCATCTCCCCCAACTGACGGAGGTAAATATCCCCCAACCCGCTGATGCTGCCAGAGTGGTTTGATTATAATATTTATGATGAAATGAACCATTTTCGTTGGTTATTGGCCCGGTTGTTGATTACGCTCAGTCTCTTTTTTAGTATAGAGAGATTTGATTTTGGGCAGAATAATATCATTGATATTCATTCGTTTGTTTATGTTTTAGGGATTCTTGCTGTTGTCGCTACGATTCTTTTGCCTTCGTTGGCCAGGTTGTCTGTTTCTAGGGTTGTTTTGTTCTGGTTCTTCGTTTTTATACTTTTCAAATTGCTGCTGTTGAGTGAGCGTTCTATTTGGGGTGGTATCTATACGTACCTGACGTTGACAGAAGCGGTGTTTGTGTTGGTAATGGTCTATCTGGCTCATCAGGTAGCACGGGTTTACTATGAATTCCGGCAGGCAGTGGAATATGTGACCCTGGCTGATGCCGGCCACCACCTGCTAAAGGTGGCGGATGCGGGCCAGGAAATTGGCCGGGAAATGTCGCGAAGCCGCCATTTTCACCGGGCGCTCAGTGTGATTATTGTCAGACCAGACAAACAGAGTGTGGTGAAAGTAACGCCGCGTTTGCTGGAGGAGATTCAGCAGAACATGGCGGAATTGTGGACGGCCGTGCGTCTGTCCACCACCATCAAAGAACAGCTGCGGGTGGTGGATATGGTCATGGAAGATCGGGAAAACGGCCGTTTCATTATCCTTTGCCCTGAAATTGATGCCCAGGGCGCCACCATGTTGACCAACCGCATTGGCAAAGCGTTGGCCAATCAGTTGGGTGTAAACATTTCTTATGGCGTCGCCTCTTTTCCCAAAGAAGCGTTGACGTTTGAAACCTTGCTCACCGAGGCCAACAGCCATTTGCAGATGTTGAACTATGACGCCGATGAAGCCGATGTTCACCCCGTGCAACAAGAGAGACTTCAGACAGCATCGTAAAGACCGCTTTCTGACCTGAAAGAGCCTGGCTTACAGGCGCTATCAGGCAAAAGGAATCAGTAAAATGACGACCTTCCCCACAGATGACACCTCCCAGAGAGACCAGGAGTTTACCTATCCAGAATACGTCCTCTCTTCATTATTGTTGTCGGTTTTTCCCCAAACCACAGAGATGCTTTGGTGGCAGCAATGTCGGCCAGAGGAGCGGCTGCTACAGGGAAAGGCTTATCTCAGGGCCAAGCGCATCATGGATCTGACGCTTATTATCTCCTCTCTGGTTTTTGTGCTGCCATTATTACTCCTCTGTGCGCTGCTCATTAAAATTGAATCGCCGGGGGGGCCGGTGCTGTTTAAGCAAAAACGTACCGGCAAAGGGGGGCAGCCATTTTACATGTTCAAGTTCCGCACGATGACGCCGAATGCCGAAGAAATGAAGCAGGAACTGGCGCATCTGAATGAGCTGCAATGGCCGGACTTTAAGATTACCAATGATCCGCGCATCACCCGAATGGGGCGAATTTTACGCAAGACGAGCCTGGATGAAATACCCCAATTGTTGAATGTGCTGCGTGGTGAAATGAGCCTGGTTGGCCCTCGTCCTACGTCTTTCTTACCGGAAACGTACCAGTTGTGGCACACGGAGCGGCTGGACGTGCTGCCGGGGATTACAGGCTTGTGGCAAATTTTGGGCCGGGGTTCGATGGAGTTTGATGAGCGGGTACGGCTAGATGTGGCCTACATTGAGCGACGCTGTTTGTGGCTAGATTTCCAGATATTGATTCGGACATTTACGGCCGTCCTGACCCAACGAGGCGCCCACTGATGCCGGGCAAGATCGCCTATGTCATGTCGCGTTTCCCGCACTTGCCGGAAACCTTTATTTTGCGGGAGATGAGCGAACTGGAACGGCAGGGTTGGACGGTGGCCTTGTATCCGCTGGTGGTGCAGGCGCAGGCGGTTGCCCATGCCGAAGCGGCCCATTGGCTGCCGGAGGTACGCCACGTGCCTTTTGCGTCCGGGGCGGTGTTGGCGGGTAACGGCCGTGCCATCCGGCAGCGCCCCGCCACCTATCTACGCCTCTGGGGGCAAACCATCGCCGGGAACGTGTCTGACCCAAACATGCTGCTGCGCGCCTGTGCCCTTTTCCCCAAAGCCGTGCAAGTCGCCGCGCAAATGCAGGCCGAAGGCATCAATCACATTCACGCTCATTACGCCACCCATCCCGCCTTTTTTGCCTGGCTCATCCATCAACTCACCGGCATCAGCTACAGCCTTACCGTTCATGCCCACGACATTTTTGTGCGCACGGCCATGTTAGAGGCCAAGCTGCGTTCGGCCAGCTTCATTGTGGCTATTTCTGATTACAACGTGGCCCACCTGAGCCGGGTCGTAGGGCCGTGGGTGCGGGAGAAGACGGCCGTCATCCACTGCGGCATTACTCCTGAGCTTTACCAACCCCGGTCGGCGCCTGCCAGCCCTGGACAGCCCTTAGAAATCATCAACATTGGCAGCCTGCAACCCTACAAGGGTCAGGCTTTCCTGGTGCAGGCGTGCGCCAGGCTCAAGCAGGCCGGTATTCCCTTTCGCTGCCGCATCATTGGCGGTGGTGAAGAGCAGGCCAATTTGTTGAGCCTGATTGAACAGTTGGGTTTACAGAAACAGGTGCAGCTTTTAGGCCCCTTGCCGCAAGAGGAAGTAGCCGCCTTGTTACCTACCGCCACCTGTTATGTGCAGCCGAGCGTTATCATGCCGTCCGGCAAGATGGAGGGTATTCCGGTGTCGCTTATGGAAGCGCTGGCCTGTGCGCTCCCGGTGGTTGCCACAAACCTATCGGGCGTGCCGGAATTGGTGCAAGATGGGCAAACAGGCGTCCTCGTGCCACCGGCCGATGTTGAGGCGCTGGCGCTGGCTTTGCAGGGCGTGTACGAAGCGCCAGAGGCTGCCTTTGCTACGGCCGTGGCCGGGCGTGAACTCGTCCTAAAAGCATTCCATCTGCAACACAACGTCACTGAACTGACCGCATTGTTCAAACGGTACGCCGGAAAAGAGAGTCCGGCTTTGCAACCGCTGCCCGTTAGCGCTTAAGAGTACTCTGTCAGGTTATGGTTTCACGCAGTATCACGGCCAGACCATATCCACCTGGGGAACAAACGCCGGCGGGAAAGGAAGGATAGTAATGGTGCAATTAAGGATGTATTTACAGGCGCTTTGGCGCAATTGGTGGATAGTGGCGCTGACGGCCGTTAGCGCCGTCACCCTCACACTGGTGATCAATTCTATGACACAGCCGGTTTACCAAAGCCGGCTGCAACTACTCATCGCGCCCAATATGACCGATTTCAGTGGCCGTGACCTCATCTACAGCCTGGACACGCTCGATAGACGCTCCATTGTGGCGACCTTCGTGGAAGTACTCAACAGCGGCCGGATTCGCCGGGAAGCCTTAGATGCGGCCGAATTGGATGAGGATGCCAGGGATAGTTACCAGATTTCGGCCGTAGCCCTGCCCGAGGCCAGCG
Source organism: Anaerolinea sp. (assembly GCA_014879875.1). Classification (GTDB taxonomy): domain Bacteria; phylum Chloroflexota; class Anaerolineae; order Promineifilales; family Promineifilaceae; genus JACSRF01. The sequence continues at coordinate 4,241 of JACSRF010000462.1, forward strand.
TCCTGGAAGTGGCTGTGGAAGGGCCAGACCCGGAAATCGCTGCCGCCCTGGCCAATGCCGCCGCCGCCCAAACCATCAGCTATGTTGGGCAAACCTACGACATTTACCGGATTGAGTTACTGGATCCCGCTTCCATACCGAAAACGCCAATTAGCCCCACCCCTATACGCGATGCGTCTCTGGCGCTCTTGTTTGGTCTGGTGTTGGGCAGTATCCTGGCTATCTTGCGTGACCAGATACAACAGCCCCTCAGCGGTAAGCTGCGCCAATGGAACGCCCACGATCACGCCTCCACCGCCTACAAGCGAACCTATATGGAAAATCAGTTGGAACGCCTGCTGCCCACGGGGGCGGAGCAGCTCATATTCAGTATGGTGCGGCTGGAAGGGTTGTCCCGTTTGGAATTGCCAGCCCATGCCCTGCACAATCTCCTGCGCCGCATCATAGCCATCATGCGGGATGAATTGCCCGGCCGCGATCTGATCGCCCGTTGGGATGACCATAGCTTTGCCGTCCTCATGCGCCATGTCCCTGACCGGGAGCAAGCCCTTATCCGGCTAAACCGGCTGCAACAGGCGCTCTCCGATCCCATTGAGGTGTATGCAGGCGGTGAAGTGATCAACCTCTCCCCGCGCCTGGCGGCTGTGGTCGGCCAACCAGATGACACCGTATCCTCTCTCATCGAACGTCTGTCTGTCGCCACAGTGCGGGCCAATAAAAATGGTCATGGGCCTACTCTATACCACGAAGAAGCTCAACAACCATCTGCCCGTCAGCGATAAAGGTTCGGGTGCGTTTCATTTAGTTACAGATATGCAATTAGAAATTGCTACAAAGAGCTTTGTCAACACGGATAGGCCAAACACAGGTAAGACAAAACAAAATATCCGTGTTCTTCCCTATCCGTGTTGACAACAGGTTTTATTCATTTGAAACACACCCTAAAGGTTCTATAGGAGCAATGTCGTGATCTATGTCGTCCTCGGTATGCATAAATCGGGCACAACCCTGGCTGCGCAAATTTTGCACCATTCGGGCATTAACATGGGTGAAAACCTGGAAAATGGCGTTTCCTATGATCAGGGTAATCAGTACGAGCGAGAATCTACCTGGCGACTGAACGAGGATATTTTGCAGGCGCATCATCAGCGCAGTATTGATATTCGCCTATCGGCAAACCTGCAACTGTCGCCCGCGCAGCGGGATAGGATGCGGCAAATTATCGCTTCTGGCAATCAAACGTACACCCATTGGGGTTTCAAAGACCCGCGTACCTGCCTGGTTTACCCGCTGTGGGCATCGGAGCTGCCGGCGCATCAGTTGATTGTCATTTATCGTGACCCCACCGAACCCTGGCCGCGTTACCGGCCACGCCATGCCCGCAACCGTTACCGTGAGCCGTTCGTGGCCTGGAAATATCTACAGAGTTGGTGCGAACATAATTTGAGAATCCTTTCTTACTTGCAAGAGACCACCCGGCCATATCTTGTGCTGGATTACCACCGGCTGGTGACAACGCCGGCTGAGTTTGAGCGGCTGCAACAGTTTTTGGGGATGCCGTTGGTGGATCGGCGACGGCCGTCGCTCTACCGCAATCGGCCCCAAACCTACCCCGTCCTCTCTTTCGCCGGGTGGCTGTTGGATAAGCAAAAAGGATATCAGCCGCAATCTATCTTGCGGCAATTTGAGGCATATCGGCAATGAACGAGCCACTGACTGTAGACCGATTAATCGAAAACCCGCTCTTGTTTGTGGTCGGTGCGGCCTTGTTGGGGTCGGTGGTGGGCACGGCCGTCCTTTTCAGCGATAACGTTTTGTGGCCGGCCGCTCTGGTTGGGGCTTTGCTGCTGGTGTGGTTGGTCTTCAACCATCCCCATGCCGGGCTGGCATTCCTTGTTTTTGCCACTTACACTCGTTCTTCAGATGTGTTGGAGCATCAATACGGCATCCCTTCTTTTGTCTTGCCGTTGGCCTTGCTGCTGCTAGCGTCTTTGTTCATGCGCTGGTGGTTTTTGGGTGAGCGGATTCATAACTGGGAGAGAACGGCCGTTCTCCTGGGCATTTATGGTCTGGTAAGTTTTACCTCGTTGTTCTATGCGGCGGACAGCGGCCGTTCCCAAAACGCCCTTATAGAATTTGTCAAAAACTGCCTGTTGGTATTTGCGGTGGTGCTGGCTATGCGGGACAGCCGATCGTTGCGCGGGGTTAGTTGGGCCTTGTTGGCGGCTGGCATTTTCATGGGCAGTCTCACAGTTTATCAGCAATTGACCGGTACATTTGAGAACACTTACTGGGGATTTGCCCAAACAGAAGTCAAAAACATCATCGCTGACGTCAGCGATCATCGTGCGTCGGGGCCTGTGGGTTCGTCTAACTTTTACGCTCTGGTCATGGTGACGCTGGTTCCGCTGGCCCTGGATAGGGTGTGGCACGAGCGCAAACTGGTATATCGCCTGTTGGCCCTGTGGGCATTGGCCGTCTGTGTTCTTTCCATCTTCTTCACCTTTTCTCGTGGCGGTTTTGTCGCTCTGGTTGTGGTGCTGATAGTAATGATTGTGCGTGAATCGCTCAGCCCGCCCAAACTTTTGCTCAGCCTGGCCCTCTTGCTCGTCGTCTGGCAGTTCATTCCCGCCAATTACACCGAGCGTCTGTACACCACATTGGACTTACTGCCCGGTAGTGGTAGTGATGCCCGCAATGAAGCCTCCTTTCGCGGCCGTACCAGCGAGGTGATGGTGGCCTGGCTGATATTTGCCGATCATCCCGTTTGGGGTGTGGGCCTCAATAATTATAAATATTACTACCAGCAATATGCCCAACCATTGGGTTGGGATAATCGCCGGGAGGAGCGGGCAGCCCATAGCCTGTATCTGGAAATGGCGGCGGAAACGGGGCTGATTGGCCTGACGGCCTTTGGCGCGCTTGTGGGCGTGGCGCTGGGGCGGGCCTATCAGACGCAAAAAATGTTTATGCGCGCCGGCCGCTATGACGAAGCGGCATTAGCGTTTGCGTGGATGGTGGCTTTGATCGGTTATCTGGCGGCTTCAATTTTCCTGCACGGCGCTTATATACGGTATTTTTGGCTGTTAATCGGTATATTGCTGGCGCTGCCACAAACCGCAGCCCGGCCGCTGCAATCTCCGGGAACGACCACACCGCCGCGCCGCCTCCAGGAAAATGCCCAAGGAGAGCTTCCATGCTGAATAAAAAGCCCATTTTTGTGAACGGCTTTCAGCGCGGCGGCACGAATATCCTGATGCAGCTCATTACGTCGCATCCCCAGGTGCGTGTTTTGGGGGGAGAGATGCATGAGATTTTTTACGGCCGTGACAGCCAACCCATACAAAAATGGCTGCGGCGGCTTACCTGCACCCCTGTCTTGCTCTCTACGCGCCAACATACCTTCTGGCCTTATCGTTATTATGAACGCCGTGCTTTGCCAACGGCCGTCGGCCATTACATAGACCTGCTCTTTTATTTCCACAAACTCATTGCCTATAACCCAAGATATGACAACGGCCGTCCCCCTCCCACCTGGGCCGACAAGGGCAAAACCCGTATGGTCTGTAAATGCGTCAACGGGGTCGTGCTCACCACACCACTCCTGGCCGAGATGTACCCAGACGCCACTTTTGTGGCCCTGGTGCGCAACGGTCTGGCTTTGTGTGAAGGCTTTATGCGCCGGGGCTGGAGCGCCGAACGCTTTGGTCGGATGTACCAGACTGTTTGCGACCAAATACTGCACGATGCCGGCCAGATGGAAAATTACCACATCATTCGCTTTGAACAGTTAATGGCCGACCCCACCGTCACCGTGCGGCAGCTATATGGAATGGCCGGTCTGGATGTGCAGGCGACCGCAAAGTTTAAGTTACAGGCCAAAAAATTGATGGGCCAGGATGGGCAGCGCGGTTACAACTTTGGCGCCAAGGAGAAAGAACTGGTGTATGTGGCGCTGGATGAATTGGGCAGCTACCTGCGGCAAGATGTCAACGACAATCAGATTGCCCGGCTGGCAGATGCAGACAAAACGGCCTTTTTACAAGAAGCGCAGGCGGCGATGAACGCCTTTGGCTATCTTTCATAAAGTGATATGCAAAACCAAAACCTGGCAAAAGCAACGCTTCACGGCGCATTTTGGGGTTACGCCTCTAATTACAGTGGCAAATTGCTGGTGTTTATCAGCACGGCCGTCCTGGCCCGCCTGCTCCTCAAGGAAGATTTTGGGATTGCCGGTTACGCCCTGGTGGTCATTGGCCTGCTGGAAGTATTGGAAGGGTTGGGCATTGGCCCGGCCATCATCTACCATCAAACTGATCCCAAGAAACTAGACACCGCTTTCTGGATGGGTCTGGCAGTGGGATTTACCCTGTTTTTATTAACCTGGTTTGTCGCCGCCCCTCTGGCCGGTACATTTTTCCGGGATGCCCGCGCCGTGCCCATCACCCGTGTCCTGGGCTTCGAGTTCATCATTGGCGCCTTTGCCCTGGTTCATGCCGCCACCCTCACCAAAAAACTGGCGTTTGGCCGTAAATTCATACCAGAGATGTCCCGCTCTGCCAGCAAAGGTATCGCTTCGATTGCCCTGGCGCTGATGGGTTTTGGGGCGTGGAGCCTGATCTTGGGTCATCTGGTGGGGGTACTGGTG
>JACSRF010000591.1 GCA_014879875.1 Anaerolinea sp.
AATGTGTAAACGACGTTTTCGTCTTTGCGTGTGTAGGGCAATTTGACAAATTGCCCTACATGATGACTTCTTCCTCTCTCTGTATCTCCGTGTCTTCTCCGTGTATCTCCGTGTTCCAAAACAACACCTGGACAGTTACTGACGATTAACGATTTTATGCCAACAGCATCTGCGCCAGCCGCTTGATTTCGGCGCTGATGGGGTGATCGGGATAATGGAGCACAAAGACCCCCTGGCTGCCCAACGCCATCATGTCGTCTGAATGGGGCAGCAGCGCGCCGACGGGGCAGCGGTACTGCGCTTCCAGGCTGGCTTTGAGCTGGTCTAAGGGCAAATTTTGTGGGATTTTGTTGGCGACCAGCACCATGTTTTGTACACCTAACCGGCGCGACACGTCTACAATCACGGCCGTTCCCTGATAATCCTGGTAATCCGGTCGTAAAATCACCGCCAGCGCATCAGACACACTCACCGACATCAACGTCTCGTTGTTCAAACCGGGGTGCGTGTCAATCAGCAGCACATCCAGGCGCAGCGCCTCAATCGCCTGCTCATACCCATCCACCAACACGCCCACGTCATACCCTTTCAGGAAGCGGGTGATCTGGCTGATTTGCGTACTGGACGGGATCAGTAAAATACGTCCTGGCAGATTCGCACCCAGCCCCGGCGTCATATCCATGGCCGCTTCTTCAATGCGACAATCCCCGTTCAAATAATCATTCAGGGCATAGGACGGCCGTTGCTCGCCCATGCCAAAAATAATATGGATTCCTGGTGACTGAATGTCGGTATCCACCACGCCGACGCGCATCCCCTCCGCCGCATACGCTGCCGCCAGATTCGCCGTCGTATTTGATTTACCCGTCCCCCCTCGGAAGGAGTGGACTGAAATGATTTGTGACATTGATTATCTCCGTAATTAGGCGTCGCGCGTCGGTATTCCGCATTCCGCACGCCCCTCACATCAGCAACGCCGCCGCAATGCGCTGCAAGCGCGTCGTCAGGTCATGTTCAGGATGGGCCAGCACAAAAAGGCCGCTGCTGCCCATCACGGCAAGCGGTTCAGTATGGGGCAGCACGGCCGTTACCGCACACCCATACGCCGCTTCCATCTCGCGCTGCACGGCCGTTTCCGCAAACGCCGCCGGCGCTTCATTCACCACCAGCCGCGTCACCGGCACGTCCAGGCGGCGCGCCACGTCAATGAGCAGCCCCGTCCCCAGGTAATCTTGCTGATCCGGCCGCAGCACCATCACCACCTGCTCTGCCAACGCCAGCGCCAACTGTGTATCTTCCGTCAGGCCGGCGGCCGTATCCAACAGCAAAAAGTCCAACTGAAACCTTTCCAGCAGCGCGTTACACGCATCGCTGAGCAAATGGACGTAATAGCCACCGCGCAGGATACGAGCAATCTGGCGCGGCTGCGTGCTCGCCGGGACCAAAATCAACTGCCCCGGCACGTCCAGGCGTTCGGTCAGGTCATAAGCGGCCGTTTCAATTTCACACGCCCCCCACACAAAATCATTCAACGTCCGCCCCAATTCAGCATCCGGCAAGTTAAACAAAATGTGCAAACCCGGCGCGGCAAAATTAAAATCCATCACCCCGACCTGCTGCCCGGCCAACGCCAGCAACGCGGCCACATTGGCCGCGATCATCGTTTTACCCGTACCCCGCCGGAAAGATTGCACCGAGACAATACTCACAAATCCTCCAACACCTCCCAAACCTGATCCGCCAGCCGCGTCTTCGACTTGGGGGCAAAGCGCACCTTGTACTCTGGTTCAACGGCCGTCGCCGTCACCTGTAAAGCCCCCTTCTCCACCAACAACCGCCCAATTTCAGCCGCTTCAGCCGGTGACAATTGCAGCAGCAGCGCCAATTCGCTTAAGCGGATCTGCCTCATGCGCAAAATACGCCGCAGCGTCTTGCCCCAGGGCGGGGGTAGATGCAGCACGTCAGCCATCGCCACCCCGTCGGGAAATAGAGGCAGGCGCAGCGCCGTTTCCTGTAACGCGGCGAACGTGTCCATCACGGCCGTCACGCCACCAAATCCGCTACCAATCGATCCGCCAACCCCGCCAGTTCACGGGCAATGGCATGGTGAGGATAACGCAGCACAAACACCCCCTGGCTGGCAAGCGCCATCATCTCGTCAGAGTGGGGCAGCATCGCCGCCACTTCACAGCTATACAACCCTTCTACCCGTCGTTTCACGTCGCTGAAATCATAAACGGTAGGCAGCTTGTTGACGATCAGCAGCATTTCCAGCACGTCCAGTTTGCGCGCGACTTGTACGGTAACGGCCGTTCCCTGATAATCCTGGTGGTCTGGTCGCAAAATAATCAGCAGCACGTCCGTAATGGCAATCGAGAGCAGCGTCTCATTACTCAGGCCAGGATGCGTATCCACCAGCAGCACGTCCAGGTCCAGCGCCGTGATCAGGTCATCAAACCCCTCATTCAGCAGCGCCACGTCATACCCATCCTTCAACAACCGCGTAATCTCGCCCGCCTTGATACTGGCGGGCACGAGAAAGACTTGACCGGAAACGGCCGTGCCCAAATTTCCCGTCACCTCATACGCCGTATCCTTAATCTCGCAGTTCCCCCACAAATAATCATTCAGCGTATACCGCACCAGGTTCTCATCTTCCAAATCCAGGCCAAACGGCACGTGAATCCCCGGCGAATTCAAATCCGTATCCACCACCCCCACACGCAGCCCCCGCGCCGCTATCAGCGCCGCCAGGTTCGCCGTCGTGTTCGACTTCCCCGTTCCCCCACGATAAGAATGAATCGAAATGATCTTTGACATACTCTACCTTTTTGTTTAGTAACCGGTTATCGGTTGTCGGTAATCGGTTTTACCGCAATAGCGCAAAACTCGCCCGAACAAGGCTTCATTGTATATACGGGTGAGAAAGAGTGCTTTTTCTCTGTTCTTACCCGTGTTCCTCCTATCCGTGTATACAATCTCTGCCGACTTTTTCGGTAATCGGTTATCGGTTATCGGTTTTACCGCAATAGCGCAAAACTCGCCCGAACAAGGCTCCATTGTATATACGGATAGGGAAACAGTGCTTCTTCTCTGTTCTTATCCGTGTTCCTCCTAATCCGTGTATACAACCTCTGCCGACTTTTGTGGTATTGCGTTTTACCGTTCACCGATTACCGATTACCGCTCATCGATTACTGATCACCCGTCTTTGCCCGCTGTCGTCGCTGGCGAATATCCTGCGCCTTCGCCTGCAAATCCTGGAAGAAATCCGTCTCCACCGTCTCCTGCACCTGCTGCTGCAGCTTCGCCTCGTCAATCTCAATGCGCAGCTGCCGGATCTCCTGCCGCAGCGCCTGCTCCCGCTTATACGCTTCCAGCGCCGCCACCGCCAACGACGAAAACGACTCCATCATCTGTTGAATATTGCTGTCAAACGGAATGGTTTCCCCTGTCTCCGGGTCTTTCGCATTAATCAACTGCAACACCCCGATCACCTCATCCAACATATTCTTCAAGGGAATCGTCAGCATAGACTGCGAGCGGTAGCCAGTGCGTTCATCAAACTCGCGCGGGCCAGAGAACTCCATCGTCCCATCCGGCGCATACACCTCCTCAATATTCATCGAGTTGCCCGTCAACGCCGTATACGCGGCAATGTTGCGCCAGTTCGACTGCCCATCCGCATCATACAACGGCAGTGGCGGAAACGTGATTTCCTTACCCGTCGCGCCCCCCAATGCCAGGTTTTGCGTGTCATTGCGCACAATCACAAAGCGCAGTTGGTCATCTTCTGTGCGCAAATAAAGGCTCCCCGCGTCCGCATGGCAAAACTCCTTCGCCTCCACCAGCACCTTCTCCAACAGGCGGTTGAAATCTTGCTCCGACGTCAGTTCCACCCCAATCGGAATCACCACGTTCAGCAAATCATCCGCCCGCTTTTTCTCCTTGCGCACTTGCAGCAGCGTGTCGCGCAGCCGCGTCGTCATCCGATTGAACGTTTGCGCCAACAATCCCAATTCATCCGCAAACAGCACCGGCGCGCGTGCTTCCAGGTCGCCGCCGCGAATGCGCTCGGCCACATTGGTCAAAATCGTCACCGGCGCCACCACCGTCGCCCGCAGCACATAAGACAACACAACGCCGACCAGCACGGCCACCACGCCCCAAATCACCGTCCGCTGCCGCGCCAACCCCAGGATAAAATTGCTGCGGTTCAACTCATTGCGCAGCAGCATTTGCTCATCGGCCGTCATATCCGCCAACAAATCCAACATCAAATCCGCCTGCGGCACCGCCTGCGTGCTAAACAGGTACAAATCTTGCCGGTAACTGCCATCCTCCGCCTCCAACACCGGGAAAATACGCTGCTCCGGCAAATCGAGGAACTTATCCCGATTCAGGCGCACAGTTTGCAGCAAAGCCTGCTGCGTCTCGGTCAACCGCTCCGCCTCGCTTTCCAAATTCTCCCACGCCAAATTATTCAGCACCAGGTTCGCTTCATACTCTTGCCGAAAAATGCGGTTCTGCGTCGTCACGTAATTGCGCAAGCCAGACAACATCGCCGCAAACGACCCCTGAAAATCCGCCATATGTTTTAAGAGGCGAATGTTGTCCGTCGTCGGCGCTTGCAGCGCCTGGGCGTCAATCATCTTGTTCAGGTCGAGCAGCACTTGCCCGCCAAACAACACCCCATCCGTCGCCAGCACACGGTACGCCGGTTCCCGCTCCAGCCGGTCGTTGCGCAGCGTGAACAACTGCCCCGGCAGCGCCTGCCAATCCGCATACACCGCTTCCAGCTCCGTCAGGCGCGCCTGGTTGAGCGGCGTCAGTTCCAGGCTGCGCAGCGCGGCCAGGTTGCCGTTAAACGAGGCTTGCGCCACCTCAAACGCCTCGCGGTAGCTGTCCTCGCCCAACGCCAGGTAGCCGCGCACATTGGACTGCATCCACAGCAAATCTACCTGAGCGGCCGTTGCCGTCGCCGCCGCCGGGTAACGCAGTTCATTCGTCGCGCGCATCGTCCGCTGTGCGCCATCGCTGGCGGCAAAACTCACCGCCACCACCAACAGCGTCAGCAGCACCAACACGCCAAAACCCAACGTCAACTTTGGCCCAATATTCAAATTCTTCAACCAGACCGGCGTCGGCAGCCGTGTCAGAAATATATCCAGTTGCTCCGTCTGTTCATCATCAGGTGGCGTCATCTTACTTGTCATGGGGTGACCCGCCTCCAATCTTTAATATTCCACAGGATGCTGTCCCAAGGGGTGGGGTCCAGACCGACAATATCTGTGCCCACCGCCGATACTTCACCCAGATGCACCAGTGGAATCATCACCACTTCATTCACCAATAAATCGTTCATCGCGATGAATAACTGCTGCCGCCGTTCCGGATCAAGCACTGTCGTGGACTGCGTATACAGCGCATCATACTCGGCGCTGCACCATCGCTCCAGGTTGAAGCCCGACCAGTTGTTCGCCGCCTGTGGAATCTGGCCGCACGTCCAATACACCATGTACGCGCCGGGGTCAGGGCTGACCATGCCGATGAACAACTCTTGCATGTCCGCCTGGAACAGGAAAACTCCGTTGGGCGCTTTCGAGTAAAAGACGCCGGCGTCCACCGGTTGCAGGTCTACGGCCACGCCAATCTGGGCCAGGTCGCGGCGGATGATAGCTTGCGTCTCCTGGTGGATGGTATCCAGCGGCGCGCGGTAAATCAGGCGCAGTTCGACCCCTTCCTTGTCCAACACGCCGTTGCCATCAGCATCCGCCCACCCCGCTGCGGTGAGCAGCACGGCCGCTTTGTCCAAATCAAACTCATAGCTGGTGTTAGGCGAGGCAAACGTGGGCGGCACAACCAAATTATTGCTCACCGCACGCCCGGACAGGCCATACAGCACAGCGATGCTGTCGCGGTCAATGGCATAGGTCAACGCCTGGCGCACGCGCGCGTCGCTCAAAAAAGGATGCGGCGCGTCTTTGTTGGAGCGTTCCCCGTTCACTTCAGTATAGGGGTCGCTGTGGTTGAGTACCAGCCGCTCCACGCGCGCGCCAAAGCTCACCACCAACTGCGCATGGCCCAACGTTTCCAGTGGCAGCAGCGTGTCGGAAGCGGTCGTCAGGTTCCAGGCAAAATCCACTTCGCCCGTGTTCATCACCACCCGCGCCGCTTCGTCGGAACTGCCGCCGCCGCTCAAAATGACCTGGGCGAAGAAAGGGGCGTCCGCTTCATGAAAATAAGGGTTAGGGGCAAAGGTGATCTGGTTGGTTTGGATCAGGTTGTCGCCGAGGAAAATAACCTCTTGTGGCGCATTTTTAATCGCGTAATAAGGGCCAGTGCCAACGGGCATGAAGTTCTGCGGCGCCTGTGCGGCGTTGGCGCCGTTGTACGCCGCGAACAGGTGACGTGGCAAAATCATGCCGCGAAAGCCGACAAAGGGCACGTACCACGCCGGGTTGGTCTCGGTGAAGATCACCTGTACGGTGTGCGTATCCACCACCTTCACTTCCTGCACGCTGCGGTACACAGAGGCCGACGCCGATTGCACGGCCGTGTTGGTGATGAATTGGTAGGTGAAATACACATCGTCGGCCGTGAACGGTTCTCCATCCGCCCATTGCACATCGTCGCGCAGCTTCCAGGTAACGGAACGGCCGTCCGCCGCCACCAGCCCATTCGCCAACGACGGTATCTCCGCGGCCAGAAACGGGACCAACTCGCCATCCGCGTCAAAAGTCGCCAGCGGCTCATAGGCAATCCGGCTCGCCCCCAAATCCTTGGCGCTGCCCGACAAATGGGGATTGAGCATCTCCGGCGCCTGCCAAAACACAATTCGCAGCGTATTAAACCGCTCCTGCGCCACCGTCGTCATCGTCGCCGTCTCCACCATCGCCGGCGTCGGCGTCACCGGCACGGCCGTTTGCCCACAGCCCGCCAGCATCACCGCCAGCAAAACAACGACCCATAAAGCAGCTTTATTTCCCATGCTTACCCTTCGTAGTCCGTGATCCGTTATCCGTTGTCCGTAATCCGTTGTCCGTTGTCCGCAATCTATTCACGCCATACGGTTCACGGCTCACGGTTCACGGCTTACGGCTCACGGTTCACGGCTTACGGTTCACGGCTTACGGTTCACGGTTCACACCAAACCGCTGCCGAAACCGGGCAACGGCCGTCGCCGCAAACCGATACCCCTTACTATGCAATGGCCCGGCGCGGAACCCCAACGCCGCCAGCCGCCGGTAATAACGGACACACATCGCCACCGTCGCCAGCCCTACCGTCGCTTCCAACTCCGGGAACTGCCGCGGCAGCAGGCTAGAAAACGCGCACCCCATCACTTCATACGGATCATCAATCAGGGACGTCCCCAACGGGGGCGCAGCCGGGGGAACATAGCGCAAACGGTGCAGCGGCTGCGGCAATTGTAACACACCCCCCTCTGTAAAGAGAATATCCCCCGCCGCCGCAAAGCGGTGGACTGCCTGCTCCAGATTAAAACAATGTGGCCCCGAATCATCAACCAACAGCGCGCCCGGCCGCAGCCGCGCCACGTCCAAAATATCCGGCACATTCGTCGCCCCCACGATCAGCGTCGCCTCATAAAACGCCGCCGGGACCTCCTGCCGCGACGGTGCAAGCTGCACCTCGCCGACAAAGCCCAACTCCGTCACGATCTCCGCGCGCAGCGCCTCTAGCTGCGCCTGCTTGCTGTACAAATCGCCCAAGATGATCGCCTGTGGGTGCGGCTGCGTCGCCAACAGCAGCCGCAGCGATGCCGCGCCAATAGACCCCAACCCCAAAAAGCCAACCCGCTCCTGCGCCAAATCCCGCCCGCTCTCCGCCAGCACGCGCTCCACAGCCATCACCACCGCCGCCGTCGTCGCCGCGTGCCCGGTGGAGATGTCCGGCAAGTTCCCATGCGCGGCCAGCGCCGGCAGCAGCGCCCGGCCGTAATCCGTCGCCGAAGGGATCAGCCCGGTCAACGAAACGGTCCGCGCCCTCATCTGCCCGGCCAGGGACAGCGCGGCGACCACCTCTTGCACCAATCCCGGCGGGTCCGCGTACAGGTCGGCGGCAAAGCGGGGCAGCATGATGAGGGCAAAGCGCCCCCACGCCGTCTGCGTCGCCCCCAACAAAATCGGCCGTCCGCCGCTCTGCGCATACAACAACCGGTCATACCGCCACGCCTTTTGCCGTAAATACCCCAACGCCGCCGCATCCACCGGCCCCACGTCATCCGGGGTCAACGGCCGTTCCGCCAACAGCAGATACGGCCCGGCCAACGACGGGGGCGGCTCATCCAGCGCCGGTTCCTCATCGTCCGCCACAGTCAGCGCCGCCGCCAATTCCGCCACCGTCGGCCGCGCCAACAGCAGCCCCACCGTCACCGGCCGCGCCAACGCCTGCGCCGCCCGCGCCGCCGCCTGCGCCGCCTGTAACGAATGGCCGCCCAGCTCAAAAAAGTTATCGTCAATGCCCACCCGCGCCACGCGCAGCGCCTCCGCCCAAATGTCCGCCAACGTTTGCTGCAACGGCGTGCGCGGCGGAGCATAAGCGCCGGCCGCCTCCCCCCCATCTTGCGCCAACGCCAACAACCGCTGCCGGTCCACCTTGTCGCTCGCCAGGCGGGGCAGCGTCGCCAACGCCCACAGCCGCGCCGGAACCAGATAGCCGGGCAGTTGCGTCCCCGCCCACCGGCGCAGCGCGGCCACATCCACATCCGCCGGGGTCACAAAGCCGAGCAGCCGCGTCTCGCCATCGGGCAAAACCTGCGGCAGCACGGCCGTCTCCACCACCCCCGCCCACCGGCGCAGCGCCGCCGCCACTTCGCCCGGCTCCACC
>JACSRF010000454.1 GCA_014879875.1 Anaerolinea sp.
CAGATGTGTATAAGAGACAGGGTATCCACTGGATTCCTACTACCAGCCAGGAGCGTGGGGTTATTGATCGGTTTGTGGGCGAATTGGTGAAAATGCACATCAAATGGGCTGTTTTCCTCAACGACAATGGCAGTATTGGCGCTAACGACTACCTGGTGGAGCGCCTCGTCGCCAATGGCATTATGCCCGTGATGCGCCTCTACCAGCCAACCATCGAGCCATATGGGGACGTGGGGGCGATTGTGCGCCATTATCGCGCTAAAGGGGTGTATTACTACCAGATTTACAACGAGCCAAACATCAACGTGGAAAACCGGCAGGGCTTTGCCAATCCCAATCGGTATGCGCTGGCCTGGGCAACTACGGCGCGGCAGGTGGTCAACAATGGCGGTCTACCGGGCATCGGCGCATTTAGCCCTGGCGGTGAGTACAACCATTATGACTTTTTAGACCGCACCTTACGCGCGCTGGCCTACAATGGAGATGGCGCGCTGCTCAATCATGCCTGGCTCTCGGTCCACAACTATCACGGCCTGCGCCCCTACGATGACCCGGACGGCTTCTGGCTGTACCGTCGCTATGATGAGATTGTGCAAAGCCACCTGGGGCGTTCGCTGCCGGTCATTGGCACGGAGGGCGGCTCTTACCACCCCGACCCACACGTGGAAAAGGAAATGCTGGCGTGGCAGTACAGCTACATGCGCAACCGTGAGCCATATTATCTGGCATTTAGCCATTGGTTACTGGCAAACCGGGAAGGGGGGGGGAATGATGATGCCTGGGAGTGGCAGTCATTGTTTCGCGCCGGTTTTGTACATCCGGTGGTGACAGATTTCTTTTACCAGAATTCACGGTAGACGGTAAGCGGTAATCGGTAATCGGTAAGCCGACCACCGACCACTGATTACTGATTACCGGCCACCGGCCACCGGCCACCGGCTTCTACCAGGTCATCCCCATTCAATTCTTGTTCAAGCTGTCGCCACAACCAGTTATACGCTTCCAGGCGGGTCTGGGCGGCGTGTTTGGCGGGTTCGGTGTGCATACTGGCAACCGTTTTAGTCTGCCAGTTGGCGGAACGGCCGTTCTTGATCAACTCCTCCACCGTCCGCATTTTATCCCCGGCCAGTGACCCACCTGTCCAATGGAAAACGGCCGTTAACCCAATCTTCGCCAGTTTATCCGCATCCCACAACACCTGCGATTCCAGGTTGGTCAGCGGCTCATCACGCCACAGCCCCATGTGCTCGGCAATGGCCTGGGACACCCGTTCAATTTTCTCCGGGGGAAAGTCCGTTTGCAGCAAAAATTTACGGGCAAACTTAGCCCCCTCAAACGGGTGGTCATCTCCGGTTTCCTTGCGCACGTCATGCAGCCAGGCAGCGGCCGTGACAATATCTTGGTCAGCGCCTGTGAGCGCCGCCAATTTTTGGGCGACAGCGACAACCGCCTTGACATGTTCCCAGCGGTAGTTAAATGAAGCGTTCAAGGAGCCATATTTGCGGATGACTTCTTGTTCTGTGGCGGTGCGCATCGCTTGCTTCACGGCTTTGCGCCACGTTTTCTTCGTTCCGTTATTTTTTGGCATAAACAAATTGGGTTAGAAATCAAACGCGCCACCTCGCCATGTCTGGCATGACAAGGTGGCGCAAAAAAACGAGGTGAGAAAAGGTATTAGCTTTGCATAAGTTGGGCGCGCCGGGTGTGGTTTACCTGTGGCTGTTTAACTTTGGCTGACGGCCGTTGCGGTTGTTTTTGCGAGTGATTCCATTGATCACTGGCGGCTATTTCTTCCAGAATAAATGCAGCCAGCGCATCTTGTTCCCATTCAGGTAAATTTTCTGCCCGCGCAAAGGCTTGCTGCAATAATGACGACATCAGACGACTCTCCTTTGGTTAAAAATTTTTTCCCACAGGGGCAAAAAAAATACGTAGCTCGCATAAAAAAAGCTACGCACGCTGCGCCCCCGCAATCATTCTCTTCCATTGTGAAATATTTCAGATGCGTTCAGTATGGCCGATCATACAACCGGTTGTCAAGTCCTAATTCGTGGGAATTTGGCCTACCAGGGAAATGGCGTGACCGGCGTAATGCCATAATATAGCTCGACGATGCGCCGGAAAATGGGGGCCGCCACGCCTGACCCTTCGCCGGCGTTTTCCATCATCACCACAATGGCAATTTCGGGCTGCTCAATGGCTGTACCATCGGCCAGGGTGTAGGGAGCGGCCGGCGCGTATCCGGCAAACCAGGCATGGGAGGTACGCGGCGGGTCTTCGGCCGTGCCTGTCTTGCCCGCCACCGGTACCGGCAGCCCCACAAACTGGTAAGCGGCCGTTCCCTGATTCCCGTCATTAGCCACATCAAACAGCGCCCGCTGTAACGTCGCCAAAACATCTGGACTCAATGGCAGTTCGCCGCGCGTATAAACCGGCCACACTTCTTCCGGCGCGCCACCCCCAGCGCCGATATGGTCTACAATCGTCGGCTGGTAGAGCGTGCCCCCATTGGCAATGGCCGCTATCATGTTCGTCATTTGCAGCGGCGTCACCTGCACGTACCCCTGCCCAATCGCCATATTCACCGAATCGCCCGGCGCCCACCCTTCGCCCACATTGGCAAGTTTCCACTCAGGGTCCGGGATCAGCCCGGCTGCTTCGGCCAACTGGAAGCTGGTGGGCTGCCCCAGGCCAAACTGCCGCGCTGTGTTCGGCAGCAGCAAGCGGTCTACGCCGTCCAGCGTAAAACCAACGTCATAAAAACAGGAATTGCAGGAGACAATGACGGCCGTGCGCAAACTGATATACCCATGCCCTCCGGCGCGCCAGTCGGTTTTGATGAAGGCGTCCCCCAGCCGATTCCAGGTTCCGGTGGAGTTGTAACGGCTGTCTGGTGTGTAAATGCCGCTGTTCATGGCAGCAGAGAAGGTGACGATTTTGAAGACCGACCCGGCCGGGTAGGCCCCTTGGGTGGCGCGGTTGAGCAACGGCCGTCCCGCATCACTCAATACCGCCCCCAACTCGGCCGCCGCATTGGCGCGCGCGCTGTCAAAAATGCGCGGATGATAGCTGGGAAAACTAGCCATCGCCCGCACCGCGCCACTGTTCACGTCTAAGACCACAATGGAACCCGCCCGGCCAATGGGGTACGTCATAATCGCTTCCGCCAACGCCTGTTCCACTGCCTGTTGAAAATCACGGTCAATGCTGGTGTAAATGCTGCGCGCCTGGCGCGGCTGCACCTCCGCAATCGTCGTGATGTATTCCCCATTGGGGCCAACGACTGACAAAACGCCGCCGCGTTCCCCGTTCAGATACTCTTCACCCCACAATTCCAGCCCGGCCAGACCCACCGTTTCATCGCCACGGTAGCCCGCTTCCTGATAAGCTGCCAGCGTCTCGGCAGGGATGGGGCCGGTGTAGCCAACCAGGTGCGGCGCGACGCCCCCTTCATAGTAGATACGGGTGAGGCGAGTAGTAGGCGGAGCCAACCCTTTGCCGATGAAAGGCTGCAAAGCGTCAGCATTGGCCTGCATCACATCCTCTGGCACGTCGCCAATGGGCCAGTACCAGTCTGGCTGCGCGGGCGCGTAGATTTTCTTGATTTCTTCAGCGCTTTTATTCAATATCGGACTGAGGGCAGCCAACATACCCGCTTCGTCGGCGATCTGGCCGGGGACGACGCCCAGGCTGACAAGCGCGCCCTGGTAGGCGAGGGCCAGGCCGTTGATGTCGTAGATGTTGGCGCGGGCCGGGGTGCGGTATTCCAGGCGCAGCCGGTTGCCGCCCACCAGTTCCGGTAAAATGAGTCCCTCATCCCAGACGACGCCCCAGCGATCCTGGCTGTAAACGAGGCGCGTCGTGTAGTCGCGGGTGATGCTGCCGACAACGGCCGTTTGCCACGTCACGCGCACGCTAAATTCAGCCTCGGTCCCTTCCTGGATGATGGCCTGGGGCTGGGCGTGGATGCTGAGCACGGCCGCGGCCGCCATTTCCTGTTCGTAGCGCGAGACAAACGATTGGCTGTCTACGAGCGCCTGGCTTTGTGGCGACAACTGGCTGTACATTGCCAGGTAATTGCGCCCTTCCCAGGCGCGGTAAAAGGCGCGCGCAATGCCGCTGGCGTCGTCGCTAATGGGGGTGGGGGAGGGGAGCAGTGTTGGCGTCAGAGTGGGCAGCGGTGCATTCGTCGCCGGGATGATACGTGGCAGCCCGCCATTTTGTCCGCACGCCGCCAGGCTAAGCCATACAATCAGGAACAGTAGCGCATGTCGTTTCATAGTTATGTCTGTATTGTGTATTGCATACTACGTATTGCTCTCTGGATATGCCGCGAATGCACAAAGAGCCTCATTTTACCGATTATTGACCACCGCTCACCGCTTGTACAACCTCATCTGGCTCCAGGGTCAGTAAGCGGTAAGCTTTGGTCGAGTCGTCCAGGGGGATGTCATTCGCTTCCACCTTGACCAGCCGCTTTGTCGTTGCCAGCCACACCGCCGGCTCATCTGCCCACAGCGTTAGACCCACTACCGGGCTGCGTCGGGCAATGAGCGCTTTGCCCTTGCTGTTTACTTTGGGCGGCATAGGGATCTGATCACCTTGCAGCAAACGGCCGTACCCATCGGCCGTCACCAGCAGCAAGCGATCCGTTAGCTGCGCCACTACCGCGGCGACAACACGATCGTTCTGGCCGCAGTTGAGCGCCTGAATGCCCGACAGGCGCAGGGCGCGCGCCGGCCAGCGCGCGCCGCGCCCCGCTGCCGTGACCAGCAGCAGTTCGTCCGCTGCGGACATGCCTTGCGCGCGCACCACCTGGCCGGTTAGCGGTTGGTCAAATTTTAACGGCGTTGGCGTTTCCACGTTAGCGCGCATGATGGGCAGTGGATACGGCCGTGCAACGCCCAACGACGTCGCCAACAGCAATTTCTCCTGTTCCCGTTCCCGGTCCCAGTAGTTGAGGCTGCATACCTGTTCCAGCCGTTCCAGCGAATATTGGTTGTTGATAGACAGTCCGGCACTGTGCATATCCAGTAGTTGGCGCGGCGTGAAGAGCAGAAAACGGTACGCATTGGTAATCAGCAGCACATGTTCATCCATGCGCGCCGCCAAAACCTGCGCCACCGGCCCCGTCAGGTTGAAGCCAGCAAGGGGGATGTCGGTATTTGTTTGCAAGCGGGCTTGGGGCAGGGCAACGGCCGTAACGCCCCCAGTTGTATCCAGGAACAACAGCGCCCCATCCCCCGCCACGTCATGCGCCACCACCCCTTCTTCTAACAAAATACGCCGCCGCATCACCTCCAGATTCACCGGGCTGATATTGGGGCGATGCTGTCCGGCGTCAGACGGCAGGCGCAAATCTGCTTGCGTATATCCCCTCAGGGAGATCTCGCCGGCGCCCACACCCTGAGCGATAATCCCCAACCCGGCCGTCACGCTGCTAAACGTATCCACGCTGTGTACCTTTTCTTCGCCAAACTTGCGGCATAACATTTCGTAAAAAGCGGGAACTTGCGACGAGCCGCCGGTACGAATCACGGCGTCAATTTGCGTTGGCTGCAAGCCAGAAGCCCGCACCACCTCATCCAAATGCCCGTCTATGGCCCGAATTTCACTGCGAATGATACTCTCAAACTCGGTGCGCGTCACAAAATCAATGACGTTAAACCCTGGCCCCTCCAGCCGAATTTCTGCCCCGCGCCGCTCCGACAACGTTCGTTTGGCCGCTTCCACCACGTCGAACATTTGCAGCGCATAATTGCCCGCTACCAGGTTGACCAGCGCCTCAATCTGGTATTTGCGCCGTGATGTGCTGGCAATCTCCTGCAAAATCTTTTTGTTTTCGGCCGATTGCAGCTCCAGCATCTTTTGCCAGTTGGTGAAAGAATCATAAATCCAGTGGGGGGTGGTGTGCGCATTATGGCGCAGCCCATATTCGCTGTCCTCGCCAAAATGTTTCGGCAGCTTGGCGCGTACCAGCTTTTGGTCAAACACATCGCCGGCGACGGGGATGCCGCTCGTCGCCAACACCTGCCGCCGCTGGCGGTCCCCCAGGCGCATCACGGTGATGTCGAGTGTGCCCCCGCCAAAGTCAAAGATGAGAGCGTGCTGTTCCTGCGTCAGCGTCGTCTCATAATGGAAGGCCGCGGCAATTGGCTCGTATTGCAAATAGACCTTTTCGTAGCCGGCGCGGAAAGCGGCTTGCAGCAGCCGCGCCTGCGCCAGGTTGTCATGTTCGGCGTCGTGGGCAAAATGCACCGGCCGGCCCAAAACCACCTGGCGCAGCTCATACCCTAATAGTTGTTCGGCGCGCACTTTGACTAACGTCAGGTAAAGGGCGATCAAATCCTCCAGCGGATAGTAGATCTGCCCGACGACGGTTCCCGCGTACTCGATATCGCGCAGGCTGGATTTAATCGAAAGGAAGAGCCGCCCCGGCGACAACACGTCCACCCAGGCGTAGGCGTCGGTGACATAGTACATATCTGCGCCCAGAATTTCCAGTTCGCCAATCCAAACGCGCTGCATTTTGATGGGGCGGTTGACATTTTGCTCGTAATACCGATTGATGGCCGCGCGCCCAATATGTACGTTCTGGTCGTTGGTCACGTAAAGCGCAGTGCGGGCAACGCGCGGGTTGCGGCTGTCGGGGTCAAGGGGGAGCACGGTGACGCTGCGCCCATCATAGACGGCCATGCCAGAGTTTGTGGTGCCAAAATCCATGCCAATGATCATGATCGCAGTCTCCTATGCAGCGTGATTTGTCGTCATTCAGACCTGACAAGTTATTTCGTAATCATTCACTCCCGCCCCCTGTGCTGACGGAAGATTGGACAAATCTTCTGAGATTTGTCCAATCTAAACGTGTAAATTATTCAAATTTCGTTCCTAATAGTAATCGTTTGTGGGGATGTGGACAATGTATCAGCGCGCAAGGCTATCCGAAGATGTTTTTGGCGCGATACAATTGAACTGCCCTGCTAACACCCATGTTATGCTATACTGCCGGAGACCGGTAAACAATCATTCAGAAAGGGAGCCGACAATGAGCGTGAAATCCATCCTCATCCTATTCCTATTGCTGACAGCCTGCCTGCCAATCAACCCTGCGCGGCCAATATCCACCCATGCCAACTCCACCCCCACTACCGCTGCTGCCGCCGCTAATGGCGATGAAACCGTCTATCTTCCCGTCGTCACCCGTTCCCCCGACAATACGCCCGGCGGCGACCTCATCCAGCCAGCAGACCTCACTTACCTTGGCGCATTCCGGCTCCCCGGCGGCGACGACCCGCCGCAAACCTTCGCTTATGGCGGTAATGCCATGACCTTCAACCCGGATAACAACACCCTCTTCATCACCGGTCACGACCGCCTGGCCTGGGGCGCGCTGCCCGATGGCAACCAGGTGGCCGAAGTTGCCATCCCCATTCCCGCCATTGCCGCTAACCCGGCGGATCTACCACAAGCGACCTTTGTGCAAGATTTTCACAACCCCCTCGCCGGTCAGTTCACCGCGATGGAGGAAATCCCGAAAGTCGGCCTGCAATATCTCAATCACCCGGCTACCGGGCCGCTGCTGCACGTTGCCTGGGGCCAACATTTGCAGCCGCCAGACGCCGCCTCGCATGGCTGGTTTAGCGCCGGGCTGGACGCGCCCAATTTCCGGGGAACCTGGTTTATCGGCGACCAGGACCTGTACAGCACCAATGGCTATATGCTGGATATTCCGGCTGCGTGGGCGGATGCGTATGTCAACGGCCGTTACCTGGCAACCGGCCGTATGCGTGATGGCGGACAGGGTGGCATGGGGCCGACCCTCTTCGCTTACACTCCCTGGGGCGCAGGCGGCGCGCCCCCGTCCAACGGCGCGCACATCCCCGAAACCACCCTGCTGCTCTATGAAAACGTCGCCAACACGCCTGGCGTTGAGCGCAGTATGAACGGCTACCAACACGCCGACGAGTGGGAAGGGGGCGCATGGCTGACGGCAAATGGGGGGGGGACGGCCGTACTCTTCGCCGGAACTAAAAGCAACGGCGTCAAATATTGGTACGGCTATATCAACCCGGCCGGGCCGGCATACGCCTGCGTAGATGCCCACGTCACCGACTTCATCACCTGCCGCCTGGCCGATGGCTCCGCCTGTCCCCCCGCAGATTTTACCGGCTGCTGCGATGAAGCCAATGGCGACTGCGTGAGTTATCGCGGCTGGTGGAGCACCCGTTGGGACGCTCAACTCATCTTCTACGACCCGGCCGACCTGGCGCGCGTCGCCGCCGCTGAAATGGAATCATGGGAACCGCAGCCTTACGCTGTCCTCGACGTTGACGAACATCTTTACCTGAACCCGCCCGTCTGGGATGAAATCAACCTGGGTTGGGGCGACCAGCGCCGCTACCGCCTCGGCGACGTCGCCTATGACCGTGAGAATGGGTTGCTGTACGTGCTGGAACTCTTTGCCGACGGCGCTAAACCGGTGGTTCACGTCTGGCAGGTCAACTGAAACAGGCGTTTGCGATGTATAGACCTTAAGATAATGTTTGGGTGTTCGGAGTCGAGGCTTTTGCCGGGTGTTGAATCTAAGAAAGTAACCGCTCACCCCCCTGCAGGGCACGATGACATTGACCCAACTGGTGGAGTGGTTGACAGCCCGCCAACAGCATTATCAGCTAGGAGCCATCCCTGTCCTCTACGCGCTACTGGAAACCCTCCAGGTACGGCCGATCATCAACCGCCATTGCCTTACCAAGGGGGACGTGGAACATGGCACAGTTGCCCTTATCATCATCCTCAACCGGCTGATGTTCCCCTTGCCCCTGTATCAGGTGGCC
>JACSRF010000504.1 GCA_014879875.1 Anaerolinea sp.
GGTCCCACGCTGGACGACTAAAGTCGTTACTACAAACCAGACCCAAAATGATTTTCTGAACATCTATAGTAACTGCTTTAGCGGTCCTACGCTGGACGACTAAAGTCGTTACTACAAACCAGACCCAAAATGATTTTCTGAACGTCTATAGTGGTCAAGCCCATCGGATTACCGCTCACCGATTACGGATTACGGATTACCGATTACCGCTCACGGTCTTCCTATCACATGTTGATGCACAATCGTCTGCTGTGGCAGCAGATGGACAAAATTAAAAGCAGGCGGGTACGCTGTATCTGGGACGACCACCTCATCTTGCGGCCAGGCGGTGAATTGGGCAAAGGTACTGGGGACGGCCACGTATAAAATGCCATCGCGCATCGTTTGCATACTCCGATGAACGTGCCCGTAAAAAACGCCGCGCAGCCGTTCCCGCGCCGGCAGCAGCGCCCGGTGCAGTTCCGGCCCGCCCACAACGAGCATGTTCCTATCCATCCAGGGGGAATTGAGCGGCTGAATTGGATAGTGCATAAAAATCGTCAACGGCGGGCCTTCTGGCCGCGCTTCCTGCCGCGCCACGGTCAACTGTTCCGGCGAGAGCAGCCCGTGCGGGTCAATCTCGTCCGGGCCGCGCATGTCCAGGACGACAAAGCGGTATCCTTTTACCGCAAAGGCGTAGCTGAGGACGTTAGGGTCATCGCTCAGGTCTTGTTTGGGACCCATGGGCAGGTATTTTTTGAGGGAAACGGCCGTATCATGATTCCCCGTCACGTAATACACCGGCGCTTCCAGCCTGCCCAACACCTCCCGCGCTAACCGGTACGCGGCCGGGTCAGGGTCGGTGGCGACATCGCCGGTATGCACCACAAAATTCGGCCGCTGCGGCAGCTTATTAATCGCCGCCACTAACGCCTCGGCGCAGGGAAACGGCCGAAACCCGTGCCGCTCATACACGCGCGTCGGGCCAAAATGGGTATCGCTGATGTGAACGAAGTAGACAGGTTCGGTAGGGGACATGGCGTGAGGCGTGAAGCGTGAAACGTGATTAGCACGTTTCACGCTTCAATCATTTACGGCATCATCAGCGCGCCGGCGGCCATAATATCCGCCACCAGTTTGGCGACGGTGCTGTCCATCAGCAAAAAGTAAGCCGAGGGGGCAAGGCCAATCCAGAAGATGAAGAGCAGGAAGGAGAGCATAATCGCCAGTTCACCGCCGTTCATGTCGCGCAGCTTCTTGTTCTCTTCCTTGTCCAGCGGCCCCATGAAGACGTTTTGGTACATCCACAGCAGGTAAACGGCCGCCAGAATCACCCCCGTCGTCGCAAACGCGGTGTAAATCCAGGGGCGCGCGCCCAACGCCGTGGACCCCATCGAGCCGAGCAAAATGGTGAATTCGCCCACGAAGCCATTCAAGCCGGGCAGCCCCATGCTGGAAAGCGTCACAATCAACGACAGCACGGCGAACACCGGCATTGCCTTCCACAGCCCGCCAAAGTCCGACATCAGGCGCGTGTGCCGCTGTTCGTAAATGACGCCGACCAGGAAAAACAGCGCGCCCGTGCTCAGGCCATGGTTCACGCCTTGCAAAATCGCGCCTTGCAAACCCGCTTCGTTCAGGGCAAAGATACCAAGCATCACAAACCCAAGATGGCTGATGCTGGAATAGGCGACCAATTTCTTCACGTCTTTTTGCGCAAAGGAGACAATGGCCCCGTAAATGATGCCGATGATCGCCAGCACGGCAATGGCCGGGGCAAAGTGGTAAGCCGCCTCCGGGAAGAGGGGCAGGTTAAAGCGTATGAAGCCATACGTGCCCATTTTCAGCAGCACGCCCGCCAGGATGATCGAACCGGCCGTTGGCGCTTCGGTGTGCGCGTCGGGCAGCCAGGAATGGAACGGGAAGACCGGCACCTTGATGGCGAAGGCGATGGCAAAGCCGATGAAGAGCCAGTTTTGCGCCGCCGCAAACGCCGCCCGCCCGGTGATCAGGTCCGGCAGGGAAAAAGTCTCATTGGTGATGCCCATGTACAAAATCGCCAGCAGCATCAGCAGCGACCCGGCCATGGTGTAGAGGAAGAACTTGATGGAGGCGTAGATGCGGTTCTTGCCTCCCCAAATGCCGATGAGGAAGTACATGGGGATGAGGGTGAACTCCCAGAAGATGTAGAACAGGAACAAATCCTGCGCCAGGAAGACGCCCAACATGCCCGCTTCCAGCAGCAGCATGAAGATGTAATACTGTTTCACCTGCATGGTGATGGCCGTCCATGAGGAAGCAATCGCCAGCATGGAGATGAAGGTGGTCAGCAGTATCATGAGGATGCTCAGGCCATCCACGCCCATGTGGTACTCGATGCCCCAGGAGGGAATCCACGGGATGCGGTCAATTATTTGCAGGCCGCTGATGGCCGGTTCAAACCGCCTTAGCACAACCAGCGACAATACAAACGTAACAATGGAGAAGCCCACAGCCAACTGTTTGATCAGCAGTTCTTTTGACGGCTTCAACGCTAAAAGAATCAGCGCCCCCAGGACTGGGAAGAAAGTTAAGATGGTAAGCATATTATCCCTCCGAAAGGCTATTTCACTCTGTTGCCTATCATGTGAAAAGTTTAGTTAGCAAAGATGAAGTACGCTAACAAGATGACCGTGCCCAAGAAAACGCCCAGGGCATAGTTACGCACATAGCCGGTTTGCGTCTTGCGCAGCACAGAGCCAACCGCGTGGGTCAAACGGCCGCTGCCATTCACCAACCCGTCCACCCCATTCGCATCCAGGACGTTTGAGGCAAAGTTGGCAAAACCGACAAACAAGTCGCGGATCACGTTGTCATGCACAAAGTCGTGCCAGAACGCGCCATCGAGCACCTCCGCCAGCCAGCGCGCCAGCCATTTGAAGCCGGGTACGACGGTGTGCATGTAGAACCACTCGAAAGGCAGAATGGCAAACCACCAGATGGGCGTGCTTTGCAGCGGGTCGCGCTCGGTGGCCGTTTGCGGCCGTTTGCGGTACACCACCCCCAGCGCCAACGCCAGCGCCACCAGCGCCAAAATCGTGGAAATCCCGGCTACGTTCATCTGAATCCAGGTCGGCGTGTGCGGCATATGCACCACGCCCTCTTCCGTCAGGGCAAAGGTGAGAATGGAATGCTCCAGCCAATGCTCCAAACCCAGGTTAATGCCAAAGTTGTGCGCCGCCTTGGCCGCCTTGTACGCGCTCTCCGTGAAGAACGGGAAGTTGAGTAAACCGCCTAGCAGTGAGAGCGCCGCCAACACAATCAGGGGATAGGTCATCACCGGCGGGCTTTCGCTGGCGTGTTTGGCCGCCTCGTGGCGCGGACTGCCGAAGAAGACCATTTTGATTTGCCGCCCCATGTAGAAGGCGGTGCAGAAGGCGGCGATTGTCAGCAAAATGTAGACGGTGGTGAAGATGGCGCCATGATTGGTACTGGCGTGCGCCAAAATTTCATCCTTCGACCAGAAACCGGCGAAGGGGAAAATGCCCGCCAGCGCCAGCGTGCCCACCATGTACACGGCAAAGGTGATGGGCATTTTATGGCGCAGGCCGCCCATCGTGCGCATGTCTTGTGGGTCAAATTTTTCTGCCTCGTGGTGGGCGTCCCCTTCCGGCACGCCGTGCGCATCGTGCCCATGATCATGTTCGTGGACGTGGTGATGCCCATGCTCCATGCCGTGAATGACGGAGCCGGAACTGAGGAAGAGCAGCGCCTTGAAGAAGGCGTGGGTGATGAGGTGGAACATGGCCGCCACGTAAGCGCCCATGCCCGCCGCGGCCACCATGAAGCCAAGCTGACTGACGGTGGAGTAAGCGAGCACTTTTTTGATGTCAAATTGGGTAAAGGCGATCAGACCGGCGAGCACGGCCGTTGCCGCCCCCGTCAGCGCAATCCAATCCGGCGATGAAAGACCGAGGATGCTCGCCCCGGCCACGCCGTCCAGCGTGCTTTGCCGCGCGATCTCCAACAGCACATTGCTGCGCACCATCAGGTAGACGCCGGCCGTGACCATCGTCGCCGCATGGATCAGGGCGGAAACAGGCGTCGGGCCGGCCATCGCGTCCGGCAGCCAGACGTAGAACGGGATTTGCGCCGATTTGCCCGCTGCGCCGAGGAGGAAGAGGAAGGTAACGGCCGTTAACACCGCGCCAATGCTCATCTCCACGCCAAACAACGTCACCATCTCGCCATGCGCAAACAGTTCTACAGCCGAGCCAAAAATCACGCCAAAATCCAGCGACTTAAACGCCAGGAAAAGCAAAATCATCGCCAGCACCATGGCAAAGTCGCCGACGCGGTTGACGATAAACGCCTTGCGCCCGGCGTCGGCGTTCATTGCCTTCCCCTCCTCATTCTGCCGGTCAAACCAGAAGCCGATCAACAGATACGAGCAAAGCCCCACCCCTTCCCAGCCCACAAAGAGCATCAGATAGGTGCTGCCGCTGACCAAAATCAGCATGAAGAAGAGGAACAGGTTCAGGTAAGCAAAAAAGCGGTGAAAACCGGGGTCGCCGTGCATGTAGCCAATGGCGTAAATGTGGATCAGGGTACTGACGCCGGTCACCATCATCATCATCGCCACCGACAACGTATCTACCTGGATGGCCCAGGGAATGGCAAATCCGGCCGACGGCACGACAATCCAGTCAAACATGTGTACCGTCTCGGCGTGAAACTCATGGCTGCGCAGCGAGAAAAACAGCAGCACGGCCACGACAAAGGCGCTGAAGGCCATCAGGCTGGCGAACCAACCCGCGTACATCTCGCCCGTTTTGCGGTCGGACTGCACCAGGCGGCGGCCGACAAACGTATTAAACAACACGCCAACGGCCGGGAACACCAAGAGTAAGGGAGCTAAGGCAAATGCGTTCATAATGTCCCCTCCTTATCCTTTCAGCGTGTTGATGTCATCAATATTGATGCTCTTCTTCGTGCGGAAAATCGTCACGATCAACGCCAGACCCACCGCCACTTCGGCCGCGGCCACGGTGATGACAAAAAAGGTCAACACCTGCCCATCCAGGTCGCCCAGGTGGCGCGAAAAGGCCACAAACGCCAGGTTGGCCGAGTTCAGCATCATCTCCACCGACATAAAGACAACAACGGCATTGCGGCGCAGCAGCACACCCATCGCCCCAATCGTAAACAGAATGACGCTCAAGGCCACGTACCAATCAATGCTTACCGTATCAGGCATCATCCCCTCCTTGCGCCAACTGCGCCATCTTCTTGCGGCGTCCCAAGACGACGACGCCGATCATCGCCGTCAGCAGCAAGACGCCGGTGAGTTCAAAGGGAAAGACATACGCTTCAAACAGGCGCAGCCCCAATGCGGCCGGGCTGGTATCTATAAATGGCGCGGTATCGCCCCCGGCAGTTGGGCGCAAGACCAGGTTCGTCACAAACAGCACCACCAGCGCCGCGCCTAAAAATCCGGCCAAAACCCATTCCCAGTCGCGCAGCCCCTGGATACCGCCGCCTGAACGCTCGGCCCCCAGCAGCATGATGACGAAGAGGAACAGCACCATGATCGCCCCGGCGTACACCGTCACCTGCACGACGGCGATAAATGGCGCATTCAAGACCAGGTACAAGACAGCAATGGTGACGAAGTTCAACGCCAAAAACAGGGCGCTGTAAATGGCATTGCGGCTGGCTAACATCCCCGACGCCGAAGCAATGGCAATGAACGCCAAAATGAAAAACACAATTGGATTACCCATTCATACACCTATTTTGGATCCGCCATATCCGGGATGGCGCGGTCAAACGTGCCCGCTTCGACCTGCTGCGGGGTGGAACGGCCGTTAATCGGCACATCCACAATCAACATATCCTTCGTATAAATGGCGCTCGCCCGGTCATAAAAGCTCAACTCATAATTGTGTTCCAGGACAATGGCCTCGGTCGGACACGCATCTTCGCAAAAACCGCAAAAGATACAGCGCAGCATATTAATCTCGTAAGTCTTCGCATACCGTTCCCCTGGCGAATACCGCTCTTCGTCTTTGTTTTCCGCCGCCTCCACAAAAATAGCATCCGCAGGGCAGGCGGCCGCGCACAACGCGCAGCCAATACATTTTTCCAGCCCATTGTCATACCGCTTTAGCTCGTGCCGCCCCTTAAAACGATAGCGCACCGGCCGTTTCACTTCCGGGTATTGAATGGTCACCGGCGGCATAAACGCATGTTTGAGGGTTATGTACATTCCTTGCAAAAGCGCTTGAATTTCACCTAGCATAACGTATCTCTCTCCCAGACCTGATAGGTTTTGCAAACTATCAGGTCGGCGACATCATCGGCCAATAAACTCCAGCAGCGCGTTCGCAATTGGCTGGAAGACGCCTTCCGCATCCAACACCAGCACCACGGCCATCACCACAAAATTCGCCACCGCCACCGGCAGCAGCACCTTCCAGCCAAAGCTCATCAACTGGTCATAGCGCAAACGCGGAAATGAGGCGCGAATCCAGATCATGATCAGCAGGCCGATGATGATTTTGATGCTAATGTACACAAAGCCGAGCAATGGAAACTCATCTACAAATGGGCCGCGATACCCGCCAAAGAAGAGCGTCGCGGCAATGGCGCTCAACGACCCCATCTTCATGTACTCCGCCATGAAGAACATGCCAAAGCGCATCCCGCCATACTCCACGTTGAACCCGGCCGACAACTCTTGTTCCGCTTCGAGCAGGTCAAACGGGGCGCGCTGCAACTCCGCCATCACCGCAAGGGAGAAAACAATGGCGGCAATCGGCTGCAAAAACACAAACCAACCATTTTTTTGCGCGGCCACAATGCTGCCCATGTCCATGCTGTCGGCCAGCATGATGGGAATGAGAATAGAAAGGCCCATCGCCAATTCATAGCTGATCATCTGCGCCGAGGCGCGAATACCGCCCAATATCGCGTATTTGCTGTTAGAAGCCCATCCTGCCAGCACCACGCCGTAAACGCCAATTGACGTAATTGCCAGAACAAACAACACGCCAATGTTCACGCCGGGGGCGATGGCAAAATATTGGTACGGGTCGGGCACAAGCCAGGGCACTTTTCCCGCCAGCGGGATGACAGCCAGGATTAAAATGGCGGGGATGACGGCCAGCATAGGAGCTAAATTGTAGGTAACGATGTCCACCTTGCCCGGCGTGATGTCTTCCTTAAAGAATAGTTTCACGGCGTCGGCGCCTGGCTGCAAAATGCCACCCAGCAGTTTCCGCTCCTTGCCACTGCGCGTCGGAATCGGGATGTAGCCGGCGCGGTTAGGGCCAACACGATGCTGCAAACGCGCCAGCACCTTGCGTTCGAGTAATGTTGTGTAAGCAAAGCCGGTAATAAAGGCAAAGGTAACGATAAAACCGACAATGAGCGCGCGTAAGGCTATTTGACCCGGCGTCATAAGCTCTCCTTTCCTCGTCCTTGTCTCTAAATTGGTTCAATCTTGGAGATTGAACCAATTTGTATTATCTACTGTTCACTTTTGCGGATGTCGGCCACGGCCGTTCCCGGCCAATAGGGTACACCACGCAGCGCCGCAACGCTGGCAGGCATGTCTTCATCCACCTGCACACGGGCGACGACGGCCGTTCCCCGTACACCCACCCGCGCCGCTACTTGCGCCATCTCCCCCGCCGCCAATGCCAACTTCGCGGCCTCAGCGGGGTGCAGCAGCAGCGTCGGCTGCGCCAGCCGTTGCGCAATAACCGGGGAATAGCGGTTCAACGTGCCCGGCGTGTACAACGCGGCCGCGCGCACCAGCGCCAGCCCGTCAGGGGGCGTCACATCCACATCCGGCACGGCAAACGGCTCCTTCGGCGGCGTGATCGGGCACTGCTGCCCCAGCCCAGAGCGGTTCTCAAACGCCGTGCCGCCATAATACAGCGCCTCGTCGCTAACCATCGGCCACTGCTGGACGACCTGCGCCAGTGTGCGGTAATCCATCGCCTTGTACGATTTCACCGCCTTGCTGATATCGCGGAAGACCAGGCTGGCGGCAAAAGGCGGTTTACCCAGGCCGACCCGCTCGCCCACCTGCGCCAATATTTGCCAGTCAGGGCGGCTCGCGCCCACCGCCGTCACCGCCGGATAATAGCGCTGCACGCGCCGCTCGCCGCTGGTGAAGGTTCCTTCACGCTCCGCCCAACTTTGCGCCGGGAGAACGACGTCGGCCAGAGCGGCCGTTTCCGTCATAAACAATTCCTGCACGACGAGCAGTTCCAACTGCCCGCGCCCGGCCAATAAGCCATCGCCAACGGGGTCGGCGGCCATCACGTAAAGGGCTTTGATACGGCCGTCGCCCACCCCATCATATACCTCAGCCGCGCTCAACCCCGCCTCTTTAACCGGCTTGTACCCCGGCTCAAACGCCGGATGTACGCCCATATCCCACGCCCCTTGCGTGTTGTTGTGCGGCCAGACGGGGATGAGGCCATTGTTGGCGCGCCCGACGCGCCCTTCGCCCCCATTTTTCAGCAGCAGCAGGTTGCCCAACAGCCGCGCAATCGCTTCGGTTTCCGCATAGGTGACGCCCTCAGCGCCATAGAAGGCGACCAGGTTGTTGGCTTTCACCAATATTTGCGCTGCCGCCACCAGGTCATTTTCAGGATTGTCTACTTTCACTTTAGCGGCATTGAGCAGGTCGCGCACGGTGGCGACGGCCGTTCCCGGCCGGTAATGCAGCGCATACGTCGCCAACGGGTCCAGGCGCGTCGGGCGGACGTTCAACACCACCAGGGTCGCCCCCCGTTCCGCCGCCTGCTTCACGCGCAGCCACCAGATCGGCTCCTCTTCGTGCAAATCGGCAGCGACGACGAGAATGGCGTCCCCTTGCCCCAACCGCTGCGGGTTGTCGTAATTCTCTTCGTGGACAATGCCCACCTGCGCCGCCACGTCGCCCCCCGCCAGGCGCGGATTCGCCAGCCCGACGTTGTTGCTCTTCAACCCTTTGCGCAGCAGCTTTTGCAAGAGGAAGAAATCCTCATTGCTCACGCGGTCGCCGCCGAGACCGGCAACGGCCGTGCCGCTAAATCCTTGCAGCTTACCGGCCACAAAATCGAGCGCTTCATCCCAACTCACCTCAACCAGCTTGCCATCCTGGCGCAGCAATGGCTGCCGCAGCCGTTCTGGCGCAGCGGCAAAATGATGCACAAAGCGGTCGCGGTCCGCAATCCACGTTTCGTTGATCTGTTCATGCTGGCGCGGCATCACGCGCTTGATGACAGTGCGCCCACCGGCGGCCGCCTCAATGCGCGTGCTAAAGGTCATGTTGCTCCCGGCCGGCCCGTGCGGGGAAAGGGTCGCCACCGGCGTCATCTCCCAGGGGCGCGCGCCAAACCGGAAATCGGCCGTTGTCAGCGCCCCCACCGGGCAAATATCCGTCGTGTTTCCACTCCAATAGCTGTCGAAACCGGGGTCAGAGAGCGTCACAATTTCCAGGCTGCGGCCGCGATTGTGGAACTGGATCACCGGGTCGCCGACCACCTCCTCCTGGAAGCGAATACAGCGGGCGCATTGAATACAACGCTCCCGATCCAGGAAGATCATCTCGCCCAATGGCACATGTTTGTCCAGCTTCAGCTTGTCGGCGAAGACCATGCGGCTGTCGCCCTTGCCATGTTCCATGGTCAGGTTTTGCAGCGGACATTCCCCCCCTTTGTCACAGATGGGGCAGTCCAGCGGGTGGCTGCTCAACAAAAATTCGATCACCGCTTCGCGCGCTTCGATCACCGGTGGGGTTTGCGTGCGCACCACCATGCCCGGACTGGTCTGCACAGTGCAGGCCGTTTGCAAAGTCCGGCCAAAGTTGATCTGCGGGCTGCCGTCCGCATTGGTCAGCAGTTCGCCGGTCGCCCGGTCACGCACCGGCAGCCCAATTTCCACCAGGCACATGCGGCACATGCCCACCGGGGACATTTTCGGGTGGTAACAAAAGACGGGGATGTCATTCTCAATACGCTTGGCGGCGTCTACGACCAACGTCCCTTTGGGCACGCTTACTTCAACGCCGTCAACGGTCAACGTTATCAGATCACTCATGCTGATCCTCTTCTTCCACTTGTTTTTCACCCATCAACTCGGCCAGGTTCAGCACGAAGCCTGGAAAAAGCTGGGGCGCGAAGGAATCTGATGGCGGCACGCTGGCGGTCAGCAGAAAGCCATCAGGTGTGTTTTTGTATTCGGAAATCAACAAGGTATCCGCTTCCACCAGCCAATACCAGGATACGCCGGCGCGTTGGTAGGTTTGCAGCTTGGTGGATTTATCACGCACGGCCGTTCCCGGTGACAACACCTCCACCACCAGATCAGGCGCGCCCACAATACGCAGCCCATCTTCAATGCGGTCAAAATGCTCCGTCAGCAAGAAAGCCAGGTCGGGCACATAAGTCGCCGTCTCGGTGATGTCCACCTCAATTTCCGGCCATACTTTACCTGACCGCTTTTCGCGCAAAAAGATAAGTAACGCAGCATAAATCTGCCCCATAATTTCTTGGTGACGTAAACGAGGTCTGGGCATTGGGATCAACTCTCCATCTTCCCATTCGTAATAGGGATGATCTTCGGGCAGGGTGCGATATGCCTCCCGTGTCCAGGGTTGCGTGGCTATAACCAGAGGGGGGGCAACGGCCGTTGCCATCACACTCATCTACTACGCCCCATTCCTTTGCAGTTTCGCCCGATACTCTTGCGGGAAATGGCGAATGGTCGAAAGCACCGGGTTAATGGCAAACTCGCCCAACGCGCACAACGTCTTGCCGCCCACCTGCTTCGCTACACTTTCCAACGTCTGCAAATCCTTTTCCGTGCCATGCCCATGATAAATGCGGTGCAGCGCCTTCTCCATCCAGAACGTCCCTTCGCGGCACGGTGTACATTTTCCGCACGACTCATGCTTGAAGAAGTGAGCCATCTTCAGCGCCGCCCACACCATATCCGTGTCCTCATCCATCACAATCACAGAGGCGGACCCCATCACCGATTGGTGCGCATCCAGCCCTTCGTAGGTCATCGGCGCGTCCAGCGCCTCTTCCGTGATCACCGGGCCAGAGCCGCCGCTGGGCAGCAGCGCTTTGAACTTTTTGCCACCGCGCATCCCACCGGCCATATCCAAAAGCTGGCGATAGGTTGTGCCCATCTCCACTTCATAGTTGCCCGGTTTCTCCACGTGGCCGCTCATGCAGACGATCTTGACGCCCGTGCTGCGCTCCGTGCCCATGCTTTTGTACCAATCGGCCCCATTCAGGATGATGGGGGGCACGTTCGCTAACGTTTCCGTGTTGTTGACCACTGTTGGTTTGCGGTACAGTCCTTCGATGGCCGGGAACGGCGGTTTCGACCAGGGTTGCCCCAATTCTCCCTCCAACGACTTGATCAACGCCGTCTCTTCGCCGCAAATGTAAGCGCCGGCGCCATAATGGCAGTAAAAATCGCAGCTAAACCCGCTGCCCAAAATATCCTTGCCAATCAATCCGGCCGCATACGCCTCTTGCAGCGCCTCTTCAAAAGCGTAGGCCGCATCCATATACTCACCGCGGAAATAGTTGAAGATGGTTTTCGCGCCGATGGCATAAGCGGCGATCAACGCCCCTTCAATAACCTGGTGCGGGTTTTTTTCCACCAGTTCGCGGTCTTTGAAGGTGCCGGTCTCTGACTCATCGGTATTGATAACGACGTATTTATCGCCTGGCGCTTTGGGAATGAAGCCCCACTTAACGCCGGTGGGAAAACCGGCGCCGCCGCGTCCGCGCAAATTAGAATCGCGCACGACGTTAATGACTTGCTGTGGTTCGTATTCGGTCAGGACTTTTTGCCACGCCGCGTACCCATCATGCGCCTGATAGACGCTCAGTTTGTGCAAATTTGGAATATCTCGGTGACGTAGGAGAATGTGTGCCATGTGCTAACCTCGTGCTACTTTTTCACCGCGTAAGATGCAATTTTGGGGGCAACGGCCGTACCCTCTCCCCCTGTCTCCGCTTCCGACCGCAGCCGCGACAACAACAACTCAAACTTACCCTCGTCCAGGTTCTCCTCAAACTTCAAGTTGCATTGCAGCATTGGCGCGCGGTCACAAGCTCCCAGGCACATCACCGTCTTAATGGTAAACAAGCCATCGGCCGTTGTGCCATCAACCGGAATGCCCAGCTTGTTGGTCGCCATCTCCACAAATTCGTCAGCGCCACGCAAAGCACAGGCCAGATCGTTACAAATTTCCAGCACGTACTTGCCTTGTGGCTCCTCATAATACAGCGAGTAAAAACCAGACAGCGACAAGACGTGTGTGGGGTCCAGGTCAAGGATACCGGCCACTTCGCGCATCGCCTCCTGGCTCATGTAGCCATATTCCCGCTGCGCCAGGTGCATCAGGGGCAGCACGGCCGATTTCTTCGTTGGAAAGCGCGCCAGAATCCCTTCAATCTCTTTCGCGTATTTTTCCTTAATCAAGGCAAACTCCGTATCTACAGGGATCGCATTCCCTCTGAGGAACGCGGTTCCTGCCTTTCATTAGCGGTCAATCTCCCCCAACACAATATCAATCGAGCCGATAATCGCCACCAGATCAGCCATAAACAAATTCTTCGCCATCTTCGGCAGTGAGGCCAGGTTCACGTAAGAGGGGGCGCGAAAATGGACGCGCGCCGGGTTGGGGCCGCCATCGCCGCGCAAATAGCAGGCAAATTCACCACGCGGTGACTCCACGCTCTGGTAGACAAACCCCTTTGGCGCCTTAAACCCTTCGGTCCACAATTTAAAGTGATGGATGACCGCTTCCATGCTGTGCCCTAATTCCGAACGGGGGGGCGGCACAAATTTGCGGTCGGCCGCATTCACCGGGCCATCTGGCAGTTTGTCCAACGCCTGCTGCAAAATGCGTAAACTCTGGCGGAACTCTTCGATACGCACCAGGTAACGCGCGTACACATCCCCCTCGCTGCGCAGCGGCACGTCAAACTCATACTGTTCATAGCCGCAGTAAGGCTGCATCTTGCGAATATCCCAATTCACGCCCGACGCGCGCAAGCCCGGGCCGGTCAGCCCCCAAGCCACCGCATCTTCGGCCGAAATAACGCCGATGCCTTTGGTGCGCTTCAAGAAAATGGGGTTTTTCGTCAACAGCGCCTCATAATCAGCCAGGCGCGCGGGGAAGAAATCGAGAAAATGGCGCACGGCTGGGACAAACTCTTCCGGTAAATCGCGCCACACGCCACCGGGACGGAAATAGCTGACCATCATGCGCTGCCCGGAAACCATCTCGAACAGGTCAAGGATGTACTCGCGCTCGCGGAAGCAGTAGAGAAAGACAGACATAGCCGCCAGATCCAGCGCGTGCGTCCCCAACCAGACCAGGTGGCTGGCAATGCGCTGCAATTCCGTCAAAATGACGCGAATGG
Source organism: Anaerolinea sp. (assembly GCA_014879875.1). GTDB lineage: Bacteria > Chloroflexota > Anaerolineae > Promineifilales > Promineifilaceae > JACSRF01. Next base: position 13,410 of record JACSRF010000504.1, read on the forward strand.
CCTGGGCGCGCGGGGGCGCTTCGAGGTCAATCAGCTTTTCAACGGCCAAAATGTAGCCAAGATTGTTAGACATTGGCGAGAGGTAGTCCATGCGATCCGTCATCACCAGGGCTTTGGTGAACGTTTTGGACTCCATATTCTTTTCAATGCCCGTATGCAAGAAACCTATGTCCGGGGCCAGATTAATGACTGTCTCCCCATCTAGTTCGACGAGCAAGCGCAGTACGCCATGCGTGCTGGGATGCTGTGGCCCCATGCTGAGGAGGAGATGTTCCTCTTCATTGGCAATCTCCATGCCCGTGCCAACTTTGGCGCGCAGCTCCTCAATGGTCAGTTCTTGAATTGTATCGCTACCGGTTGCTAACATAATCCGTAATCCGTAATCGGTAATCCGTAATCGGTAATCGGTAATCGGTAATCACTTTCTTCACTGACTACCGTTTGCCGATTGCCGTTTACCGGCTACTCTTGGGCATAGGGTTTCTTGGCGTCAATGGCCTCCCAGTTGAAGGAGAACTGCACTTCCTCATAGCCCAGGGGGTAATCTTTGCGTAGGGGGTGGCCTTGCCAATCTTCAGGCAGGAAGAGGCGGCGCAGGCTGGTGTTATCTTTGAAGCGCACGCCCATCAAATCCCACACTTCCATTTCCAGCCAGGTAGCTATCGCCCATATTTTGGCCACTGTCTCCGGCCCTTCGTCAGGGTCTTCGACGCGCACGCGCAGGCGCAGGCGGTGGTTGTTGGGGATGGAGTACAGGTGGTAGTTGACGGCAAAGCGGGGGTAATCTGGCAGCAGATCATCGGCGCACACGTCGGAGAGAAAGTTGAATTGCAACTGGGCATCGTCGCGCATGAGCTGGCAAACGGCTTTCAGATGCTGTTGGTGAATGAAGATGGTACGCTCTCCCCGGAAGTCAAGAATTTCTTCGATGGCGTCGGGGATGGCGGCGTTAATTTTCTCGACAACGAGTTGATTGCGATCCATCAGGCCCAATCCTTTAATTTTTCCCCGCGAATTCGTTCGTGCAGGGTCAAGATGCCGTTAATGAGCGCTTCGGGGCGTGGGGGGCAGCCGGCGACGTAAACGTCTACGGGGAGGATTTCATCCACGCCCTGAACGATGGCGTAGTTGTTGAAGATGCCGCCACAGGAGGCGCAGTCGCCCATGGCGATGACCCATTTGGGTGCGGCCATCTGGTCATAGAGGCGGCGCACGACGGGGGCCATTTTGCGCGAGACGCGGCCGGAGACGATTACGAGGTCAGATTGGCGCGGCGACGGCCGATTCAGTTCCATGCCGAAGCGTGACGCATCATAATTGGACGCTTGCGATCCCATCATCTCAATGGCGCAGCAGGCCAATCCAAAGAGGATGGGCCACATGGCGTTGGTTCTCCCCCAGTTCACCAAATCTTCGAGGCGATAGGTCACAATGCCCATCGTCCCCAATTTCTGCTCTATTCCCATTCCAATACTCCTTTTTTCCAAACCCAAATGTCACCGAGGATGAAGATGACCATGAAGATGAGCATGGCAACCAGGCCGTAGATACCCAATTTGCGGAAGGTGATGGCCCAGGGTACCAGGAGGATGATGTCTACATCAAAGAGGATGAACAGCACAGCGATGCGGTAAAACTTGACGGGCAACCGCCGCTGCGCTTCGCCGATAGCCGCCATGCCTGATTCGTAAGGCTGTTGTTTGCGGGTAGACGGCCGTTTCGGACCTATATTCAGCGATAAAATTGGCAGCAAGATTGCGAAAAAGATAGCAATCCCCAGCAAAACGGCGATTGGGAGAAAGTCGTTCAGTATTGGGTTTGTCATATGCTATGTGCATCCTGAGGTGTTGGCGCAACGGCCGTACAAATGTGCTGTATGGTTGGTAACGGCCGTTCACGTAATTTGCCTGTGCATTCTATCACAAGCAAAATATGGGAGCAAAAGCAATCAGCAGCCATTCATCAGCGTGGCTTAACTTAAATAATCACGCAGCGACTTGCTGCGGCTGGGGTGGCGTAATTTGCGCAGCGCCTTTGCTTCAATCTGGCGAATGCGTTCGCGCGTCACGCCAAAGCTGCGTCCTACTTCTTCCAGCGTATGGTCTTTGCCATCATTCAGTCCGAAGCGCATCTCCAACACTTCCCGTTCCCGCTCGCTTAAGAAGCTGAGGACGTTGCGTATTTGCTCGCGCAGCAGTTCCTTCGAGGCGGCGTCCACCGGTTCGATAACGCTCTCATCTTCAATGAAGTCACCCAACTCCGTAGAATCCTCGTTATTACCGACAGGCGTTTCTAGCGACATTGGATCCATGGAAATGCGTAAGATGTCGCGGATTTTGCTGATGGCCTGGCGCCATTTACGGTTCAGGAGCGGATCAATCGGCAGATTCTTCTCTAAAGACACCTTAATCGTGTCCACTTCATCCTGTTCCAGGTAATTCAGTTCCAGGGCTAACTCTTCTACGGTTGGTTCGTGGCCCAATTTCTGCACCAGATCACGCTGCACTCGCACAATTTTGTTAATGGTTTCAAACATATGCACCGGGATGCGAATGGTCCGCGCCTGGTCGGCAATGGCGCGGCTGACTGCCTGCCGAATCCACCAGGTGGCATAGGTGCTGAATTTGTACCCTTTGGTGTGGTCAAACTTTTCGACGGCGCGCAGCAGGCCAACGTTGCCTTCTTGCACCAGGTCTAGCAGGTGAATGCCCCGCCCCATATACCGCTTGGCGACGCTAACCACCAAACGCAAGTTAGCGCGGGTCAGATTTACTTTTGCTTCTTCTGCCAGGTTGTAAATCAGGAATTCGTTGACTTTGAGCGCAATGTTTGCGCCTGACAACCAGGCATGAAAGGTGTCGGCATCAGCCAGCTTGTTGTGTTCCTGGTAATACTCTTTAAGCTCTTGTACTGTTTGTGGTGGCAGCAGGTAGAGCGCGGTAAAGATGACAAAGCAGCCTGTCGCCAGATCTGCCCAGACCAGAAATTGTCCCCAATTCCCTTCGTTCAAGTATTGACGCAAATAAGAGTTCTGGTTGGCATCCCAACCACGGCGAAGCTGCTGTGCTTCGTTGAGCAGTGGCAGCAATGCCGGAGGTTCTACTTCGAGGAGGGCGCTGGCTTTGCATACCGTCTGCCAATGGCCTTCAATTGCCGCATAGTTAGCCATCATGGCGCGGAAGCGGGCGCTTTCCAGGGCGTCTTCATCATCTTCGCCATTGATGAGTTGTTCCTTTAAGGATTCAAGGGCGGAGACGGCCGTTAACTGCGTAGACAACCAGATTTCCTGTTCGGCCGTTAGCAAGGGTACCTGCCCTATTTCACGCAAATAGGTATGAACCGGGTCGTCTTCCACGTCTAGCGCCAGGTAGCCAGACCCGCCTATGTCATCATCGTCTAAGGAAGACAACAAGTCAGACTCGGCAAAGTTGTCTATGGCTTCCCCGGTAGCAGAAATGATTTGCACATTCAGCCGCTGCAATTGCGCGTACAGACGATCGGACTGCTCTTCACTGGCCGAGGCCAGGATCGCCTGCATATCCGCCTCGTCAATAACACGGGTGCGACGCGCTTTTTTAACAAGCGCCTCCATATCCAGTTCTTCGACCTCATCCAGGTCGTCAACTGCATTCAAATCGTCATCCAGGTCTGGTTCAAAATCCATGTTTGTTTACTGCCCCTCATCAAATCACTAAATCACTTGGGGATCTCTAGGAAGGCAAAGGGTTGGCTGTGAAACATTGCGTATTGCTTAACTAGAGGTCAATACGCAATAGGCTGATATGGCTAAGATTCCTCGTATTCCCAAAGAGCCAAGAATTAATGATCGCGTTCTTCAGTACGCCGCCGATTGAGCGCCGACATCGAAGCAATGGCCTTGTCAATATCGCGCTTGGCTGCGGTCAATGTATTTGCCTGCTGCTGGTGCAGTCGCAGTAGTTCCGGCTCGGCTTGCTGTGCAGCGCTGTGTACCAACTGTTTGATTTCTTGTGACTGGCGCTTGATCGCCTCTAGTCGCCATTGCAATACAGATAATGCTAACTTGTCCGGCGTGTCCGGCAGCCGGGCTAAGTTAGCCTGGGAATGAGATGATGCTTTTTTCAGGGCTTCAACCCGACGCAGCAGCACCGGATCGTCTAAACTATCGCACAAATCACGGTCAGCGACAACTAAGCCGGCTGTCAGGCTTTGCCACAACAGCTTATCTTCGATTGTCGGAAAGTCATTGGCGGAAACGGCCGTTTGCCCCATCTGCTGCAACAATTGATTGACGCGCACGCCAAGTTGTGGATCCACCAGACATTGGTACAGGAAGTTTTCTTCACGGGAGGGTTTGGTTGACGGCCGTACTATAACCGGTTTTATCTGCGTCCCTTCAGGCCAGGGCGTATCTGGTTCTGGCGGCATAAAAGATGACGTTGATGGGGCAGACGGGCGCGGAGCAGGCGGTTTGGTATCGAGACGTACCTGGCGCAGCGCCCGCTCATCAATTTGCAGCGCGTGGCCTAACTGCTGCCAGTAATGATCGCGCTCCACCGGGTCTTGAATATCTTTGATCAGCGGGATCACTTGTTGGGCGACGGCCGTTTTCGCTTTTGCATCCCCCATATCCAGGCCGCGCGTCAACACCTCAATCACATACGCCACCACCGGCTGCGACTGCGCCAGCAGTTCCGGCCACTGCGCCGGGTTTGTGCGGATCAATTTGTCTGGGTCGTTCCCTTCCGGCAGCGTGACCACGTGAATATCCGCTTGCAGCCGCGACTCGTAGCGCACCAGGTTGGGTGCGTCAAAGCGCGCCTCCAACTCATGATCTAGCGATTGCCGCGCCACCTGCAAGCCGCGCAGCGTCGCTTTGGCCCCGGCGGCGTCTGCATCCAACGCCAGCACAAACCGCTTCGTGTACCGTTTCAACGCCTGCAACTGCGGTTCGGTCAGCGCCGTGCCCATTTGCGCCACCAGGTTGCGGTAGCCATGCTGCCACCCCTGCATCACATCCATGTATCCTTCGACAATGACCACCTGGCGCGCTTCGCGGATGTGCCGCTTCGCCGTGTCCAACCCGTAGAGCAGGCTGCTTTTGTCAAACAACGCCGTCTGCGGCGAGTTGAGATACTTAGGCAGGCCATCTTTGTCCAGCGTGCGCGCGCCAAAACCGACGACACGGCCGTTCACATCCCGAATCGGAATCATCAGCCGGTTACGAAAGCGGTCATAGCGCCGCTGCTTCTCCTCGTTCACCGTCAGCAAGCCGACGGCAATCAAATCCGCGTCATCATACCCCTGGTCATTGAAATGGTTGCGGCAGGCGTCCCACGAAGGCAGCGCAAACCCCACCCGAAACGTGTCTAGCGTCTCCTCGGCTAATGCCCGCTCGCCGACGTATTGGCGCGCGTAGGTCGCTTCGGGCGCGTGCAGCAGCAGCATGTGGAAATAATCGGCGGCCGCCCCTAGCAAATCAGCCAGCTTCTGTGCGGCCGCCTGTTTCGCCTTATCTACGCCCTGCCCGGTGTCCAGTGTTACCCCTGCCCGCTGCGCCAGATTTTGCAGCGCTTCCTTAAAATCCCACCCCTCCTTTTTCATGACAAATGAAAAAATGTCTCCGCCCTCGGCGCACGCGCCAAAGCAGCGCCACGTCTGCGTTTCGGGAAAGACGTAAAATGAGGGGGTGCGGGTGTTCTGATGAAACGGGCAGAAACCGGCATAATTGCGCCCCGATTTGCGCAGGGGCAAATAGCCCGAAACAAAATCTACGATATCTAACCGGTCTTTAATTTCTTGGGTTACGCTCATTGCTCAGTTGGGTTTGCCCGCTCAAGTGGAAGGATTTCTTACTCGTCGCGCCTGATTATACTCAATCTGTGGCAAATGTTGTAAAAAATGGCAACTGCTCATCCATAATGAAAAGAGACCTGTGCCCGGAAAGGTTACAGGTCTCTTGTTTTTGGCTCTTTGGGAATTCACGGGGTTTACAGCCCGTGAAACGTGAAACATGACCAGGGAGACATCACGTTTCACGTTTCACGCTTCAGCCAAAACCCCGCGAAATCCTGATGAGCCTTTAGAACCCTTCCAGGTAAGAAAGGTCCACAATACCGATCGCCAGATCGGCCACATGTTGCAGCAGCGCCAGCCTGTTTTCGCGGACAGACGCATTCTCATCCATCACTAACACCTCATCAAAGAAGGCGGTAATGGCCGGCAGCATGTGGCGCGCGCCGTTGATAAAGGCGTCCACAGAGCCATCACGCAGTTGCGCGGCCGTTGCATAAGCCGCATACAAATTCGTCTCCGCCGCCAGCGTGAAATCTTCTGGGCGCAGGGCGAATTGTTCCGCCTGGCTGCGCGTGATACGCACACAGCGCGCATACCCATCCAACAGCGCCGACCAATCTGGCGCTTGTAGCGCCTGCTGCAAGGCCAACGCCGCCTGGCGCGCGCCATAAGGATTGTGCCCCTGCTCGGCCAACACCGCTTTCACCACACTGGTAGCAAACCCTTCCTCGCGCAGCACGCCTTCCAGACGGCCGGCCACAAAGGCCAACACTTCCTGTAACGTCGCGGCGCTGCTGGCTGCGGGCAAGAATTTGGCCGCAGCGGCGGCGGCGGCGCGCAAGTCAAACAGCGTTTCGTTTCGTACCAGGTTCTCAATGATCTGCAAGGCGGCGCGGCGCAGCGCAAAGGGATCGTTTGACCCTTTTGGCGCTAAGCCAACAGTGAATAACCCAACCAGACTGTCCAGCCGGTCAGCTAACGCGAACGCCAGTGCGGCGCCGGTCTGGTTGACGGCCTGGTATTGGGCGGCGATCACGGCGGCGACATCCTCTGGTTCGCCGCTCAACCGGGCGTAATGCGCGCCCATGATCCCTTGCAGCGAGGTCATCTCGACGACCATCGCGGTCGCCAGGTCGGCTTTGGCTAAGGCGGCGGCGCGGGTGGCAACGGCCGTTTCCGCTTCAGTCAACCCCAGCATCCCGGCCAACACCGGCGTTAGTTTTTGCAGGCGGTGTGTCTTATCCAGCATCGAGCCGAGGTCTGCCTGGAACGTGAGCGTATCTAGCCTGGGCAAAAAGTCGGCCAGCTTGTGCTGCACGTCATGTTTATAGAAAAATTCGGCGTCGGCAAAGCGGGCGCGAATGACGTGCTCATTGCCATGAATCACGCTGTCTAGATGTTTTTCATCTCCGTTGCGCACAGCGATGAAGTAAGGCATCAGGCTGCCTTGCTCGTTGTACACCGGGAAGTAGCGTTGGTGCTTGCGCATCACGGCGACCAGCGCCTCGCCGGGCAAGGTCAGGAACCGTTCCTCAAATTGGCCGCGCAGGGGGGTCGGCCGTTCCACCAGATTAGCCACTTCATCTAACAAAGCGGAGTCTTCGGGGATGACGCCTCCCTTCTCGGCCGCCAATTTGCTGCCGATGCTCACAATACGCTCTTTGCGTTTTTCCGTGTCCAGCACAATGTCGTTTTTGCGCATGATGACGGCATAGTTGGCGGCATCGTCAATTTGCACCAGGGGAGACCCATAAGGGCGCAAGCCCCGACTGGCGCTGCCGGCCAACACGCCGGCATAGACGAAGGGGACAACATCTGGGCCATACATGGCTACGATCCAGCGCAAGGGGCGGCTGTAGGCGACGTTAGTCTGATTCCAGCGCATATTTTTTTCAAATTTGAGGCTGGCAACGAGGTTAGGCAGGGCTTCTTTGAGCACAGCGGCCGTCAGTTGACCTGCTTCATGGACAACGGCCGTTACATACCGTTTGCCATCCTCTTCCACCACTTGCAAATCGGCCACATTCAGGCCACGGCTGCGCGCAAAGCCCTCGGCCGCTTTCGTCGGCTTGCCGGCCGCATCAAAGGCGCGGTCGGCCGGTGGCCCTTTCACCACGCTTTCCAAATCCTGCTGACGGCCGTGCAGCCGATGTACCAACGCTACCAGCCGGCGCGGCGTGCCAAATACTTCAACCTTGCTGTATCGCAAACGCAGCCCATCTAACATCTCCGGTACCAGCGTTTGCAACTGTCTCATCGCTGACGTCAAATCGCCAACCGGCAGCTCCTCACTGCCAATTTCCAGCAAAAATGTATGGGGCATCTCACTTTGCGCAAATTGCAAAACTGTCTGTGCTGCTTTTGACGTGGTGGTTTCTGGCGGCAGCAGCGGGTATTCCAGGCGCTGTCGCTGTGCTGCGTACATATCGGCCACGCGCCGCGCCACATTGCGCATCCGGCGGAAATAATTGGCGCGTTCTGTCACCCCAATAGCCCCGCGCGTATCCAAAATATTGAATAAATGGGAGCACTTCAAATTATAATCATGCGCCGGCAGTACCAGGTTAGCATCCAGGCAGCGCAGCGCCTCACGTTCGTAAGTGTCGTACACATTGCGGATGGCCTCTACGTCGGCTACCTCGAAGTAGTAGTGGCAATGTTCGATCTCACTTTGCAGCAAAATGTCGCCATAGGGCACGCCGGCGCCATAATTTAATTCCCAGACGCTGTTGACGTCTTGCAGCGCCAGGGCAATGCGATCCAGGCCATAAGTGATTTCGACGGAAACAGGATCAAGCGTATGCCCGCCGGCCTGTTGGAAGTAGGTGAATTGGGTGATTTCTTGCCCATCCAGCCACACTTCCCAACCCAACCCCCACGCGCCCAGCGCCGGGCTTTCCCAGTTGTCCTCGACAAAGCGAATATCGTGACGGCGTGGGTCAATGCCGATGGCTTCCAGGCTTTTGAGATACAGCTCTTGCGGGTTGCCGGGGTCTGGTTTGAGGATGACTTGCAACTGGTGGTGCATTTGCATCCGGTAGGGGTTGTCCCCGAAACGGCCGTCATCCGGGCGAATGCACGGCTCCACGTACACCACATTCCACGGCTCTGGCCCCAACACGCGCAGCGACGTGGCCGGGTTCATGGTACCGGCCCCCACCTGCACGTTATAGGGCTGCTGCACCAGGCAGCCATGTTCTTGCCAATACGCCAAGAGGCGTAAAATAATACCTTGAAAACTGCGCGCATCGCTCATAAAAATCACGCTTCCATAGATTAATAGACATTATCGGAAATAAGCATTTATCCGCAGATTACGCAGAACTTGTCCTGAGCCTACCGAAGGATTCCACAGATTTTTTCTTCTTAATCTGCGAAATTTGCGCAATCTGCGGTTCGATTTTCTTTGACATAACGTTAATTCCAACAATATCTAATGTATCGAAAATACCAGGGAAGAATTATAACATGAGGTGAAACGCCTGCCACATCAGGTAAAAGGTTCCCTAATATGGGGCCTGGAACAACTATTCGGGGTCCCACTCGTATATATTGGCAAATGCGCACGGTCACGGCCGTTACCTGAACTGGTTGCGCTGGCTGATACCCTCTTTGTATAATGAGTTTGTAACCGACGAATGATTGCCTGATTTGCAGCAGCTACTCAGTTTGTTGGTTTGTTAGTCGGCTGGCAAGCAAACCAGCAAACTAACAAACTTTCCCAGAGAGGCTTAGTCGTTACGATTTTCAAGGATAACCCCATGTTACATGAGTTTTGGGCTTCTGGTACACTCAACATTGTGTATGCTGGCGTTGTATTTACCAGCTTTGTGTTTGCTGTCATTACACTGGTGGGCGCAGAGTTTGGCGATGCGCTAGACTTTGGCGCCGATGCGGATGGCGGTGTGGATTTCATCAGCGTCAGCCCCTTTGCCCTGGCGATGTTTGGCGCCGGTTTTGGTACGGCCGGTTTGGTGACGCGGCTGTGGCTGGATATGGGGACGATACCGAGTGTGTTGTGGGCAACGGCCGTTGGGCTGGTCTTTGGGGTGCTGGCGCAGGCTTTCTTCATTTACATTCTATCCCCCAGCAAATCGAGCCATTTTAGCCTGTCTGATGACGCGGCCGGCCGCGAAGTGGAAGTGATCACGACCATTCCGGCCAATGGGATGGGGGAAATTGCGTATGATAATGTCAGCGGCCGGGTTAAATTAGGGGCGCGTTCGGCTACCGGCAAACCGATCAAACGGGGCAGCCTGGTCACGATCGAACGGGTCACTGGCCGGGTTGCTGTCGTGCGGCCGTTTGAAGAGTCATAAAGTTTTGTTATCGGGAAACGAGAGCATGATTTAACGTTCATTCTCCCATTTCCCATCTCCCAAGACAGGAGGAGAATTATGGAAGGCATTGTTGCCATTGTGATCCCAGTTATTATCTTCGTGAGCTTTGCCCTCGTATTTGTGTACGCCAGCCGCGTCAAGAAAGTTGGCCCGAACGAAGTGTTGGTCATCTCCGGGCGTGGCGAGGGGCACAAAGGGCGCGATTTTCAGGGCATCGAGAGTAAGTTTCGTATTGTCACCGGCGGCCGTTCCTTCATCTGGCCCATCTTGGAGCGTGTGGATGACCTGTCGCTGGAAATCATGACCATTGACATTACCACCCCCGACGTGCCCACCTTACAGGGTGTGCCCGTGACGGTGGAGGGGGTCGCGCAAACAAAAATTGGCAGCGATCAAAATTCAATTCGCACGGCCGCCATCCAATTCCTTTCCAAAAGCAAGGATGAGATTAAATATGTGGCGCACGAAACGCTCGCCGGCCATTTACGCGCCATTCTGGGGACGCTGACGGTGGAGCAGTTGTACAAAGACCGTGAAGCGTTTGCGCAGAAAGTGCAAGAGGTGTCTGGCGAAGACATGGCGAGCATGGGTCTGGAGATCGTCTCCTTCGTCATCAAGGACATTAGCGACAGCGAAGGGTATCTGGAAGCGTTAGGACGGCCGCGTATTGCCCAGGTGAAGCGCGACGCCACCATCGGCGAGGCGGAGGCGGCGCGTGACGCGACCATCGAAAGCGCCCGCGCCCGCCAGCAAGGGGAATCGGCCAAATTCGACGCCGAAACGAAGATCGCCGAAAGCCGCAAGAGCTTTGAGGTGCAAAAGGCGGCCTACGAAGCGGAAACAAACCGCAAGAAAGCGGAAGCAGAACTGGCTTACACCTTGCAAATGAACATCACCAATCAGCAGGTGAAGGCGGAAGAGGTGGAGGTCGAGGTCGTCGCCAAGCGCAAATCTATTGAAGTGCAGGAGCAGGAAGTGTCGCGCCGCGAAAAGGAATTGGAAGCGATGGTGCGCAAACCGGCGGAAGCGGAACGCTTCAAGGTGCAAACGTTGGCCGAAGCGCGGCAGTTCCAACTGCAAACAGAAGCTTCCGGTGAAGCGGAAGCGATTCGGTACAAAGGGCAGGCGGAAGCGGACGCAACCAAGGCGCAAGGGTTGGCGGAGGCGGATGTGCTGCGGCAAAAGGGTTTGGCCGAGGCGGAAGTGATCCGGCAGCAAGGGTTGGCCGAAGCGGAAGCGACGCTGAAGAAGGCGGATGCGTGGAAGGAATATACGCAAGCGGCCGTTATCCAACAATTGCTGGACAGCCTGCCGGAAATCGCCGCCGCCATTGCCCAGCCCTTGTCGAAGACAGACCGCATCGTCATTGTCAGCAATGGCGGCGATGCCAACTCCGGCGTCGGCGCATCCAAAATTACGCAAGACGTGACGAATATCATCGCCCAGGTTCCGGCGACCATTGAGGCGCTGACCGGCATGGATTTGATGGGCGCTATTGGCAATTTGCCAGGCTTGAAGCAGACAAAAGCGGAGCAGGAAGCGGTAAGCCGTAAGCAGTAGTTGGCAATACGCGGCACAGGTTTTATAGGAGAGGCGACCAGCACTATGCTGGTCGCTTTTTTTATGGGTGGTAGTTGACTTGGAAGCCATGCCCGTTATAATCATTGTTATATTTTGCACAAACTCATAATAACCTTCGGGGCAGGGTGTAATTCCCGACCGGCGGTAAGGCGAACGCAAGCCAAGCCCGCGACCCGTTGGCGGTGAACGGTAAGCAGTGATCAGTAAACGGTAAGCAGTTTGTAGACCGATTACCGACTACCGATAACCGCCAACGGTGGATCTGGTGTGAATCCAGAGCCGACAGTGATAGTCTGGATGGGAGAAGGGAAACAGCGTGTTGTTTGCCATTGCCCCCTTTGTGGGGGTTTTTTGTTAATGGCGTCGGTAGCTGAAATGGACTAAGGGTTCCATCGAAAACAACTTTGGACTTTTGTTCGTAGTAACTGCTTCAGCGGTCTGGACGGCTAAAGCCGTTACTACAAACTTGTTTACGCGCGAACCCTAAGCAGTTTTACCGACCACCGATCACCGCTTACTGATTACCGTTCCCCCTCCCCCTGCCCTATAGCGACAAGTGAACCGATGCGCTGGTTAAATGCACAACCGACCTGGTTGATGGTGTTTGTTTCCTTCCTGGCTTTGCTGCTAGGGTGGGAACTCCTGGTTATGTGGGGCGAGTATGACCGGTTTATTTTGCCCGGTCCCGGCGATGTGTGGCGGCAGTTGCAGATTGTGGTGGGCGACGGCCGTTTGCCCAAACACACCCTCATCACCCTCAGCGAAGTCATTCCGGGGCTGCTCATCGGCTGCATCATCGCCCTGCCCCTGGGCTACCTGCTCGCCAAATCTCCCCTCGCTGCCCGTCTCATTTCCCCGTACCTGATTGCCTCGCAGGCCATTCCGGTGATCGCCATCGCCCCTTTGCTCACCATTTGGGTGCGCTCCACCTATTGGGCGCGCGTCCTCGTCGCTGTGCTTGTGGTTTTTTTCCCCATCCTCATCAACATTATCGCCGGGCTGCGCTCCGTGCCGGCCGAACTGTATGATCTGATGACCTCCTTACAAGCCACACGCTGGCAGACGTTTCGTAAATTAGAAATCCCGGCGGCGCTGCCCGTCATCCTCGCCGGACTCAAGGTGGGGGCTACCTTGTCGGTGATTGGCGCATTGGTGGGCGAGTTTGTGCAGCCCAAAAGCGAGGGGCTTGGCTTTTTGCTGGTAACGGCGCGTTACCAATTCAAAACAGACCTGGTCTTTGTGGTGTTGTTGACGCTATCACTCATGGCCCTCAGTTTATATGGAGTGGTGGCTTTATTGGAAAAACGGCTGCTGCGCTGGCAGCAAGCAGGCAGCCGACAATAGTGCGATTGGCTAAAGGGTGTGTTTCATTAATTTGGAGGAAAACCATGAAACGATTATCAAGACTTCTATTCTTAATCGCCGTTGGGTTGCTTATGGCTTGCAGCAGTCAGAATGAGGTAACGGAAACGGCCGCTTTAACACGTATTCGCCTGCCGATGGGGTACATTCCAGACCCACAGTACGCCCCCATCTACGTGGCCGTAGACAAAGGGTATTATGCCGCCGAAGGACTGGAAATCGAATTCGACTACAGCTTTGAAACTGACGGCATGGCGCTGGTCGGCGCGAACCAGGTCCCGCTGGCCATTGTCAGCGGCGAGCAGGTGGTCCTGGCGCGCGCGCAGAAATTGCCGGTGGTGTATGTGTTGGAATGGTTCCAGCGCTATCCGGTGGCGATTGTCAGCAAAGCGGATGCCGGTATCGTCAGTCCGGCCGATTTACGCGGCCGCACCGTTGGCCTGCCCGGTTTCTTTGGCGCTTCTTACGTCGGTTATGTGGGGCTGCTCGCGGCCAATGGGTTGGCGCAAACAGACGTAAACGCCAACGACATTGGCTTTACGCAGATCGAATCCTTGTTAACCGGGCAGTCGGAAGCGGTGGTGGTGTATGTCAACAATGAGCCGGTGCAGTTGGCGGCGCGCGGCGAAGCGATTAACGTCATGAACGTGGCCGATTACATTGACATGGTCGCCAACGGCATCATCACCAACGAAACAACCATTGCCAATAATCCGCAACTGGTGCAGGGGTTTGTGCGCGCCACGCTGCGCGGCCTGGCGGATACGCTGGCCGATCCGCAGGCGGCGTATACCATCTGTAAGAAGTTTGTTGAAGGGTTGGATGACAGCCGCATGAATGTGCTGGAGGCGTCGTTGCTGCTCTGGCAGGCGGAGACATTGGGCGAAACAGACCCCGCTTCCTGGAAGCAAACGGAAGAGATTTTGTTGCAAATGGGGCTGCTGGATGCGCCAGTCGCCAATCTGGACGCGGCGTATACCAATGAATTCATTTTGAACGCCCAGCCGTAAACCGTAATCCGTAACCGGTTTACGGTTTACGGTTTACGGTTTACAGTTTACGGTTTACGCATGGTTACAGAACGGCCGTTTCTCATCACCCACGAACTTAGCTTCATCTTTGAAGGGCGGCTGCACGTCCTTGAGGATGTGTCGCTGACCATTGCCGCCGGGGCGTTTGTGGCCCTGGTTGGGCCATCCGGCGTGGGCAAGTCAACGCTGCTGCGTCTGCTGGGGGGGCTGCTGCCGGCTACCGGAGGCGAGGCGCTGCTGCAAGGTCAGCCGCCCCATTTGCATGGCTCTCCCATTGGCATTGTGTTCCAGCGAGATGGGCTGATGCCCTGGCGCACCGTTTGGGACAACGTGGCGCTGCCGTTGGAGCTGCAAGGGGTGCAGAAGGGGGAGGGGAACGGCCGTATTCAAGCGGTGTTAGACCTGGTAGGCTTAAGCGACTTTATCCACAGCTATCCGGCGCAGCTTTCCGGTGGCATGGCGCAGCGCGTCTCCATTGCCCGCGCCCTGGTGCATGAGCCGGCGCTGCTGCTGCTGGATGAGCCGTTTGGCGCGCTGGACGCCCTGACCCGTGAACGGATGGGGCAAGAACTGCTGCGTATTTGGGAGGCCATGCCCGTCACCGTCTTCATGGTGACGCACAGCATTATGGAGGCGGTGCTGCTGGCTGATGAAGTGATGGTGATGAATGGGGAGCCGGCCGCCGGCAAACCGGCCAGGATTACGGCGCGCATTCCCATTAGTTTACCGCGCCCGCGCCACCTGCACATGCAAGCGACGGCCGACTTTCAACAACACGCTGCGGCCGTGCGCCAGGCCATTGCCGGCGTTTAGTAATCGGTGTTCGGTGAGTTTCATTCACCGGAAAAAAGAATGCCCGACAGTATCACTGCTTGAAACCGTTGACCTCCACTGTGGCAGGCTTACCGTTTATCGTCTGGACGTTGCTTTTAGCAAAAATGACAGTAGCAAAAAACCTACCAGGAACGCACCAAAATTAAGCAAGATTTCCATTATTGCCGGTAAGCAGATGTACAACACAACCAATGCTATGATTACTTTAATGAAAGGGTTGTTCAGGATGCCCATATATTATCCGTTAGCTAAAAATGTAAGCAATGTGCGGGTGTCGGTTTCAGACACAACAACAGTATTGGCAATCATTAGTTCAACATTGTCCAAGTCGTGTGTGGCATGGACAATTAAAACTTCATTGGTGAAACGATCTTTACAATTTCGTAGCCGCGATTTCCAATCGCGGCTACAAGCGGAAATTTGTAAAGATGATTTGGTTTACAGTGAACCATGCCCAAACTTGTTACCATTGAGTGTATAGGCGCTAACAGCGCCAAGGTCGACAAAAAATTGTCGACCTTGTAAACACGGATGGGAAAAACACGATTTTTGGGGACTTTATCCGTGTTTCTCCTATCTGTGTTTACACCATCTTTTGCCAGCATCGCCTGGCAAAAGATGTAGTTACCTTTGTCTGTTTCGATAACTACACTGACAAAACTTTTGCGCCGTATGTAATGTAGCCACCGCATGATTTGGGACATCTTTAGCTTACCGACAAATGTTCGTTTTACCGCTTACCGTTTACCACCCATACTCCAGGCGATTGACCAATCGCGACGGCATGTCGCAGGCGCGCATACGCTTTTGCACTTTGTTAATATCATAAGGAACGCGGCGATATTCCCAGCACAACGTTTCCGTGTCTAGCAGCGCATACGCCGCTCGTGGGTCTGAATCGCGCGGTTGGCCGACACTGCCCGGATTGATGATCAGGCGGTTTTGCGGCAGATGCATGGGCCGCCCATATTCTGGCATTCGCGGCACAACCTGGTACACATCTTCCTCCTCAAACCAGACCGGCACATGTGTATGCCCCACCAGGCAGTATACCGTATTGAAAAAATCAAAATTAAGCGCCGCTGTGTACGGATCAAGGATATATTCCCATACCGGTTGGCGCGGGCTGGCGTGGGCCAGAGTAAAAACGCCTTCAATGCGCATGGCCGGCAGCGATTTCAAGTAATCACGGGTTTGCTCGTTAAGGGTTGCACGCGTCCAGGTGATAGCTGCTTTGGCTTCGGCGTTGAATGTCGAAATATCCAATTTCCCCAAAACGGCCCAATCGTGATTGCCAGAAAGAGCAATGGGATCATACTGGCACAACAGTTCGGCGCACTCGTTGGGATCAGGCCCATAACCGATTAAATCACCCAGAAACCAGATTTTGTCCCATAATCCGGCAGCATCTTCTAGCACGGCTTCAAAAGCGGTCAGATTGGCATGAATGTCTGATATGACGAGTACCCGCATTCCTTTTTCTCCTTGATAGAGCAACCCCTGTTCCTGCACGCAAATCTAATTGAATGGATTAACCGACGGGATTCTGGTTACACCTAATTTTTGCTCTATTGGTTCTGCTATTCTGTCGTTTGGTATGATACCATGATTAACAGGTGAAGGTATAATAGCCAAGAACTGTTACAAATACACTATCTATTTCTTGATAAATAGTCATGGCAATTTTAGACAAGTGGACACTTGATTTTATCAGCAGCAGTGTAGTGCAAACGGAGCGCCTGGGCGTCCGTTTGGGTGAACTGCTGCATAGTCAGGATGTTATTTGCCTTTCTGGCGAGTTGGGCGCCGGGAAGACGGCGTTGGCGCGGGGTATTGGGCGTGGTTGGGGTACGTCGCTGCGGGTGACCAGCCCCACGTTTACCCTGGTGAATGAGTACCCGCGTTTGCATGACGGCCGTACCCTCTACCACATTGATTGTTACCGACTAGAATCGGCGCTGGACATCAGCACAGTCGGTTTTGAGGACGTTCTCGACGGCTTTGGGGCGGTGATGATTGAATGGCCGGAACGGATCGAAGCGCTGCTCCCGCAAGATTGTTTGTGGGTGCAGTTGGCTTACCTGAATGAAACCCGCCGTTCGCTGCGTTTTGTTGCCAGGGGAGAACGGTCGGCGGCTTTATTGGAGGCGTTCAAGCGCAGTGCGTTTGGCGTGTAATCATTATGATCTTAGCGATAGACACCGCAACCCGCTGGACAGGGTTGGCTTTACATGATGGAACGGCCGTGATCGCCGAAGCAGGTTGGCACAGCATTAATACCCAAACTGTTGCCCTGGCGCCGGCCATTGTGGGGATGTTGCAGCGCGCCAATGTTGCCAGCAGCGATTTGAAAGGGATAGCCGTGGCGTTGGGGCCTGGCTCTTATACCGGTTTGCGCGTGGGGCTGGCTGTGGCCAAGGGCATCGCCCTGGCGCACCAGACGCCCCTGCTCGGCGTCCCGACCCTGGACATTGTGGCCGCCGGGTTTGGCGCGCTGCCGGGCAAGCTGGCGATTGTCGCCGAAGCGGGGCGCACGCGGATTTGCGCGGCCGTTTATCAGTGGAACGGCCGTAAAGGGTGGCAGGCGGCCGCCCAACCCCTCATCGAATCCTGGCCTGACTTTCTGGGCACATTAAACGACGAATCCATCACCTTTGCCGGGGAAATAACCGCTGACGCCGCCAAACAAATTCGCGCCGCCAACAAAGCATATCGCCTGGCGACGCCGGCCGCCTCCACCCGTCGCGCCGGTAATCTGGCTGAACTGGGCTGGCAGCGGTTGCGCAAAGGGTCGCCTGACGATGCCGCCAGCCTGTCGCCCATCTACCTGAAAGACCCAGGGGGTAATTAGCTAAAAAAAGACCTGACAGGTCTTCACAACTCCCCCTTCATGACATCCACTATGCTCACTCCCCCCCCACCCTATAGTCTGCGTTCCATGACCGTTGATGATATTGATGTAGTGCGCGCCATTGATCGCCTTTCCTTTCCCACCCCCGTTAAGGCCGGTCTGTACGTGCATGAGCTGACGCAGAACAAAATGGCGCATTACCAGGTCTTAACCGCGCCGGAAAAGATTATCGGCTACACCGGTTTTTGGATGTTGGCGGACGAGGCGCATGTTATCACCATTGCCACGCATCCCAAATGGCGCGGGCGGGGATTGGGCGAACTGCTGCTGCTGAACTTGCTTTATCTGGCCGGGGAAGCGGGCGCGACGTTGGCGACGTTGGAAGTGCGGCGCAGTAACACGGTCGCGCAGGCGTTGTACCAAAAATACGCCTTTGATGTGGTGGGGGAACGGCCGCGTTACTACCAGGATACCGGTGACGATGCGCTGATCATGACCGTGATGCTCAAAGATGATTACTATGCGCGCACGCTGGCGCAGGCCAAAAAAGCATTATTTATGCGGCTGCGCGGTGCGGATTAAGAGCGCAACACCTGTATAAGGAAATATATCACTACGAATGAGAAGTTGGGATTTGGGGATTAAGAAAAATCCCCAAATCCTTGCTCTTTCCTTTAAGCAAGGGGGCAAACATGAAAGTTTTTATCACCGGCGGCGCCGGTTTTATTGGCTGTAACAGCGCCGACCATTTTTTGACACAGGGACACGACGTTGTTATTTACGACAACTTGTCGCGTATTGGCGGGCAGGCGAATCTGGAATGGCTGTATGAACGACACGGCCGTTCCCGATCCCAGTTCATTCATGGCGACATTCGAGATTATGACCGGCTGCTAGAGAGTATCGGCGGCGCAGACGTGGCGCTGCACCTGGCCAGCCAGGTTGCCGTCACCACCTCGGTACTCAATCCGCGCGAAGATTTTGAGATCAACGCCCTGGGCACGTTTAATGTGCTGGAAGCTGTGCGCCATCGCTGCCCGGAAGCGGCCGTTCTTTATGCCTCTACCAACAAGGTGTATGGCGGGATGCAAGAGATCGCCATCGTTGAACAGCCCACACGCTACGCCTATGCCGATCATCCACATGGCATTGGCGAACGATATCCGCTCGATTTTACTTCCCCTTATGGCTGTTCCAAAGGCGCCGGCGATCAGTATACCCAGGATTATGCGCGCATCTATGGCTTGCGCACGCTCGTTTTTCGCCAATCCTGCATCTATGGGCAGCGGCAGTTTGGTGTGGAAGACCAGGGATGGGTGGCGCATTTTGTCATCGCTACCACGCAGCAGCGCCCCATCGCCATTTACGGGGATGGTAAACAGGTGCGCGATCTGCTGCACGTTTCTGACCTCATTCGCGCTTACGAGTTGGGCATTGCGCACATGGATGCCCTCAGCGGGGAGGCGTTTAACCTGGGCGGTGGCCCGGCTAATACGTTGTCGGTTTGGGCTGAATTTGGGCCGTTGTTGGAGAAGTTGGCGCAACGGCCGTTACCCATCACCTATCACGATTGGCGGCCTGGCGATCAGCGCGTCTTCATCGCCGACATCCGCCAGGCGGCAGCCAAACTGGGCTGGCAGCCACGCATCTCCCCACAAGAGGGAATTGGCGACCTGTATCAATGGGTAGCGCGCAATCCACACCTGTTCCACCGCTCATGATGCCTAAACAATGGCATAACCTTTTTCTGGGAGTGACCGGCGCCGTAGCCCTCCTGTGGTGGGCCGGCAAAAACCTGGAAGGATGGCTGAACCGCGTGCGGCCGGAACCACTGCCAGCTATCTCCCCCGCCGTGCAACGCCTGCATCACAGCAGCCTGGTCATTGATTTGCACTGTGATTCGCTGCTCTTTGGCCGTGATTTGCGCCGGCGCAGCGACGTGGGGCACGTTGACCTGCCGCGGTTGCAGGCGGGTAACGTTGCCATTCAGGTGTTTGCGGCGGCGACGCGCATTCCCCTGAGTTTTAATGTGAACCGCACGCCGGCGCATTTGCCCGATTTGCTGCGCCTGGCCGGGGTGGCGCAAGGGTCGCGCCTGGCCTGGCTTTCGCCGTTGGGGCGGGCGCTGTGGATGGCGCAGCGGCTGCATGAAATGGCGGCGCAGTCGGGCGGGCAGTTGGTAGCGCTGCACAACCAGGGGGAGTTGGTCGCTTTGCTGGCGGCGCGGGCGAAACGGCCGTTTCCCAGCGGCGGCATCCTGGCGATTGAAGGTGCGCAGGCGCTAAATGGCGACCCGGCCAATGTGGACACGCTGTATGCGGCTGGCTATCGGATGCTTGGCCTGACCCATTTTTATGACACTCCGTTTGCCGGGTCGGCGCATGGCTGGCGCAAAGGGGGACTCACCGCCAAAGGGCTAGACTTGCTGATCCGCATGGCCGGGCATGGGATGATCCTGGATGTGGCGCACCTGTCGCCGCAGGCGTTAGACGATGTGCTGACCATCTGGCAGCGGCCGCTGCTCATGTCGCATGGCGGCGTGCGCGCGACCTGTGACAACCCGCGCAACCTGGCGGATGATCAGATACGCGCTATTGCGGCGACGGGTGGGGTGATGGGGGTGGGGTATTGGCAAACGGCCGTTGGCGGCCGTCATCCACGCTACATCATCGCCGCGCTGGAACACATCATCAACCTGGTCGGGGACGATCATGGCGCCCTCGGCTCCGACTTCGATGGCGCCATCACCACCGCTTTCGACACCGCTCAGCTTGCCGTGCTCACCCAACAAATGATGGAAGTTGGCTTCTCGGAAACGACCATCTGCAAAGTCCTCGGTGGCAACGCCCTGCGTCTGCTGCAAACTTCATTGCCGGTCAATTGATACCGGTTTGGTTGCCAATGGCGCGCGACCAGCCCCAATCGCCACCATTCGCCAAGAAACAACTGGCAATTCAATAGACATTATCGAGATTAACGTTATGTCAAAGAAAATCGATCCGCAGATTCCACAGATTTCGCAGATTAAAGAGAAGAAATCTG
>JACSRF010000577.1 GCA_014879875.1 Anaerolinea sp.
CGATTACCGATTACCGATTACCGATTACCGATTACCGATTACCGATTACCGATTACCGATTACCGATTAGCATCAAACCATCACATTACCAAACTATGTCACACTGGCTACATGATAAACAAAAACGGCAAAAATGGTTAGCGTTCATGCAGGCGCTCAACCAGGATGTAGACCCCCAGGCCATCCGCCTGGTGGACGAATTGGGCTTTGTCGCGCGCAGCATTTACCATGTCGGCGAGCAGAGCGTGGACGGGGTGGGCCTTTCCCTGGCGCAGTACCGCGTGTTGATGCACCTCTTCTTCGCCGAGGAGATGGGCGACGGCCGTGAGCTAAACCCGTCGGAGATCAGCGACCGCCAGGGCGTCAGCCGCAACACCATGAGTTCCTTCATCCGCAACCTGGAGGAGGAAGGGCTGGTGGAGCGGCGGCTCGACCCGGCCGACCGCCGCCGCTTCAATATCAGCCTGACGGAAAACGGCCGTACCCTCGTCACCGATTACGCCCGCCACCATCTCGCCACCATCGCCGCCTGCTTCAGCGCCCTCACCCCCGCCGAACAGGAAACCCTGTCTGAACTGTTGCATAAGGTGGGTGAACACGTCGCCGCCACGCGCCGCGACTGTGGCGAGGGAAGCGGGGATTAGGAAATTGCGTGTGGCGCAAACTTTCCAGTTTGCGCGGGCGAACTGGGAAGTTCGCCCTACATTTTCGGAGGAGATCCATATGCAAGCAACAGCCAAAGCACAACGGCGCGACGGCCGTCCCGGAGACGGCCGTCGGGGTAATCCCAAAGACCTCACCCGCGCCATTCGCTACCTGGGGCGTTACCAGCAGCTAACCCTCGCTGCCACCGTCGCCCTGATCATCGCCACTGCCGCGCAGTTAGCCGTGCCACAGTTGGTGCAAAACATCATAGACACCATCGTCACCAACGGCGTCAACAAAACCATCCTCGACCACACTGCCAGCTTCCCGCAGACGCAGGTACAAGCCTTCGCCGCGCAAATCGGCCTCGACCTGGCGCAAATGCAGCTTGACCTGGACAACGCCCCGCGCGCCCTGCTCATCGCCGGGATCATCGTCGTCGTCTTTGCCATTGCGCGCGGCTTCTTCACCTTCGCCCAAACCTACTGGTCGCAGGCATTGTCGCAAAACATCGCCTTTGAACTGCGCAACGACATCTTCGCCAAAATTCAACGGCTCAGCTTCAGCTACCACGACAAAAACCGCACCGGCCAACTAATGATCCGCGCCACCGACGATGTGGAAAAGCTGCGTCTCTTCATCGGGCAAGGGCTGCTGCTGGCACTGCAATCGGTGATTTTGTTGGTGGGCACGCTGGCTATTTTGCTGGCGGCCAACGTGCAGTTGACCCTGGTGGTGCTGCCGGTGCTGCCCATCGCCATGATCGTCTTCATGGTATTTGGGGCCATCGCCCAACCCTTATTCGCCGAAGTGCAAAAACGGTTGAGCCGCGTCAACACCATTTTGCAGGAAAACATGGCCGGGTTGAAGGTGGTCAAATCCTTCACCACCGAACCGCGTGAACAGGCGCGCTTTCAAGAAAGCATTGATTCGGAACTGGAACAACGCATCAAAATCAGCCGCGTTTTCTCTTTCCTCTTTCCGTTCATTTTCCTGGTCGCCAACCTGGGGCAGGCGGCCATTCTCTACTATGGCGGCAAGGCGATTGTCGCTGGCGACTTCACCATTGGCGAATGGCAAAAATTCAGCCTCTACCTCACCTTTGTCTTTATCCCGATGGGGCAGTTGGGCTTCATCATCAACCTGATGGCGCAAGCGGCGGCCAGCGCCACGCGCATTTTTGAGATTTTAGACGCGAAAAATGATGTGGAGAATAAGCCGGGGGCGCGAGAGTTGGGGGCGGTGAACGGCCGTATCCAGTTCGACGCCGTCACCTTCCGCTACTTTGGCAGCGGCGACCCGGTGCTCGCCAACGTCAGCTTCACGGCCGCACCGGGGCAGACCGTCGCCCTGCTTGGCTCCACCGGCAGCGGCAAAAGCACCATCATCAACCTCATGCCCCGCTTCTACGACGTCAGCGAGGGGCGCATCCTGATAGACGGGCACGACATCCGCGACGTGACCATTGAAAGCCTGCGTAAACAGATCGGCATTGTGCTGCAAGAGACCAACCTCTTCAGCGGCTCCATCCGCGACAACATCGCCTTCGGCCGTCCCGACGCCAGCGACGCCGAGATCATCGCCGCCGCCCAGGCGGCCGCCGCCCACGATTTCATCCTCGAATTCCCCGACGGCTACGACACCCCCGTCGGCGAACGCGGCTCCACCCTCAGCGGTGGGCAAAAGCAGCGCATCGCCATCGCCCGCGCCCTGCTGCTCAACCCGCGCATCCTCATCCTCGACGACTCTACCAGCAGCGTTGACCTGAACACGGAGTATCAGATTCAAAAGGCGTTGGACAAGCTAATGGAAGGGCGCACCAGTTTTGTCATCGCCCAACGCATCAGCACGGTGCTCAATGCGGACCAGATTTTGGTGCTGGACAAAGGGCAGATTGTGGATCGCGGCGTGCATGAAGAACTGATGGAACGCAGCGCCATTTACGCGGAAATTTACCATTCGCAGTTAGCCGAAGACGTGGCGATTGACGATTGATTTGGGAACACGGAGATGGGCGGAGGGAACACGGAGATGGGCGGAGGGAACACGGAGATGCACAGAGGGAGACACGGAGATTCACGGAGAGAAGAAGGGGAGAAGAAGGTTTATATGCCATTTACACCTCTTTTCGGGGATAGTCATCGTTTCGGCCATGCCGTCATTCCTGCGAAGGCAGGAATCCATTTTCGCCTGTGGATTCCCGCCTTCGCGGGAATGACCGTTCATTGTTGGTCGAAACGAAGACCAAGCTCCTCTTTTCTCTCTGTGTATCTCCGTGTCTTCTTCTCTGTGTATCTCTGTGTAACCTCTGCTGATTGACGATTTGGAGCGTGTATTATGATGATGGGACGACACGACGCCATGTTTGGCGCAGAAGAGCGGAAAGCGACGCGAACGGGCGCGACGCTGAAACGGTTAGGCAAATATTTTGGGAATTATTGGTTGGCGCTGCTGTTTACGGCCGTCTTCGTCATCGCCGGCACCTACATGCAAGTCGTCATCCCCGACCTGCAAGGGCAGGCGGTAGATTGCTACTTGCAGCCTTACACCGCCAGCCAGTTTGCCAGCGACAGCGGCGGCTTTGCGGCCCTGGGCAGCGCCGAACAGACGGACGCCGCCGCCAGCAACTGCACCTACACCACCCCCGACCCCAACGCCAGCGCCGAACAGGTGGTTCGCGGCCTGGGTGGGCTGATTTTGCTCATTGTTGGGTTATACGTGGGTAACGCCGTCGTCAGCGGCATCCAATTCTTCCTCATGAGTTGGGCCGGCTTCAAGGCGCTCACCGACATGCGCGCCGAAGTGTTCCAGCACGTGCATCGCCTTTCGATGGGCTACTTCACCCGCCACGAAGCGGGCGACGTGATGAGCCGCTTCACCAATGACATAGATACCTTGCAGCAGGTGATGGGCTTTGGCCTGGTCAGCGTCGTACAAGGACTGCTGCTCATCGTCTGGGTCATCTACAACATGCTCAGCAAAAGCTGGGCCTTCGCCCTGATCAGCCTGGTGACGCTGCCGCTGATGTTCATCGCCACGATCTGGTTTTCACAGCAGGCGCGGCGCGCTTTCCGCGTCGCCCGCCAGGAAATTGGCTCCGTCAATGCGGACTTGCAAGAAAGCATCTCGGCCGTGCGCGAGGTGCAGGCGTTCAGCCGCGAGGAAGAGAACATTGAGCAGTTTCAGGCGCAAAACGCAGCCAACCGCGACGCCAATATCCGTGCCCAGGTGTTCACCAGCGCCCTCGCGCCCGCCCTCGAAGCGCTCAGCTACGTCAGTCTGGCAATTGTGGCCGTAGTCGGCGGCTTTTACATTCTCAGCGGGCAGCAGATGTTTGGCGCGACCATTTCGCTGGGGCTGGTGATCACCTTCATCGCTTACACGCAGCAGTTTAACCGGCCGGTGCAGCAAATTTCGGTGCTGTGGACGAACATCCAGAGCGCCATTGCCGGGGCGGAGCGCATTTTTAACCTGCTCGACGAGACGCCCGACGTGACCGACAAGGCCGACGCCATTGAAATGCCCTCGATCCAGGGGCGCGTGCAATTTGACCAGGTGTGGGCGGAGTACAATGCGGGGGAACCGGTGCTGCGCGGCATTGACCTGGCTGTGGAACCGGGGCAGATGGTCGCCATTGTCGGCCCCACCGGTGCGGGCAAGACGACGATTATCAACCTGCTGCCCCGCTTTTGGGACGTGAGCCAGGGGCGTGTGTTGATTGACGGCCGTGACATCCGTGACGTGACGCGGCGCAGCCTGCGCGCACAGATGGGCATTGTGCTGCAAGACACGTTCCTCTTTAGCGACACGGTGCTGAATAATATTCGTTACGGCTGTCCTGACGCCCGCGACGAGGAAGTCGTCGCAGCGGCCAAACTGGCGCGCGCGCACGACTTCATCATGAAGCTGGAAAATGGGTACGAAACGGTGCTCGGCGAGCGCGGCGCCGGTCTCAGCCAGGGGCAGCGGCAGCTTCTCTCCATCGCCCGCGTCGCCCTCATTGATCCGCGCATCCTCATCCTGGACGAAGCCACCAGCAGCGTGGACACGCGCACCGAGCGGCAAATCCAGGCGGCGCTGGACAAATTACTGCAAGGGCGTACCAGCTTCGTCATCGCCCACCGCCTCAGCACCATTCGCCATGCTGACCTGGTATTGGTGCTTGATCAGGGGCAAATTATCGAGCAAGGCACGCACCAATCGCTGCTAGAGGCGAGGGGCTTCTACTACGATTTATATACCAGCCAGTTCCGCCGTCAGGTTGACGAGGGGATCGCCGAGGAAGAGACTTTCTTTGTCCCGGCGGATTGATTGAAATGAAGCGTGAAACGTGATACGTGAGGAGGGCCAATCACGCTTCACGTTTCACGCAGCAACGTAATCGCCCCATTCTCCAATTACCGCTAAAATAGGCGCATGGATATTCTCAATGGACTGAATGATGCTCAGAAAACGGCCGTTTCCGCCCCCGCAGGTCCCGTCCTTGTTTTAGCCGGGCCGGGCAGCGGCAAAACCCGTGTCCTCACCTATCGGATTGCCTACCTCATTCGCGCCTTCAACGTCGCCCCCTGGCGCATCATGGCCGTCACCTTCACCAACAAAGCGGCCAAAGAGATGAGCCAGCGCATCACCACTTTGCTCGATGGGCACCCTGATGGGTTGATGATGGGCACCTTTCACGCCACCTGCGCCCGCATCCTGCGCCGCGAGACCGACAACCTGAGCCATTACGGCAAGGAGTTTGTCATTTTTGATACGGCCGATCAGCTCCAGGTGGTCAAACAAGTCCTCAAAGAACTGAACCTGGACGACAAAAAGTTTCGCCCCAACAGCTTACTCAACGGCATCAGCAGCGCCAAAAATGAATTCATCACCCCAGAGGAGTACCAGGCCACCAATTACGTCTCCGAAGTCACGCGGCGCGTCTATGCCCGCTACCAGGAAACCTTGTACGCCAACAACGCCATGGACTTCGACGACCTGCTGATGAACACCGTGCTCCTGTTCGATGAACGGCCGGACGTGCTGCAAAAATACCAGGAACGGTATCATCACCTGCTGGTAGACGAATTCCAGGACACCAACACCGTGCAGTACCAACTGCTGCAGCGGCTGACCGCCACGCGCGGCAGCATCTTCGTCGTCGGCGACTCCGACCAATCCATCTACAAATGGCGCGGCGCCGATTACCGTAACATCAACCGCTTCCGCGAACTGTACCCTGAAACGCAAGTGGTGCTGCTAGAACAAAATTACCGCTCCACGCAGCTCATTCTCGACGCCGCCAAGTCGGTCATCAAGCACAACAGCAACCGCATTCACATAGATTTGTTCACCGAGCGGGAGGGGGGCGCGCCCATTGTGCTCAGCGAGGCGTACAACGAAAATGACGAGGCGGAGACCATCGTCGCCACCATTGAAGGGATGCTGCTGCAAGGGTATGCGCCGGGAGATTTTGCCATCATGTACCGCACCAATGCGCAGTCGCGCGCGCTGGAAGAGGCGTTTGTGCGCAGCAGCCTGGCGTACCGGCTGGTGGGCGCAACGGAGTTTTACAAGCGGCGCGAGGTGAAGGATGTGCTGGCGTATTTGCGGCTGACGCATAATGTGCTGGATTCTGTCAGCTTTAACCGGGTGATCAATGTGCCGCAGCGGGGTATCGGCAGCAAAACGCAGCAGGAGTTGGCGCAGTGGGCGGCCGTTCATGGCTGGCAGCCGGGCGAAGCAATCCTACACCTGGCGACGAATCCTGACATTCAACATCCGTTTCGTGGCCGCGCCTACACAGCCTTGCATGGCTTTGGGCAAATGCTGCACGCCTGGGTCACGCTGCGCGACCGTGACGCGCCTGTCGGGGATTTGCTTGACCTGATTTTGGAGCAAACAAAGTACCATCAATACCTGGTAGATGGCGCGGCCGACGAGCGGGAAGCGGAAGACCGTTGGGAAAACGTTCAAGAATTACGCGGTGTGGCGGCAACGGCCGTCGTCGCCACCCTCACCGAATTCCTGGAAACCATCGCCCTCGTCTCCGAAGTGGATAACCTGGAAGAAGCGCCCAGCGCCGTCACCCTGCTCACCTTACACGCCGCCAAAGGGTTGGAATTCCCCGTTGTCTTCATCACCGGGCTGGAAGATGGCGTGCTGCCCCACAACCGTTCCTTGGACGACGCCGAAGAATTGGCTGAAGAGCGGCGGCTCTTCTACGTGGGCATTACGCGGGCGATGGACAAACTGTTTCTGTCGCACGCCTTCCGCCGCACCTTTTTCGGCGAGACGACAACGGGCAAACCCTCCCGCTTCCTCGCCTACATCCCAGACGATCTGTTGAGCGGCTTCACCCGTTCCGGTCAACGCCGCCAGCATACCAAAGCGCAGGCCAGCAGTTGGAGTTGGTCACGGGAAGCGGCCGTGCCCGCCACCTCTTCCCGCCCAAACAAGACAGCCAGCCCCCACAGCAGCGCATTCGACAACCGCATCGCTCCTCACCGCGCCTCCTTGCCCACGCCCCAGGCAGACGACGACTCGGAACCCGTCGCGCGCAACACCCCCCGTTACCGCATCGGGCAGCGCGTGCGCCACGCCAAATTCGGCGAAGGCACTGTCATTGAGAGCAAATTAACCGGCAATGATGAAGAGGTCCACGTCACCTTCCCCGGCGAAGGCGTCAAGCGGCTGGCCGCTTCCTTCGCTAAACTAGAGATTGTTGAAGGTTGATGATAGAAAACGTCGTTGCCAATGCGTAGATTGGTTCAATCTCCGGGATTGAATCAATCGTGGAGATGGAGTAAACATGACCTTACAAGTCACTATCAACCTGTCTGAACAGATATATGAACAGGTGCAACAAATGGCGTTGCGGCAGCAAAAAGGGGTTTCGGAAACCATTGCCTCCTATCTGGAACATCAATTACTGTCAGAAATCTCCCCCTTGTTGATGCAAACCGATGCCGATCCAGACGTTGAGCGCGAACGCGCGGCGTATCTTCAGTTGCATGATACTTTGTGGAAAACCTACCCTGATGAATATGTAGCCATTTACAACGGCCAATTAGTGGATCACGATCCTGATAAATCTGCCCTCTATGCGCGTATCCAGGAAAAATATCCGACACAGTTCGTTTTAATGCGCCAGGTTAAGGCTGAGCCAGAAATCGTTTACAATTTATCCATGTAACCGCCATGCACTACCTGATTGATGGGCACAACCTCATCGGCAAACTGCCGGACATCAGCCTGAGCGATGCGGATGATGAGATTCGCCTGATTTTGCGCCTGAAAGCGTGGACGGCCGAACAGAAACAACGCCAGGTAACGGTGGTCTTTGATGGCGGCATCACCGGGGGTATCTCGCACCGCCTCTCCACCAAAGCGATCACCGTGGTCTTTGCGCCGCCGGGCAAAACGGCCGATGACCTGCTGCTGCAACGGCTGAAAGGGTTGGCGAACCCGCGCAATTACACCCTGATCAGCAGTGACCGGCGCATTTTGAATGCGGCCAAAATCGCGCGCATCAAACATTTGAAGTCGGAAGAGTTTATTGTGCAGTTTGGGTTTGTCTTTGCCGAGCCAGAGGAAAAGAAGCCGTCTCATGCCCCCTTGCCAGAGCCGCCGACGGCCGAAAAGGAAGATGATCCACAGGTGTCGGCGGCGGAGGTGCAGGAGTGGCTGGATTTGTTCGGGCCGCCCCCGCCACGTCCGCCGCGCCGGCGCGGTTCGGCCAGTGTGCTGCGCAAACCGGAGGCCGCCCCTACAGAGCCGGCCGTTGAACCGACTGTGAAACGGCCGTTAACCCCCGCCGAATTTGCCGCCATGGCCGAATCAGAAAACCCGGAACTGGATGAAGTTGAGGTGGCCGAGTGGTTGGCTTTATTTGGGACTGAAGCGAAAGAGAAACGGCCGTCGCCGCCACCGCCAACCAGCCCACCCGGCAAGCAGCATACCGACAAACCGGGCAAACACGGCCGTCTCACCATCATCAAAGACGCCCGCCGCAAATTGACAGAAGAAGAAGTGGACGAGTGGCGCAAGCTGTTTGGCGCATGATATTGGGGCAAAACGGCCTTACGCTATCATTCAGCCTAATTTTAAGTGGCTCTTTGGGAACTCAGGGGGTTGACAGGCCGTGATGCGTGACGAGTGATGCGTGACCAGAGAGACC
>JACSRF010000595.1 GCA_014879875.1 Anaerolinea sp.
TTAGTCGTCCAGCGTGGGACCGCTAAAGCGGTTACTACAAACCCAAAATCTTTTTCTTGAAAGCTATAGAGCCGGGTTTCGTCGAGAGACCCGGCTCTTTTTAGGAGGAAAATTGGCGCGACGAATTGGTATGTGGGGGCTTGTGTTGCTGTTGATGGGTGGGTGTGCGCTGTTGGGGGGACCGCAGCGGCCGGTGATCCCATCGCCACCGCCATTGAATACGCCGGTGACGTTGGGGGGGATTCCGGCGGACACGGTGGTGGACCCGGTGAGTAATGTGGTGGTGGGGGCGGATCCGGAGATAGCGGCGCTGGCGGAGGCGGTCTCAATGCAGCAGTTGACGGCGTATGTGCAAACGTTGGCGAATTTTGGCACGCGCAATACGTTTAGCCGGACGGATCAGCCGGGGGTGGGGATTGGCGCGGCGCGGCAGTGGATTTTTGAGGAGTTTGCGCGGGTGGGCAACGGCCGTCTGCAAGTCCAGTTTGATGATTTCCTCTTGACCCATAATGGGGTGTCCTATCCGCAGCAAAACGTCGTCGCTACCCTGCCGGGCAGCAGCGATCATCCTGGCGTGGTCATTGTCATGGCGCATTACGATTCGCGCGCCATTGACCCCAATAATGGCAGCGCCGCCGCGCCAGGGGCCAATGACAATGGCAGCGGCGTCGCTTTGCTGTTGGAATTGGCGCGGCTGCTGAGCGCCCGCACCTGGAACCGGACCGTCGTCTTCGTCGCCTTTGCCGCTGAGGAACAGGGCACACATGGCAGCCGTCACTTTGTCGCCGACCGGCTGTTGGCCGGGTGGGTGGTGGATGCGGCCTTTAACAATGATATTGTGGGCGGCCGTCCTGGTATGCCGCAATCCATTCGCGTGTTTACGCCGGGTCCAGATCATTCGCGTCCCCGGCAGTTGGCGCGTTACCTGGATTACGTGGGCGCGTTGTATGTGCCGGGGTTGGCGGCCGATTTGCAGGATGCAGTGGACAGAGAAGGGCGTTTCAGCGACCACATCCGCTTTTTGGATGCGGGGATTCCGGCGCTGCGCCTGACGGAAGCGGTGGAGGATTTTAACAGTCAGCACAATGCGTTTGATACGCCGGAGAAGATTGATTACGCTTATTTGCGCCAGGTGGTGCAGTTGAATCTGGTGACGGTGGCAAATATCATCGGGGCGCCGCCACCGCCGACGACGTTGACGGTGGCGCCGATGGCGAATGCGGGTTCCTACTTATTGACCTGGGCGCGCGACGGGCAAGCGGTGGGGTACGCTATTTCGTTACGGCCGTTGGGGTCGGCCGGTTATGCGCCATTTCATTTTGTCAGCGCCAGCCAGGCGGGCAACGTGGCGCTAACGGGATTGGACCCGGCCGCGACGTATGCGGTGAGTATGGCGGCGGTGGGGCTAGACGGCCGTATTGGACTCTTTTCCCCGGAAATCCTGGTGTCGCCGTAATGAAAACAGCCGCGCTACGGCCGTGGCGCGACTGTTTGTAGACTGTGGCGTTGAGCCTGCTATCGCTTACTCGCCCGCTTCGATAAATAATGTGACCGATTGTGGTCCGCTTTCGCCCTCTTGCGAAATCATCACCGTCAGCGTTTCTGACCCGCGTGTATAGTTCATGCTGCTTGTGCCACTGAAGGCGAATGAGCCATCTTCATCTTTGACCCATCCATCTGCGGTCAGCACTTCCTCATAAAAGGCTACAATGTCGTCAAGCGCCACCTTTGATTTGTAGCTGACGAAGCCGGCAAAGGAAGTGACTTCATACGCATCTTCCATCATGGGCAGGTCAACATCTGTGCCGACGTTTTCACACTCTGTTGGAATTGTTACTTCAATTGGTTCGTTGTAGCTGACCAGATTATATTCAAACACGAGGCTGCCAGTTTGCTGTTCGTCATCGCTGCCAAACATATCCATCTGGCCGGTGGCGGTGAAGACCATACGCACCAGGAAACCACCCTCTTTGGCAATGTAAACATCACCGTTGGCTTTTTCGATCTGGTTGTCTGCCGCCTTCATTAACGTTTCGTCGAATGTGTAATGCTCCACGGCAATGCCATTAATCACCTCATCAGGGCGCACCCGTTTGGCCTGGTTGATGTCAAATTCCTCAAGCATCATTTCTGGGGAAAATGTCTCGCCCAGGAGATTGTCGCCGGCGAGCAGGCTTGCGGTATTGGCTGACTGTGTGATACAGCCCATTTCGGGGATGAGCATGTATACGGTGTCACCAGTTTGCGCCATGACGATCTGGCCGAATTCATCCGCTTCTTCAATGCCAACGACCGACATCGTAATGCTGGCGGCAGGCGGATCGGTGGCATAGGCGACATTCATATTGACGGTTTGTACTGTTTCACTGCCACTGGCGTCGGTACCGGTAAAGGTCATGGTCAATTCATAAGCGTAGCTGTCGGCAACTGCGGCGTTGGCGGTTGGGCTGGCGCCGCCGGCCGCGCCCAGGGTTAAGCCTTTGAGTACGGACCCCAGGTCAACACTCTCTTCTTCTACTGATTGCTCCGGTTCCGTAATGGGTTCTGGAGCTGTTGTTGCCGCCGGGGCAGTTGTTGCCGCCGGGGCGGGTGCGGTCGTGTCGGTTGAGGCGGCCGCGTCGGTTGAGGTAGCCGTGTTGGTTGTGGTTGTTTCTGCTGCTGGCTCCTCGTTTTTGCCACCACAAGACGCCAAAACCAGGCTGAACAAGAGCAAGGCGATCCACATCCATTGTAACTGCTTCTTCATAATAAAATTCTCCTTTTGCGTGTGGACACAAAAAAACCTGGCCTTTCCCCGATGATAGAGATAGGTCAGGATTGTTTGTATCATCTGAATAAAATAAAAATACAGAAGGGTAAAAGCGTTTGTTTTATCCTAGAGGCGTCATCTTATCATTAAACAGGGTATTGTGTCAAAGGGAATAGGATTCTTCCGCGTTTAAGATGACCGGTTCTGTATGCGTCTCCTTGCGCACGCGGTTGGCCCACGCCTGGACATCCTGGGTAATGGGGGGCCAGGTGTTGTAATGGCAAGGAATGACAGCTTTCGGTTTTAAGTAATCCAACGCCAGCAGCGCATCATCTGGCCCCATCGTGTAATTGTCGCCAACGGGCATGATGACCAGGTCTAGCCCGCCTGCGGCATATAAGGCCATGTCGGAGAAGAGGGCGGTATCACCGGTAAAGTAAATCTTCTTGCCCTGAATGTTGAGCAGGAAACCGGCCGGCATGCCGCCATAACTGCCATCGGGCAGGCCGGAGCCGTGGAAGGCTGTGGTCATTTTTACGTAACCCAGTGGGTCAGGGTGCTTGAAGCCACCGCCCAGGTGCTGCCCATGAACCCGCGTTACCCCTTTGGCGCTGAGCCAGTTGACAATTTCAAAATTGGCGATGACCAGCGCGCCGGTGCGTTTGGCTAAACTCACGGTGTCGGCGATGTGGTCACCGTGCCCGTGCGTTTGCAGAATGTAATCGGCGGCCACGTCAACGGCCGATTTTGTGGCTGATGGGTTGTTGGGGGCAAAGAAAGGATCAACGACGACGTGGGTTCCGTCAATGTCCAATGAAAATGTGGCATGTCCGTGGAAAGTGAGTTTGATAGACACAAGAACCTCCTTTGGTCATTATGAAGGATGAATTTTCATCCTTCGTGGGGCGTCCCATACAAGGG
Source organism: Anaerolinea sp. (assembly GCA_014879875.1). Classification (GTDB taxonomy): domain Bacteria; phylum Chloroflexota; class Anaerolineae; order Promineifilales; family Promineifilaceae; genus JACSRF01. The sequence continues at coordinate 3,671 of JACSRF010000595.1, forward strand.
GGATGCTATATTGAATGGGAGAACATGATTAAAAGTATAAGTAGATGGGAAACGGCCGTCAACTTTGTTTGCTTGTGAATGCTGTATATGTGACCAAATTTGTTTGCCACGAATACCATGCCTCAGGTAAACTCATGAACATATCCCTGAACAAAAAAGGAGCTAGATCATGGAATACCGTCGTTTAGGAAAATCTGGACTCAAAGTAAGCGCGCTTTCTTTTGGCGCATGGGTGACGTTTGGCGCCCAGATGGATGTGGATGCGGCGTTGGCAACGATGCAGGTGGCGTATGACGCCGGCGTCAACTTTTTCGACAATGCTGAGATTTATGCACACGGCATGGCGGAAACGATTATGGGCGCGGCGCTGCAAAAAGCTGGCTGGCGACGAGACAGTTATCTTGTGTCGAGCAAGGTGATGTGGGGCAGTGTGCCTGACGCCAAACCAACGCAGCAGGGCTTGAGCCGCAAACACGTGGTGGAAGCGTGTCATCAGGCGCTGGAACGGCTGCAAGTGGATTATCTGGATATGTATTTTTGCCATCGCCCCGACCCGGAAACGCCGATGGAAGAGTTGGTGTGGACGATGACGAACCTGATTCAGCAAGGCAAGGCGCTGTATTGGGGCACTTCGGAATGGTCGGCGCAGCAAATTATGGAGGCGCACAGCGTGGCGCGGCAGTACAATTTATTACCGCCAACGATGGAGCAGCCACAATACAATATGTTGTACCGGCAGCGGTTTGAGGTGGAATACGGCCGTCTCTACGACGCGATTGGCCTGGGCACAACCATTTGGTCGCCATTGGCCTCCGGACTGCTCACCGGCAAGTATAATGATGGCGTTCCAGCCGATGCGCGCATTAATTTGCCGGGGTACGAATGGCTGCGTGACATGTTCGCGAGCGCCGAGGGGCAGCGTAACCTGGCAAAAGTGCGTGAACTGACGGCGTTGGCGGCCGAACTGGACACGAGCATGGCGCGGTTAGCCATTGCCTGGTGTTTGAAGAACCCTAACGTTAGTACGGTCATCACCGGCGCGTCGCGGCCGGAGCAGGTAGCCGACAATATGCAGGCGTTGGAGGTGGTGGCGCAGTTGACCGATGAGGTGATGGCACGGATTGAGCAAATTCTTGCCAACAAGCCGGAACCGATACCTTTCCAGTAAATGAGCAAAAAATTACCCCTCACCGGTCTGGTCGTTGGTGAGGTTCCCCGGCTTGCCCTGGTCTGTGGCGATCCGCAGCGGGCAAAACAAATCGCGGATCGCCTGACCGACGTGACGCTGCTGACACAGCAGCGCGAGTACCATGCGTATTGTGGAACATACCAGGGAATCCCGGTCGCTGTTTGTTCGCATGGTATTGGCGCGCCGGGGGCGGCCATTGCCTTTGAGGAGCTGATTGCCGCCGGCGCGGATTATGTGATCCGTGTGGGGACGTGCGGTAGTTTGCAGACGTTCATTCATACCGGGCATCTGGTGATTGCGACGGCCGCCGTGCAGCATACGGGATATGGGCTGGAAACAGCGCCAGCAGGGTATCCGGCGGTAGCGGACCTGGATGTGACGGTGGCGCTGCGGGCAGCGGCCGCGCGAGTGCACTGTCCCAGCTATACGGGGATTGTGATTAGCCGCGATAATTTTTATGCCGGGATACAGACGCATTATACGCCCCATTACCAAACGTTGTCTGTGGCTAACGTGCTGGCGGTAGAAATGGAGTGTGCGGCACTCTTCCTGGTTGGTAATTTGCGCCGTATCCGTACCGGTGCGGTTCTGGCTGTGGATGGCAATGTGTTGGGTGAGGGTGAAAGCATGAACACGTATGATCCACGCAGCCAGGTTTTGTCTGCTGCGGTGGAGGCGGGGATTGAAGTAGCGTTAACGGCCGTTGCCACCCTCCACGCCCAATTTCCCATGTAGGCCGATTTTGTAAAATCGGCGTAACCGCTCACCCCTTGCCGGTTGAGCGTTCGACTGAGCTCACGCCGAAGTCTTGTCGAAACCGCCCCCCTTCAACAGGCTCAGGGGGCGAGAGTGAATGATTGCCCATGAAAACGCTGCCCCAACTGCGCCAATCTATCCGCCATTTGTTAGATGAACGCCATCCGCGCGACGCGATGGCTGCGTATTTTGCCCTGCACCATCCGGAGGCGAAAACGCAGTTGGTCACGTACCCTGCCGACGCGGCGCTGCCGACCGGGTATGTGGCGGTGTCGCGCACGGGGATGGATTTATTTCGGCCGTTGCTCACGTTTCGTTTGCCCCCGCAAGATATGGAGGGGAGTGTTGAGCTGATATACCGGACGCTGCTGCCGGGAACGGCCGTTTTCATGGATGCCCCCACTGCCGACGTCCCGCTTATCCGCGCCCTGTTTGAGATTCAGGTCGAAGAGGATTTGCAGCTATTTGTGTTGGACCCCAGCCGTTTCGAGCCGGTGATCAACGTATTGGTGACGCAGACGGATGCGGCGAATGGTCTACCCCGTTTTGCCGTTCGTTCGGAAGCGGAACAGGGGGCTGTTGTCGCTTCTGCTCATTTGAATTGGCAGTCCCCTTATTTTGCTGAGATTGCCGTTAATACGCTGCCCCGTTACCAGCGGCAGGGATGGGGGCGCAGTGTGGTGGCGGCCATGGTGCAATATTTGTTGGCGAACGGCCGTACTCCCCTCTACGTCGCCGCTGCCGCCAACGCCGCTTCCATCAACCTGGCAGAGCGCGTCGGTTTTACCGATACCGGCGTTCGTACCTGGATGTTACAAGGCACATTACGGCCTAAATTCTAACCCCCTCTACTCCTGAAAAACGGAAAAATTCTTTCACGCCCTCTTTATGGACATACCCCTTTGCCCATGTTACCTTATGCTTAATTCTTGAGGTGTATTGGTAACTGTGAATAACGTTGTATTGGTAAGCGGTTCTAGATAAAGCGCCATTCGTGGGAATGGCGCTTCTATCTATCCCTGCGGCACAGTTCCGAAGTTTTCAAGGCGGAAAAGTAGTGGAGGTAACAGTAATGGACAGACGACAGAGTGGTATCGTAAAGTGGTTTAGCCGGTTGAAGGGGTACGGATTTATCAACCCTGACGAAAGCGAACAAGAGGTTTTCGTTCATTACACCGCTATTGACGGTGATGGGTATCGTAATCTGTACGAAGGAGATAGGGTCGAATTTGAGCTTATAGATAAAGGGAAAGGGCCGCAAGCGCAAAATGTGAGTTCCCAGCGCAGCTACAGCCCTTAATTTCAAGTGGGTTGACCGTAACAGTTTACCGTACAACGCAAGGCGTGATGAATTCCGATCACGTCTTGCGTCTCGCGGTTTACATGATGTATATGCTGAAGTTGCTTACTCCTCATTCCGCGGGGATGAGCCTGGCGGTGTCAAAATGACAAATCTGGCAAAAATATTGGTCGTTGATGACGAAGCTTCTCTGGTGCAGTTGTACCAATTTTTGCTTGAGAGCGAAGGGTATGATGTGAAAGGAACCACCAGCAGCCGCCAGGCATTGCGCATGATCAATGAGGAGATGCCGGATGTTGTGGTGCTTGACGTGATGATGCCAATCATGAATGGCATTGAGGTTTGCCGCCAGATTCGCTTACAACATCCAGACGCTACCCCTGTCATTTTGATGTGTACGGCCGATAACAGCATGGAAACCGAACGGCGGGGACGCGCGGCCGGAGCAACTGATTTCTTGCTCAAAGACGCGCTGGTACATGATTTACCCCGCAAAATTGGGGCCTACTTGAGTTAACGTGGAACCCTGCTGCTGGCTCGGTTAGCAGACCGGCCACAGTACCACAGTACGCAAAGATTCCCTTGTCAACTACAGCTTGGTGAGAAATATTTTTGCCAGCGAACTGTTTGCCTGCAAGCGACTGATTAAAAAGTCTACCAGAAAGGGAAATCGGATCAATGATTTCTGTAAGCGGTAAGATCGCTTCATGCCATCCCATAAGGCATTATGGCATCGTTTGGCATAAGCTTGCAGCCCTGTCTGCAAAGTGTCACTGTTTAACAATGCTTCATGAATGGTTTGCGCTGCCAATTCCCCCGATATCAGGCTGTTGTGAATGCCGCCACCGGTCAATGGATTAATAAGCCCGGCAGCATCCCCAACGAGAACTGCCCCATCGTAAGTGTATTGTATGTGTCTTTGGGAACCGAAGTTGAGCTGCCAGGTGGCAATGTCGTGTAGTTTCCACCCTTGTTTTAATCGTTTTTGAATCGCCGGCATGGCGAGAAATTCGGTCAACATATCTTTTAGTTTGCGTGGTGTTTGACGAAAGTGGTCGAGACGCATCCCTAAACCGATGTTGGCCTGACCTGGGGCGGTGGGGAAAATCCAGGCATAGCCAGGCAAAATGTTTTTGTACAAATAGAACTCAACTTCGTGCGGAAATTCTTCGATGTCCTCAATGTAAGCGCGTAGGGCCACGGCGCGGTGTGCGTCAACATGCTGCGCAGTTTGGGGGCGAAGCGCCCGTGCAATGGTCGAGGTGACGCCATCGGCGCCGACGACGATTTTGGCGCGTAGGTTTTCGACAAGGCCATTGGTGCGCGCTTTGACGCCGACAATACGGCCGTTTTCCACAAGCGGCGTTTCTACCTGTGCCTGACGAAACTCGGCCCCCACCGCGACCGCATGTTGTTGAATCAGGGCATCAAAGTAGAGGCGTGGCGCTATATAAGAGTCGGTTCCCAGGTCGCCGCGCTGCAATGGGGCAATGAGTTGGTGTCCTTTGGGGGAAACGAGGCGCATGTGAGTGAGGGGGTAGAATTCGCCGCGAGCAACGGCCGTTTCTACTTTCTCCTTCATCCCGGCGTTATACAAAATGTCAATTGCGCCAGAGGGAACGGCATCCCCGCACGTTTTGTCACGCGGGAAGGTTTGTTTGTCTAGCAGCAGCACGTCATGCCCTTGCTGCGCCAATATCGTTGCTGTGATTGCTCCGGCTGGCCCCGCCCCCACAACAATGACCTCACGCTCTTTTGACATCATGACTCCTATGTAAATCGAACATCCCTGTTCGATGTCCGAACAAGGATGTTCGGACTACAAATTTTCATTCA
>JACSRF010000415.1 GCA_014879875.1 Anaerolinea sp.
ATCGGTAATCGGTAATCGGTAATCGGTAATCGGTAATCGGTAATCGGTAATCGGTAATCGGTGAACGGTGAACGGTGAACGGTGAGCGGTGATAGGGAAGACGAAACAGTATGGAACTTTTAACAGCTTTGGCAATTGGACTGCTCTTCGCCATTGGCATTTTTCAGATGCTGCGGCGTAATGTCATTCGCTCGGCGATTGGGCTGATCATTTTGGCGAATGCGATCAACCTGTTTTTGTTGAGTACGGGCGCTTATGAAGGGGTGGACCCGGCGTACAGTACGGCCGTTGGCGTGCAAAGCGATGCGCTGCCCCAGGCGCTGATTCTAACGGCGATTGTGATCAGCATGGGGGGCACGGCGTTTGTGTTGGCGATGTTGTATATCATCTCGGCGCGGTATCAGACAAGCGATATGGATGAGGTGAGCGGGCTGCGGAATTGACGATTGACGATTTTATGAATACACATGTTGTTTTACTTCCTATTTTGATTCCGTTGACGGCAGCGGCGGTGGCGCTGCTGCTGCGCCATTGGCGGCGGGTACAGGTGGGGTTGGCGTTGGGCGCGTTGCTGGCGTCGTTGACTGTCAGCGCCGTTTTGTTGGGATCGGTGTGGCAGACGGGAACGCCGGTGGTGTTTCAGGGTGGCGGTTGGGCTGCGCCGTTTGGCATTTCCATTGTCGGCGATCTGTTGGGGCTGCTGATGGTGGTGATGAGCCAGACGGTGTTGCTGGCCGGGGCGCTGTATGCGGCGGGCAGCAAGGACAGTGTGGTGCAGTACCCGGCGTTTTACCCGTTATTCCTGACGTTGACGACGGGGCTGACCGGGGCCATGCTCACCGGCGATTTGTTTAACCTGTACGTGTTTGCGGAACTGTTGGTGATTTCGGGGACGGTGCTAACGGCCGTTTCCGACGACAAATATGGCACGGAAGCGGCGTACAAATATTTTTACATCAGTTTGCTGGCGGCGGCGTTCATGCTGTTGGCGATTGGCAGCCTGTACGTTTCCTATGGCACGCTGAACATGGCTGATCTGGGGCAGCGGATTGCGGCTGATGGCAGCCAACCCTTGCTGCCGGCGGCGATTGCCCTGCTGTTGGCGACGTTTATGATTAAGAGCGCCGTGTTCCCGTTCCATTTCTGGCAGCCAGACTTTCATACCGCCGCGCCAACGGCCGTTTCCGCCATGTTGTCTTCCGTTGTGGTGAAGCTGGGCGTTTATGGGTTCCTGCGCATGACCACGCTGTTGTTTGTGGCCCAGGCTGACGCCATTCGGTCGGTGCTGCTGGTTGTGGGCGTCATCGGCGTTATTTTTGGCGGGTTTGCGGCGCTGGGCACGCACAATGCCAAGCGGATGTTGGCCTATTCCACCCTGGCGCAAATCGGTTTCATTCTGGTGGGTATTGGTTGGGGGACGCCATTGAGCGTGGCGGCGGCGCTCGTTTTTGCCGTCAACCACAGCCTGATTAAGGCGGCTATGTTGATGTTGGCGGGGGCTGTTGCCAGCCGCGCGCCGGTGAAAACGGCCGCTTTCACCGCGATTACCGGCCTGGGGCATACCTTGCCGGGTATGGGGCTGCTCTTTTTCCTGGGCAGCATGGCATTGTCCGGTGTGCCGCCTACCAATGGGTTTATCAGCAAGCTGCTCTTGTTCCAAAGTGGCGTTGCCGCCAGCGAATGGATGGTGTTGGCTTTGATTGGTGTGAGCAGTGTGATCACCCTGGTTTACACCATGCGCGCCTTCCAGCGCATCTGGTGGCAGGCGCCGGCCGCCAACGTCCAGGCCAAACCAACGGGCGACCGCTTATTGGCGCCGGCGCTGCTGGTCGGGTTGGCGCTGTTGTTGGGTTTGTGGGCCGAGCCATTGGTGAGCGTTGCCCAGGCGACTACGGCCTGGTTGTCTGACCCGGTGCGTTATGTGACGGCCGTACTCGGTGGATAGTCGAGTAGTCGAGTAGTCGGGGAAACGACTACCTGACTATCTGACTACCAAATGGAGTTTTCGATGCATTATTTACCAACTGTGCTGCCATTGTGGTTGCTGTATGTGCTGTTAACCGGAAATGGCGAAGTGAGTAATTTGGTTGTGGGGCTGTTGTTAGCGTTTGGGGCGGCGGTGGTGATACGGCCGTTGCGTTATCCCATGCCCTGGCGGCGTGCGCCGGGCGCTTTGTGGGCAGCCGGACAGTATGTGCTGATCCTGCTGTGGGATTTGGCGCAAAGTGGCGTCCAGGTGACGCGCATTGTGTTGTCGCCATCGCTGCCCATTGCTCCGGGCGTGGTGGCGATTCCATCTGGCTGTGATTCGGAACTGGCAACGGCGCTGAGTGCGCACGCCATTACCGTGACGCCGGGCGAGATGGTTGTCGAAATTGATGCCGATGGAACCATGTACACCCACTGCTTGAATGTAGCGGATGCTGCGAATTATGTGGCGCGCGCGCAGGTCATGCGGCGCGAACTGCTACAGCGAATTTTTGTATAAACAATAGATATTATCGGAAATAAACAACACAGGGTCATGATGGAAACAATTTTAACAACTGTTTTATATATTTCGCTGCTGCTGCACATGGGCATGATTGGCGTAACGGTGTGGCGGGTGTGGCATGGCGAAAATGTCATTGATCGGCTGATTGGGGCTGATTTGTTGGGCACGTTTACGCTGGCGATTTTGGTGCTGATTGCGCTGTTGAACAAAGATAGCCTTTATATTGACGTGGCCCTGGGTTTAGCGGCGTTGGGGTTTGTGGGGACGATTGCCCTGTCCAAATACCTGGCAGATGAGCAGATGTTTTAATCGTGTGATAGTTTGTTGGTTGACTCATGCACTATCGCACTAAAGGATTAATAAGGATGACGACGATTTTGCAGTTGGTAGCGATTGTTGCTGTGGTATTGGGGACATTTCTTTCGTTAGTAGGGATTTTAGGATATGTGCGTATGCCGGATGTGTACACGCGGCTACACGCAACGGGGAAGGTTGGGGTGTTTGGGGCGGTGCTGTTGTTGGTAGCGGCCGTTTCCAGCACACCGTTAAGCATGGGCAAAGGTCTTGTGTTGATTGCGCTGCTGCTTGTGACTGGTCCTGTAACCAGCCATGCGATTGCTTCCGCGGCCTACCGCATCGGCATTCCAATGGTTGGCAAACGGAATGATTTGCAAGCAGATAGCATTCGCTGATGATGTGATACTGGCTACGGCCGTTTTCTGATAACGCCATCTTGCGGAGATCAACACATGAGTGACAGCATTGCTGTTTTGACCATTTTAACTGTTGCTATCCTGCTCTTTGTTACCGACAAACTACGTGTAGACGTGGTTGCCCTGCTCGTCTTGGTTTCTCTGATCTTGACAGGGCTGGTTACACCAACAGAAGCTTTTCTTGGCTTTGCCAGCCCGGCGGTGATTACCGTCTGGGCTGTGTTCATCATCAGTGGCGCGCTCTTTCGCAGCGGCGTCGCTGATTGGCTGGCGCGGTTGATGATGCGGCTGGCTGGGCGAAGCCCACGCCGGCTGCTGTTTGTCATTATGCTGATGTCTGGCGTGATGTCTGCTTTTATGAACAATATTGGCGCAGTCGCTATTTTGCTGCCGCCGGTGGTGAGCATGAGCCGCCAATTGAAGATAGCGCCATCCAAGCTGTTGATGCCTCTCGCTTTTTCTGCTCTGCTCGGCGGCAACCTGACGTTGGTTGGCACGCCCCCAAATATCCTTGCTTCCAGCCTCCTCGACAGCTACGGGCACGTGGAGTCGTTCAGTTTCTTTGACTTTACCCCGATGGGCATTGTTGTGCTGACGGCCGGTATCCTGTATATGCTGCTGGTCGGCTACCGGTTACTGCCTGAGCGCACCCCTGGAGGCGACCTGGTTGGCGAATATCCGGTGACAGACTATCTAAGCGAGGTGTCTGTTCGCCCCGGCTCGTCCCTGCTTGGGCAGACGTTGCCGCAAACAGGGCTGGGCGCCAAATATAATCTGGTGATTTTGCGTGTTGGGCAGGATGGTGATGTCGTATCGGGTTCTAATACGGAACGGCCGTTACGCGCCGGCGACGTGATGCTGGTGGAGGGGCCTGCGACTGACATCCTGGCGATGAGTCGGGAAGTTGGGCTGGAACCATTGCCGGGTTTGTCCCAGAGCGTCGCTGATTTGAGCCTGGCCGAATTGACCCTGGCGCCCCGTTCGCATATGGTTGGCACGTCGCTCAAAGCGATTGGTTTCCGCGCGCAATATGGGGTGTCGGTGTTGGCGGTGCGGCGCGACGGCCGTTCGTTTGTGACCAACCTGAGTGACATCCCTATCAACTTTGGCGATTCCCTGCTGGTGCAAGGTGCTCCAGACAAACTGGCGCTGCTGCGCCGCGACCGCAATTTTTTAATGCTCGATATGCCCCCCATTGAAGCCCGCCGTACCGAAAAAGCGCCGCTGACCATTTTTATTTTAACGGCCGTCTTGATCGTCATCACCACCGGTTGGTTAGACATTTCGACAACGATGCTGATGGGCGCTTTAGCCATGGTGCTGACCGGCGTCCTCAATATGGATGAGGCTTACGAAGCCATTGATTGGAAATCGGTGTTTTTAATTGCGGGGATGCTGCCGCTGGGCATGGCTATGGAAACAACAGGCACGGCGCAGTTGCTGGCTGGCAAAATTGTGGATCTGGTTGGTGGCTGGGGGGCGATAGCCGTGTTGGGCGGTATTTTTCTGCTCACGGCGCTGCTCACCGAAGTCATTTCCAATGCGGCCGCAACCGTGTTGATGGTCCCTATTGCCATTGACGCCGCTTTTAGCCTGGGCGCTAACCCGCAACCATTTGTGATGGGTGTGGTGATTGCGGCCTCTACCTCTTTTCTGATGCCCGTGGGACATCAGGTAAATGTAATCATCTATGGGCCAGGGGGATACAAGTTTTCTGATTATGCGCGCGTCGGATTAGGGTTGAATTTGCTGCTGCTGCTGCTGGCGGTAACAGTGCTGCCGCTGATCTGGCCCTTAGAGCTTGTCGCGCGCTAAATCACCTTCTGGCGGTGGTACCAATGAACTCTTAACATTCCTCATGATATGTGTATACTGTTACAAATACGTTGTAATCGTTTAGTTGCTATAGTAAGGGCGAGGCAGTTGGCACAGGATGTTAGCTAAAAAACAACATTATCTCCTAACTGGCTTGTCCCTTTGTAACTATACGCAACCTGCCAGTTGTCTGTATGCGTATCGTAAACCGGTCGCTTCAAAGCAGCAGCAGGTAGAAGTTGGAGGAAACCTATGAGTCATTCTGTAATGGTTGTTGATGATGATATCATTATTCGGCACATGCTGCGCATGTTATTGGAAATGGAGGGTTTTGTTGTTACTGAAGCAACAGACGGGATAGACGCTCTGGAAAAAGTTGGGCAGCAGCCACCACACATCATGATCCTGGATGTCATGATGCCGCGCCTGGATGGTATCTCTGTTTGTCGGCAATTACGGGCAAAACCGGAAACGGCCGCTTTGCCCATCATCATGCTCAGTGGCAAGACGCAGATGGGCGCGGCCGAAGAGGGATTGGCGGCGGGGGCGAATGTCTATCTCCATAAACCGATGGATATGGCGGAACTGTTTCAAAATTTGCGTGCTTTGTTGACACGGGTCGCGTTATATTGACAAAATCTGCTGCTGCAACGAGGGGGGCAAAATTATCTGAGCAGTTACTCCGCGTGATGAAGTCAATGCCAGATATCTGATTTTTTTCAAGAAAGTGGATGTTTAATAAATGATTTCTAATGTTACTTGAGATTTAATTTTAGGGCTTGCCAAACAATTTGTTTGTGCTACACTATCAATGGCTCCCCCCCCAGAGATGCTCCCGTAGGCGCCCGCTTACGGGACATCTCATTTTTTTTGCCCTAATTTTCTCCCAATATGGCGCGTATATCTTGCATATGGCTTGTTTCGTGGTCGGCGATGAGTTGGCAAATTTGCGCGATGCTGAGGATTTGACCACTGCCATGCCGCCCTTTCTTGTCCCAGTCGTCGTCGCTGAGCGACTCTATGAAGCTGAGCAGACTTGCCCGGTTGTGCGCCATTTCGGCAAGCAGGTTGGGGACTGTTTTTTCCTGACTTTTTTGCACGACGCGGGCGTTCCAGCGGTTCAGGTCAAAATCTTCCGGGACGCCCTCGCCACCGTCGCGGATGAGCGCCATCAGTTTGGTCATGCTGCTTTCGGCGCCGGTGAGATGGCGCAGCAGGTCGGTTAACGTCCAGTCGGATGTTTCAGCGTAAACGGCCGTCCCCCACATCGTCTCCGTACATCCGGCCAACAACGCCATCAACTCCTGCCGCGTCGTTTGCAACTGCATCAATAACGCTTGCTTTTGTTCCTCATTCATCTTTTTCCTCCGAGTCTCTCCGTGTTCCCACGCCTACGCCGGTTTCATCTCAAACTGTAAGCCGCTGCCGTCGCTGTCCACCGTGACACTGGTTTTGCCATCGGAACGCTTCTGGCTGAGCAGAAAATCGGCCAGCGGTTCGCGTAAATTGCGGCTGATGATGCGACGCAACGGCCGTGCGCCAAACTCTGGTTGGTCATTTTGCGCCAGCAGCCATTCTTTCGCCGCCGCCGTCACCGTCAGCTCCATGCCCTGGTTGCGCGCCAGCTTAAACTCCCTTTGCAGCAGCAAGTCAAAAATTTGCGCTAACTGTGGCGGGGTAAGCTGGTGGAAGAGGATGATTTCATCCAGGCGGTTCAAAAATTCCGGGCGAAAGAAACTGCGCACTGCTTCCAGCACTAGCACCCGTTCTCGTTCGCCGATAATAGGAATCAGCATGTGCATGGCCCCCAGGTTACTGGTCATGATGATCACCGTTTCGCTGAACGTGGTCAGACGCCCCTGCCCATCGGTGAGGCGACCTTCGTCCATCACTTGCAGCAGCACGTCGAGCACGCGCGGATGCGCCTTTTCCACCTCATCGAAGAGGATGACGGTGTATGGTTTTTCACGCACGAAGTCAGTGAGTTGGCCGCCCCCTTCAAAGCCAACGTAGCCGGGTGGCGCGCCAATCAGCCGGTTGAGGCTGGCCTCTTCCTGGTACTCGCTCATGTCCAGCGTCAGCATGGCGTCTTCGGCGCCGAACATGAATTCGGCCAACGTTTTTGCCAGTTCTGACTTGCCCACGCCGCTGGGGCCGAGAAAGAGGAAGGAGCCGATGGGGCGTTTCGGGTCGCGCAAGCCGACGCGGGCGGTTTTGACGGCGCGGCTGACGGCCATCACCGCTTCTTCCTGCCCGATGAGGCGTTGGTGCAGGTATTCGACCATGTTGGCGTATTTGCTTTGTTCGTCTTCGTTGAGCTTGGTGATGGGAATTTTGGTCATCTGGCTGGCGGCGACCATCACGTCGCCAGGGCTGAGGGTTCCATCGGCCGTTACCTGGGGCAAATTGGCGCCATGTTCTTGCATCACCAGGGCGACGAGGGCGCAGGCGCGGTTGGCAAGCTGCACGGCCGCTGCGGGCAAGGCAATGGTTTTGATGTATTGGCTGGCGAGGGTAACGGCCGTTGCCAGCGCCTCATCGGTCACCACAATATTGTACTCGGCCGCCAGGCGCGCTTTGTGGAAGCCCAACATGGCAAGGGACTCCTCTTTGGTGGCCGGGGGCACGTCGAGGCGGTTGGTGTGCTGCCGGATCAGCGGTGTATTTGCCAGACGTTCATAATTTCCGGGGGTGGTTGTGCCGATGATCACTTGTTCGTTGCCCAAAATCAGCTTTTGCACTTCCCGGTTCAACTGCTCTTGCTTGCTGGTGACGGGACGGTCGAAAAAGCGTTCCATTTGCGGCAGCAGCAGAATGCCGCCGCTGGCGCGCCGCATCCCGGCGCGAATGGCTTTGATGGGGTCTTCCAACAGCGCGGTTTCGTTCATTTCGACGAGGGAGCGCAATTTGGGGCCGTTGCCGGCGGCTAACATTTGCGCCAGGCTGTAGGCGAGGGTGCGTTTGCCGGCCCCTTCTGGCCCCACCAGGATGACGTGCCGTTTTTGGGTGAGGGCGAGCAGGCTGAGAAGCTGTTGCAAGAGTTCCTGGCGTTGGTAAACGGCCGTGCTCTTTCCCTCTTTGGCTTCTGTCACCCGGTCGTGAATGATGGACGCGCCATCGGCAGCGACGTCGCCGAGCAGGGCGATGACGGCGGCCGTCGTGATGCCCAGGCGCTGCAACATGCCGGACGTGGTGACGGTAGGTTGAGTCATGGCGGCCAGGACATGACCGCTGCCTGCTTTCAATTCGTCGCGCGCCTGGGCGATGGTTAACCCTTCGTCAATGACAACGAGCATTTCTTCGGCCAGGGGGATATCTTTGCCGAAATCGTCGGTGAAGTTGAAGCGCGCGTCGCGCCCTTTGCTGCTTTGCGCCATCATCTCCGCGCGGTTAACCAATTCTTGCCAGTTGAAGCCGCGCTGCTGCTGCAACTGCCGCAAGATCTGGTGCGCGGCAGCCTCTTTGTCCTCTAAGAAAATGCGCAGTAGTACCTGCGGCGTCAGCCATTGCAGATGGTACTTGCTCATCTGGCTGGCGGCCGATGTCAGCAGGCGCGCCAGTTCAGAATCAGGGATATTTGGGTTTAATGTGCTCATCTTGCGTGTGGTCTCCTCTATAAATCGAACATCCCTGTTCGATGTCCGAATGTCCGAACAAGGATGTTCGGACTACAAATTTTCATTCATTCGTGGTGCGCCCC
>JACSRF010000432.1 GCA_014879875.1 Anaerolinea sp.
GGAAGAATCATCTCCCGCTTGAAGTTGCCAATGGTGACAAACAACTCATCCCCCCGCTTGCGCAGCTTCACATCATCACCGCTGACAAACGGCATCGGGATGCGCAGTTGGTAGCCATCCCCTTCCGTAGCCACGATCTCTTGCAGCGACCCCCGGTAGAAAATATCCGCCGGGTCTTGTTCGCCGAAACAATCCAACGCCAACCGTGACAGCGCCGCCAACCCGACCACCTCATCGGCATAATAGGGGATGCGCCACAACGGCAGCGGCCGAAAATTATCTTCGATCATCTGCAAATATTTCGCCTGTAATTCGCGCCGCTTCTCGTAAAAAGAGCCTTCGGCGGCCGCTTCTGGCAAAATGCGGTTGATGATCACGCTGTCTACCGGGTAATTAAACAAGCCAAGATAGCTGATGGCGCGTTCCGCTTCCCGGATGACCATCTTTTCCGGCTGTAATACGACGCGGTAACTGCTTATCTCTGGGTTGCTTAAGGTAGTCCGCAGTTCAGCCGTCGCCGCATCCAGCTTGCTCAACGCTTCCAAAATCTCAGCCGGTCCTTGCAACAGACGGTTGGCAAACGGCCGTAACGCCTTCACCACCCCCTTCTCAAACCGCCCCAAATGCCCGGCATACCAGCGAAACGTATCCGGCATCGTCAACAGGCGGATCGTCTCGCCAGTGGGCGCGGCGTCAATGATCACCCGGTCAAAATTGCGCTCCGTCGCCTGTTTGTTAATGTGCAGCAGGCTGACGATCTCATCCATGCCGGGAAACGCAGACAGTTCATCGGCAACGACGTTACTAATACCCTTGCCCGCAATCATCCCGGAGACAAACTCTTGCAGCGCCCCCCAATGGTTGTGAATATCCGCCACCACGCTGATTTCCTGCGCCCACAAATTTTCGGCCACTTCTATTGGTTGGTCAGACAACGGCATGTCCAGCGAATCAGCCAGACTGTGAGCAATGTCCGTGCTGGCAACCAACGTTTTGTAACCCAATTGGGCGCTGCGCACGGCCGTTGCCGCCGCTACCGTCGTCTTCCCGACCCCGCCTTTTCCTAAATACAAGATAATTCGCATGTTTGTCTCCATTTACTGCTGTGCTGCACATGTGTCAACTTTACCCCCAATTATACGCAAAGAAACGAGAAGTTGTTGCAGATGCTCACCAGCCCCTCCTGCCAGGCACAAAAGGCGCGTCCCCAAAGATCGCGGGTTAAATAATCTACGGACCTGCTATGGCCGGTCTCCCGGCCACGCCGCCGGCAGCGTAAAATAAAACAGGCTTCCCTGGCCGACCACACTTTCCACCCCAACCGTACCGCCCATCTTTTCAGCAATTCGTTTCACAATTGCCAGTCCCAGGCCGTGTCCGGGCGCGCCCACTTTACCCAGGCGCTCAAAAGGCGTAAACAGACGTTTCTGCTGCTCCGGCGTCAGACCCGGCCCATTATCACGCACGCAAAAGCGCGTGCAACCATCTGCCTGGCGCATCGCATATAACACAACACGCGGTGGCTGGCCGCTGTATTTAAGAGCGTTGCTGACGTAATTAACCCAAATTTCCTCCACCCATGGGCCATAACCTGACGCCAGCGGCCACGTTTCAGCCTCAGCCACCTGCACCACTGCCCCCGCTTTATGAACGGCATCAGCCAGGCGATACAGCGCCTCCATCACGATATTGCCCATTGCCAGTGGCTCCACGACCACATCCTGCTGGCGCACGCTAGCCAACAGCAGCAATGCCTCGATAATGCTGTTGGCCTTACGCCCACTATTGGCTATAGCCTGGAGCGCGCCACGGGATTGTTCGTTTAGCAGTTTGGTGTAGTCAGACAGCAACAGTTCGCTAAATCCCACGATGACGCCCATCGGGTTCTGTAGATCATGGGCTACCGTATGCGCAAAGGCGTCTAGCTCCTCGTTGCGCATCTGCAATTCAACGTTAGATTGGCGCAGCGACTCCTCCGCCTGTTTACGTTCCGCCAGTTCCAATTGCGCGGCCGTATACAGTTTGGCGTTATCCAGAGCCAACGCCGCCAATTGCGCCAGCAAACGCCCCGTTTGGATCTGTTCCTCGTCAAAAGGATAATCGGGTAAATCGCGGCCCATTGCCAAAACACCCAAACAGTGTGAGCCATTCATAATAGGGAATTCGGCCACCGCATAAATATTGAACTGCTCATAAAGTGAACGACGTTCCGGCCAGGCCAAATAATTGTCTAAAACAATCGGCCGCTGCATGTGTACCGCCTGCCACGACAATTTGGCCTCATTTTCATGGACCCGCTCGCCAACCAGAAAATGTTGATTAGCTGTGCAAGCCTGCACCACAAGTTCTTCCCCTTCCAACAGCATCATTTCACCATAAGGCGCATCCAACAGTTCCGCAGCGCGCTGGACAAACACTTGCAGCAGATCGGCGACGATTTGGTGTTTGAGGATGTCCAGAGTAATGGTGTGCAGGGCAGCCAGCGCCTCGTTGCGGCGGTGCAGCGCCAGTTCCATTTGCTTGCGTGCCGTGATGTCTTCCTTAACGGCCACAAAATGGGTGATTTGCCCATGCGCATTGGTGATCGGGGAGATAACGGTTGATTCCCAATAGAAACGGCCGTCTTTCCGCTTATTCAAAAACTCCCCTGACCACATCTGCCCGGCTAGAATTGTCTGCCACAACTCGACGTAAATCTCCGGCGGCGTCTGCCCCGATTGTAAAATACGCAGATTATGACCGCGCGCTTCCGCGAAGGTATAACCGGCTACCTCAGTAAACTTCGGGTTCACGTAGATAATGGCGCCGGTCATGTCCGCCATGACAATGGATACCGGACTGGCCTCCACAGTGCGCGACAACAGGCGGATTTGCTCCTCCGCCTCGCGTTGGACTGTCACGTCGCGGAACACAGCGACAATGCCGGTGATGCCTTCTTCATGCATCACAAGTTGGGCGCTGGCTTCTAACCAAAGGTAACGGCCGTCTGCATGGCGAGCGCGAAACGTCACCAACTCATCAGCACGCTCTTTGTACAAGGCCGCTTGCAAATTAGATTGCAGCAAAGAGGCGTCCTCCGGATGCAGCAGGTCAAACCCCGACCGACCAATCAGATCGGCCGGCTGATAGCCTAACCAGCGTTGAAAGGCGGGGTTAACATATTGCAGCCTGCCCTCCAGAGATACCAGGCAAACCATCTCCTGCATATTGTTGGTAATCGCGCGCAGCAGAGTTTCCCTTTGCCGTAAGGCGGCCTCTGCCTGTCGGCGCAACGCCAGCTCCCCATCGGCGCTGGTCAGCGCCTTGCCGATGGTGTTCAAGGCATAATTTGTTATGAAACCGGCAACGCCAAAAAACAACGTATAGGTGATCCATTGCGTGATCGTTACAGACAAATCAGGTGGGGGAAGCAGTCCCACATTTTCGGCGATGATCAGCCCCAAGATAGCCACAGAACTCAGAACAACACTCAGTACAGCGCCCCAACGACCAAATAGAACACGGCTAATCACCACCAACAAAATATAAGAGGAAGCTGTTGGCGTGCGAATGCTCCCCAAAGTGGCATTCGTAATGGTAAGTAAAATAAAGGTGATGATGAAAACAATGATACCTGTAGCTCTGATGTGACCCTGGCGCAGCCCCCATCGCAAGCACAGCCCGATGAAGATGCTGGCAATGTTGAGGGAAGAAGTCGTCAGTGGCACGTTGCCCCCCAGCGTATTGCCAATTGTGACAATGAGGGCGCCAAATATGCTGATGTTTAGGACAATGCTGAGGATAGCGGCAAGTTCCGTTTTGGGGGTGTTATCGGGGAAAACTGGTGCTAAAAAAAACGCTTTGAAGGAGTCAAGCCACCACATGACAATCTCCTGGATCTGGCCGATTGACTGATACAGTAGGACGATTTTCCAAATCGTTCTCTGGGCGATTTTCCAAATCGCCCTACAACCGTAGGAAAAGGCTTTTCTGGATGCCTATAACATAAATAATCCCTTAATTATAGATGAAACTAGCACGATCGGCGTGTTTTGCAGGAGAACCGAAAGGTTTTGCAAGCCTTTTAGGTTCTTGCTCATGGCTATCCCAAAATCCAGATAGAGAGAATGGCAACACGATGAAAACGCAATGAATAACGGTTCAAATTGACCAGGTTTTGATCCCGTTTTGTCAAGGCACGGCCCTCCTAACCATGCCATCGAAGTAATGCGGGAATAAAATTACGGGTATATTTGCTCAATAGAAGGCGCAACGGCCGTTTCCTTCAACTGCGTCAAATCCACAAACACTTCCGCAAAAGACCCCTGCGACACCCGTCGCACAGAATAGGGTAAACGCTGCAAAATCTTCCAGATACCCATGTTATCACTTTGAATACTTGCCACCAATTGACGCACCCCGGCCGCCAGCGCTATTTCCACCAGGAAACCCATCAACTTCGTGCCCACACCTTGCTGTTGCAGCGCGTCAATCACCGAGATGGCCGCTTCCGCCACCCCATCACCAATACAAACAAAACGCGCGGCCGCCACCGCCATATTCGGTTTTCCCGGAAAATCCGCAAAGGCAATAATGCCCTCACTGTGCGCCGAATCAACTTGCGCAATCCGCCGCGCCTCCTGCCACTTGCGCTCCTCACTCACATTCTCAACCGATTGGTGAAAACGATGATAGCGGCTGTTCGCGCCCATATGTTCAAAAATTTCCAATAAGTAGGGCGCGTCATCATAACGCATCTGCCTGACGCGCAGTTGCCGCCCATTTTTAATCGTAAATGTCTCATACCATACTTTTTTCATATTCATGCTCACCTCGCATGACGCATTGCGTCATACCTGTAAGCATAACATATTCAACCCACCCTATCAAGTAAGACATAGATACTGTTCAGATCGCGCCAATTTGCAACCTTTTCTGAGACGCTGCGTAAAAGCCAGTGTGTTGTACAATAAACACCAAACCCAAAGCTTGCTTACAAGCCACTTGCTTACAAGCCGCTTGCTTACAAGCAGCGATTTCATAAATTGATAACACGCACCCAGCCTGCGAAATCTTGAAGGAAGGAAAGACACGATGAGTGCAAAAACAAAAAGTGACAAATACCAGGAATTACAACATGCCTTGCAAACCCTGCCGCACATCAGCCCGGCGCAGGTTAATATGTGGGTCGAGCTGCAAAAAACAATTGACAGCGCCCGCGATTACCTGATTCGCGCCATCCCTCAGGCGCAATTTAGCATTGACGAAGCCCAAAAAATCTTGGCGCAGCGTACCTACACCCTCGTTTTCTTTGGCGGCACCGGCGTCGGCAAAAGCACCTTGATCAACGCCTTACTCGGTCGCAATTTATTGCCTACAGGGGCGGTAACGGCCGTTACCGGCACCATCGTCTACATTGAGCAAGCTAAAGAAGGCGAAGCTGAATCCCTCATTCTCACCTACTGGAGCCGCGAAGAATTTGCCGACCGCGTGCGCCGCCTCTGCCAGCTCGCCGACCTCGACAGCTTCGACATCACCAACGATGGCGAGCGCGAACAGGCCGCCACCGACATCAAGCAAATCGTCACCGACACCAAAGACAACGCCAAAACCGAACGCGACGAATACCTGGAAATTCTGCTCGACTGCATCACCTCCTACGACAACAACAAAGAGTTGTTCAAAATCGGCGCTCCACCCCCGCAAAACCTGGCGCTGGACAATCCCGATTCCTACAAGCACCTGCGTGAAGACAGCTTCAAAGGCAGCAATCAGCGCCAGATCCGCCTCATCAAATCGGCTACGTTCCGCATTCAACCCCGCGCCGATCAGTCCAATCTGCTCATGAACGGCTATCTACGCATCGTGGACGTACCCGGCCTGGGCGCCGGCATGAAGCTGCACGAAGCCATCACCCTCGAAGAGATGAAACGAGAAGACGCGATGATCGTCCTCGTCACCGACGCCGGCCGCCAACGTGTGGACGAAATGAAATCCCTGTCGGCCGTCAACTGGATCAAGGAAAATCGCCTCTTTGGCCTCAGCGGCAGCGACCTGGATGAAGCAGCCGCCAAAATCTTCCTCGCCGTCAACGGTGGCAACATCCGCCAGGCGTTCGACCGGCTCAACTCTGGCCTGCCCGAAGCAGAGCTAGAAGTAAAGGAAGTCACCCGCTACATTGCCCCCAACTATTGGGAACGGTACCGTGACCGCGGTCACAATCGCCCCTACTTCCTGGTCATGACCCCTTCCGCCCTCTACGTGCAAGACCCGGACAACGCGCCGGAAGAGTTCGCCAGCGAGACAGAGCGCATCGCCAAAACCTTCCGCGACCAACTAGGGCCGGTAGACCTGAGCGACCCATTAGCCCCAGACACCAAAGAAGCGCTGCTCCGGCTGAGCGAAGTGCCGCTGCTGCGCGAACGACTGGTAGATTTCATCAAAACGGAGCGTGTGCGCAGCCAGTTACGCGAAGCGGCCACCCGCATCCGCAACGCCCTACAAAGCCTGCGCTTCTACTATGAAAAGCAGCTCGCCGCGCGCGGCATTCATCCCCCATTTGCCAGCAGTTGGGAACAGTTACAGGAACGGCGTTACGAAAATGTGCTGCGGCGGCACAACAAAGAACTGCCGCGCACCTTCCACAACGCGCTGCTGGAACTCAGCGCCCGCACCAACAACGATGACCGTTTTCGTTCGCTGCTGCGCCCCACCCTCAACGGTATCAAAGGCATGGTGCAAGACGCCATCCAGCGCGAGGTGGAAACTCTGCTCGACAGCTATGGCACCGAACATTGGGATGACCGCGACGTCACTTACGACAACTTGATCTGGGGAACCAGCGGCATCGAAATTCCCATCAAGCGCATTTTGTATCAGGTGGAATTGGTCATGCAGGATTCGGTGAGCAAGTTCATGCCGCAAATGGCGAACATCGTCGCCGATGAATTGGATCGCACCCTGGAAGCGCACGAAATTTTCGCCCGCCTGGAACGCGCCAGTTATGGGCAGGAATACAGCTACACGCTGCCCGGCAATGGCAGCTTATCCCTACACGAAGCATACGATACCATTATCAAACAGGTTGGCGCCAGCTTCCGCCACGTTTGCCAACAGGCAACGATGTACGAATTAATGAAACCGGAGCGTTCGATCAACAGCCGTCTGGAAGTTGGCGAACGGGAATTGGCTCTGCCCAGCAACGAACGGCTGCTTGACGTAGCCCTGCATGGCGCCGAAGCGGTAAGACGGGAAATTGCCGCGACCATGCCCCCTGCCGCCGCCAGGCCGGCAACGGCCGTCGCCCCTGCCCCGGTTGAGAATGAGTTCCAAATCAACATCCTGGATGAACCGGCCGCGCCCGAACCGAACATCTCTATCAATTTCCCTGGGGATGAAGACCTCGGCGTCTTTGCTCCGGCCGACCTGGAAATGAGCTATGCTGATAAACTGGACGACATTTCGATGAAGATCAACCGCATCTTTGGCGAGATCATCAACGACCTGTTCAGCGACAATGAGCTGCTGCCACGCCTGCGTCGCCTCTTCTGGCTAGAAGCGACCAAAGCGGAACGGGATTTCAACAATCACATCGTCAAGCCGATGCTGAAGAACCACGACCGCAAACTGCAAGATGCAGATCTGCGCGAAGTGATGGCCGTAGACCTGGAATCCGTCTCCGATATGGAAGAGCTGATGCGCGTCTGGGAAGGACTGCACAAGTTGGAAGCAGGACTGGTTATTTAGCGCGTTAGAAGTCAGGCTTTTAAGAAAAAGCCTGACTTCTCCCCCATGAGGAAAACCATGATGGAGCAAACTGGTATTAACTTCCCTTACCTCATTCTCATGTTTTGTATTGGGTTGCCTTTCTTTGCCCTCTACATTGGCAGCATCGCTTGGGCCTATGGCGATGCTGAAAGGCGGGGTAAGTCGGGCTGCCTGGTTGCCCTGCTCGTTCTCCTGGCAACGTGGCCGGTCGGGCTGATCATCTGGCTGCTCATTCGCCCACAGGAAAAGTCGCCATCAAATTTTTAGAAGTTCAACTTCTCAATAGAAGTTGAACTTCTAACCCGAGGGATATTCATGGAAGAATCAGCTTTAACCCTTATCCAAACCCTTCCCGATACCCATCTACAGGTTTTCGCCACCCGTTTGCATGATTGGCTGATCACCGACCTCAACCAGAGCAGCGAACCGGTCCCGGAGTTCACCGAATCGCGGGCGAAGGCGCTGCTGCGCGCCGCCAACGTCATAGACGACCCTACCCTGCACAGCTTTGCCAAATTGGTGGAAAGGGAAACGGCCATTTCCCCGGAAACGGCCGTGCGCCTGGCCCTCTTTGACCTGCTCACCGAAACCAACCTCGCCACCGAATCGGAAACCCAGGCCATCGCCGCCGCCACGCTCCATTCCGCACTCGACGCCCCGCACACCATACTCCCCTGGCTTTCCCTCGCCATTGCCGCCTTTGCCTGGAAAAGCGAATACCCGCTGCACCAACTCGACCCGTCATCGCCGCCCGGTGAATTCAGCCCAGCCGGGCAGTTGGTGAAACGCGCCGCCTTCTTCTTGCGCCAACAAGTCCAGCGCAGCGCCACCGACCGCGACAAATTGGCGCGTAAATTGGCTTATACGTCGGCAACGGCCGTACCCCACAGCCCTTCCCTGGAACAACTCAACTCCCAGGAGATCATCGCCCCCCTGCCACCCCACTACCGCTCGCCCATC
>JACSRF010000253.1 GCA_014879875.1 Anaerolinea sp.
GTTGGCGGTGGTGGGGATGGTGGGCTGGCCGACGGCCGTTGGCTTTTACAGCATGAATGTGGTGATGGGGTTGGCGCAAAGCCTGGGCGGCGTCACCTTTGGCCCGTTTCTGATGGAAAACAGCGGTGAAAAAGAGCGCACCTACCTCTTTTCCTTTAGCATGGGGCTGCAAATGATCGCCGGGTTTGCCGGGAACTGGTTGGGCGGCAGCCTGCCAACCTGGACCGGTGGGCTGGTGGGGGCGGCGCCGACGAGCGCGGCGGCGTATGGTTGGGCGCTGACGGCCGTTGCCATTCTCAGCTTCTTCGCCCTGCTGCCCATTCTCTTCATGCACAATCCGCGCAAAACGGCCGGCGATGAAGCGCGTCAGAGCGTCTCGCCATTCCAATATGCGCGGCAGAACCCGGCGCTGCTGCTCAAGCTCATCTCCCCCATGCTCATCACCTCATTGGGCGCAGGGCTGCTGATGCCCTTCCTCAACATCTTCTTCCGCCACGCCTTCGCCAGCTCCGACAAAACCATTGGCGCGCTGTTTGCGGTTGGGTCGCTGTTCATGGGGATTGGCTTGCTGGCCGCCCCACCGTTGGCCGACCGTTTTGGCAAAATCAAGGTGGTTGTGCTGACGCAGGCGCTTTCGATTCCCTTTTTGGCGCTGATGGGTTTTGTTCCTTTGTTTGGCGTGAGTGCGGCCGCCTATCTGGTGCGCCTGGCGTTGATGAATATGAGCAATCCGGTGTACCAGGCGTTTGTGATGGAGCAGGTGGATGAGGAGGCGCGGGCGACGGTCGCCAGCCTGGTGAGTATGAGTTGGAATGTGGGCTGGGCGTTTAGCCCGACATTGAGCGGTTGGCTGCAAGTGCATTATGGCTTTAACCCGGTGTTCTGGGGCACGATTTTGACCTATGTGGTGGCGATTTACCTGTATTGGCGCTTTTTTGGGCGAGGGGTGGCAACGGCCGTGCAGCCCGGACCAATCACGCCATAAAACACGTAGCCCGAACATCCTTGTTCGGGCGATTTACCGGCGTGGTTGGCAACGAAGCCGCATAAAACACGTAGCCCGAACATCCTTGTTCGGGCAGCGGACAGGGATGTCCGCTTTACGAGGAGTGACGACGAATGTTTGGTATTGAGGTTCCACCGCTAACGTGGGCTGTGGTTGGTGCGGCGGCATGGATATTTACGCTGCGCGTCATTGGCGTGACGTTGAGCACCGTGCGCGTGTTGGTGATGCTGCGCGGCCGTAAGTTGGCCTCGATGGTCATGGGCTTTTTTGAGGTGTTGGTTTACGTCATCGCCATTGGGCAAGTGGTGAACAATCTGTCCAATATTTGGAACATTCTTGGCTACTGCCTGGGGTTCAGCGCGGGCACATTGGCCGGGATGTGGCTGGATGAGCGCACGGTGATTGGGTTTGCGACGGTGCGCATTATTTCACGGCTGAAGGGAACGCATGTTGCCGAGGCGCTGCGCGCAGCCGGTTATGGCGCGACCATTGAGTGGGGCATGGGGCGCGAAGGGCGCGTGGGCATGGTGTTGACCATTGTGCGCCGCCAGGAGGTAGAGGATGTGTGTAAGCTGGCGGAGGGCATTGATACCCAGGTGTTTGTGACTGTGGAGGCGACGCAGGCGGTGCGGCGTGGGTATATGCACCTGGCGCAGCGGGAGAAGTGAGGGCGTAGGGCAACAAATGGCAAGACAACATCCGGTGATGCAGGCTTCACTGTGGATGGCGGGGGCGCTGCTTTCCTTTATGGGGCTGGCGTTGGGTGGGCGCGAGTTAGCGGCCGAGTTGACGACGTTCCAAATTTTGTTTTTTCGCAGCGTCATTGGGCTGGCAGTGGTGGGCATTGTGCTTTGGCGCAGTGGGTGGCGGCAAATTTTGACGCGCCGCCTGGGTCTGCACGCGCTGCGCAATGTGGCCCATTATGCCGGGCAGTATGGCTGGTTTTATGGGCTGGCGTATATCCCGTTGGCGCAGGTGTTTGCCATTGAGTTTACGGCGCCGATCTGGACGACCGTTCTTGCCACCATCTTTCTGAACGAACGGATGACACGGTGGCGCGCGCTGGCGGTGGCATTGGGGATGGCCGGGCTGCTGGTTATTCTACGGCCATGGGGGACGACCCTGCATCCGGCGGCGTTGATTGTGCTGGCGGCGGCCGTAGCTTTTGCCTTCTCGCACGTGTTCACTAAAAAATTGGCGCATACAGACACCCCCCTGACCGTGCTGTTTTACATGACGGCGATGCAGTTGCCCATGGGATTGGTTCCGGCGCTGTCGGCGTGGGCCACGCCTTCGCCAGCGATGTGGCCCTGGCTGTTGACGGTGGGCGTGACGGCGCTGACGGCGCATTATTGTCTGACGCACGCCTTTGCCCTGGTGGATGCAACGGTGGTGATTCCGATGGATTTTTTGCGACTGCCGCTCATTGCGCTGGTGGGGGTTTTGTTTTACCGCGAACCGCTGGAGTGGCCGGTGTTGGCGGGCGGGGCGCTGATGTTATGGGGAAATCTGATCAATATTGGGGCTGAGCGGCGGCGGGAAACGGCCGTCGCCGATTGGCCGTTGGAGATAGGGGATTGACCAGACATAGCGACCGAGAGTATACGCAGGCGTTGTACGACAAGGTGCAGGGGATGACGGTAGGGGGCGAGATGGCGAGATGGGCAACGGCCGTGCAGCCCGACCTCGCCCTGGCGTTATTCCTGGCCGACGAGCGGCAAACGGGGCGCGAACTGCGCAAAATGAAAAAGTTCCGTTTCCAACTGCTGCACCGCTGGCTGCTGGCGCACATTGAGCCGTGCCGCGTGGCGGACATCGGCGGGGGCAAAGGGCTGCTGGCGTATCTGTTGCAGCAAAGTGGCTGGCAGGCGACGGTCATTGACCCAGAACCGCAGCTGTTGCCCGACAAGTACAAGGATATTTTTACCGATGAGCGCGTGCGCATTCCGGCGACGGCCGTTGTGCCGCACATAGACGCCCCCTTTGCCACACAAATGGGCCGCCATTTTGATTTGCTGATTGGGATGCACGCGCATGGCAGCAACGCGCAAATTATTGACGCCGCTGACGAATATGGGTGCGGCTTTATTTTGTTTCCCTGCTGCGTCATTGACGAGCCGTTTTTCCCGCCGTTGGGAGTGGATTGGCTGGAGAGTGTGGCCGGATACGCCGTGCAGCAAGGACACGCCGTTTATCCGTTTCGACTGAACTTTAAGGGGCAAAATATTGGGCTGTGCAGCCTGGGGCGGCGTGTGCGGCAGCGGGGGGAGAGGGGAGAAGGAAGAGGGGAGAAATAAGAAGGAAGAAGGGAGAGGGAAGAATGATGGTAATTGGTGAGGTGGTGCAGACGGAGCGGGGTAGTTATGTGCGCTGCGCGCCGGACAGCGGCGTTGTTGCCAGTGATAGGGATTTGTTGACGTTACTGGAGTGCAGTTATGAGTTGGAGGCGAACCGGATTTTATTGACGGCCGTGCAGCTGCACCCTGACTTTTTTGACCTGAGTACCGGGCTGGCCGGGTCGTTGTTTGTGAAGCTGACCAATTACCGGGTACAAACGGCCATTGTCGCCGACCTGTTCGCCATTAAAAGCCAACGCTTTCAAGAGTTAATCCGTGAGAGCAACAGGAGAGGGCAGATACGCTACTTCAATACAGTGGCGGAGGCGGAGGCGTGGTTGTTAGGTTGACTTGCCAGATAGGCGCTATAGCAGCAAATAGGATCACCATGAAACAACAGAAATTAGGTAAAACTGGATTAACCGTTACCCCACTGGGGTTAGGACTGGCCGCATTGGGTCGCCCTGGCTACATCAACCTCGGCCACGCGGGCGACCTGGCGCACAACTACGACGTGGCCGCCATGGAGGCACACGCCCACACCGTGCTCGACGCCGCCTGGGCCGCAGGAATTCGCTACTTCGACGCCGCCCGTTCCTACGGCCGTGCCGAACAATTTCTGAGTACCTGGCTCGACTCACGGCGCATCAACCCGGCCGACGTCACCGTTGCTTCCAAATGGGGCTACACCTACACCGCCGACTGGCAAATAACCGCCGACGCCCATGAAGTGAAAGAACATACCCTGCCTGTGCTGCGGCGACAAACGGCCGAAAGCACAGCCCTACTCGGCAATTACTTGAAACTGTACCAGATTCACTCCGCCACACTGGACAGCGGCGTCTTGGAAAACAAAGAGGTCATCGCCGAACTCTCCCGCTTAAAAACGACACAAGGGCTAAAAATTGGCCTGTCACTCAGCGGCGCGGCGCAGGCCGAGACATTACGCCGGGCGCTTGGCGTGCGCCTGTTCGATGGCGCGCCCCTATTTGACGCTGTGCAGGCCACGTGGAATTTATTGGAACCATCAGCGGGGCCGATATTGGCGGAAGCAAAAGTGGAAGGGCTGGGCATCGTTGTCAAGGAAGCGGTTGCCAACGGCCGTCTCACCCCACGCAGCCAGGAAACACACATCGCTCCGCTACGTGCCGCCGCCGCCGACCTGGGCGTCACCGTAGATGCGCTGGCATTGGCGGCCGTACTCGCCCAGCCCTGGGTAGACGTCGTGCTCAGCGGCGCGGCCCGCGTGGAACACCTGCAAGCAAACGCCGCCGCGCTGGCTGTCCCCTGGAGCGATACTCTGGCCGAGGTATTGTCTGTGTTGGCCGAGCCGCCGGCCGTTTACTGGCAAACGCGCAGTGGTCTGGCCTGGAATTGAAGGTAACCATTCACCCCCGCTGTGGCCGGTCTCTGACCGAGCCACCTGACGAGAACCGCAGAAGTTCAACTTCTCCCAAGAAGTTGAACTTCTCCTTGTGTATAGGCAGCGCGAAGCGCCTGATGCGCGGCGATGTTTTCCCAAAACATGGTCTGATACCGGTCATCATGCAGCCTGGCGGCCGTCTGCGTCAGCAAACGATACCCCTCTTGCAGCACATCCAGCGCGCGATAATCGGCCACCGCTTGCAAAATCTGGTAACAAATCCAATATGCTACAACCAATTCATCCGTATCGGCCGGCGGCTGCGTTTTCAAATAATGCCAAATCTGCTCAACATCGGCCGCTGCCTGCTCCAGTTTTCCTTGTGACCAGGCCACATACGCCAGCCCTGCCTGCGCCGCCATTGCCAGCGCCGGCCGTTCCAATGCCTGCCACTGCTCGCGCGCGGTTTGATAGGAAACGGCCGCTTCTGCCCACCGCGCCAACGCTGTCTGCGCCTGACCTAAATAGAGCCACCCATATGCGCCGGCTTCCGCCTCATCCTGCTGCTGCGCCAGTTGAATTCCCTGCTGCGCCAATTCAGCGGCCAACGTATACGCCTGCAACCCAAGCAGTGCGCGGCTCTGGTGAACCAGATCATGGCAAATACACTCCGGCGATCCTAATACCTGATGGGCGCGCTGCGCCTGCTGCAACGCGGCCCGCGCCTCGGCATAATCGCCAATTGTGTTCCACGCGCGCCCCAGCAAAAATTGCACCATCGCCGCGCTGCGCCGGTCGCCTACATCTTCATAAACTTGCAGCGCCGTCTGGTAGCGGCTAACAGCCAATCCCCAATCTTGCAAACGAGCAGACACTTCACCCAAATGATGATAGGCAACCGCTTCCCCATGCCGGTCGCCAATTTCATGGCTGATACGCAGAAATCGTTCATGGTAAATAACTGCCCCATTATGGTCGCCCTGCTGGCGGGCAATCAGGCCCAAATTATCCAGCGCCACCCCTTCTCCCTGGCGGCTGCCAATTGCCGTATGGATGCGCAATGCCTGCTCAAGACATTCCTGAGCCTGTACATAACTACCTTGCAGCCGCGCCGCCACCCCCAAATAGGTCCACGACTGTCCCTCGCCCCGCCGGTCGCCAATGGCGCTAAAAATACGCTGCGCCAACTCAAACTGCGCCTGCGCCTGCGCCTGATTATTCTGGTCAATGGCAACCAGGCCTAAGTGCTGTAAACAGTTCGCCTCTGCCTGCTGATACGGCCGCTGCGCACGCACCTCCGGCGCGCTGCCCCTTTGCACCAACAACAATGCCTGTTCAAACTGGCGCTGTGCGGTTGCGTAGTCACCCTGGGAACGCAAAGCCTGCCCCCACAGTAAGTACCCACTGGCTTCAAAGAGAGGGTTTTGGGCGGCCGGCGTCAGACGAATAGCCGTCTGCGCAGCGATGATCGTCCCCTGGTAATCACCGGTGGCCAGCGCATAGGCAGCGTGATGCAGCGCCACCTCGGTACGTCTGTAAGGGCTGTTCATGCTTTCAGCCAGGTTTTCCAGGGCAGCCAGATCGCGCCTTTGCGTCTGGCGCTGTCCACGCAAATGGTAGATTTGTTCGCGGGTTAACAAGAGTTGGTAACGGCTCGTTTCATCCTGTGGTGGCAGCAGCAGCAGCGCCTGATCCAGGTAAGCCAACGCTTCCGCATTCGCGTATTTGGCAGCCGCCGCAACCCCGGCCTGGGTCAGGTAGGAAACGGCCGTTTCCGCATCGCCCGCTTTTGCCAGATGCTCCGCAATCATGCCACTGTACAAATCATCCTCAACACGCTGCCCAATCAGCCATTCTGCCACCAGAGCATGGTACAGACGGCGCATCCGCTTCAACACCCCTTCGTAAGCCACCTCATGCAGCATCGCATGACGAAAAATATACTCCTCCGTTCCGGCAAACGCCGACGTCTCTTGCCGCAAAATCAGTTCGCGCGCTTGCAGGGCAGTCAATGCCTGTTGCAGCTCGTGCATACTGGCTGGTCGCGTCCCTCCCCAACTGGTAAACGCCTGCAACTGCTGCAGCGCACCCGACCAAAATGCGCGCCCAATCACAGACGCTTGCTGCAAAACAAGCCGCTCCATGTCCGGCAAACTATCAATGCGCGCCTGCAAAACCCCCGTCAACTTCGCCGGGATTTGAAAGTTTTCCAGCCGCGACAGATCGACCAACCAGTGTGGTTCCCCCTTGACCACAATCTCATCCTCAAGCAACATCTTAATAATTTCTTCGATGAAAAAGGGAACCCCTTCGGCGCGACGGGCAATTAGATCGCTGAGGCTTTCCGGCAGCGCTGCCACGTGACGTAAAATCTCGGCAACCAGGCGACGGCCGTCGGCGCGGGACAGCGCTTTCAGTGGTAGCCGTATGTGAAACGGCTGCCCATCCCCCGTATGACGATGTTCACCCCAATCTGGGCGGCGCTCATACAAGGCGGGACGCGCCAGGCACAGCAAAAAAACAGGCATATCGGGCAACGCTGCCGCCAACTGGGCAATCATATCCAGCGAACTATCATCGGCCCAATGGATATCTTCCAAGAATATGCAGATGGGCGCGACCGCGCTGAGGCGGCGAAAATACGCATGTAAATAAGAAAACGCCAGGTCGCGTCCCTGCTGGGCATCCTCTGGCAGAGCGGCGTGACGGCCGCAATCAAACCCCAACAACTGCCCTAAAAAAAAGGCGCGCTGTTGGCTCTCCTGGCTGTTGCCAAACACCGCGCCAAACCCCAATTCAATTTTATGGCAGATCACTTTGCTTTGGTCGCTTTCTTGAATTTGAAAACAATAGGCAAACAAATTACGCAGCAGCGCATAAGGCGTGTGGTGCATTTCCTGCCTGGCGCGCCCCTTAAAATAAAAGCGCTTGCCGGGCAAACTTTGGCTCCACTCATCCAGTTCCAACAACAGACGCGACTTGCCCAGCCCTGCCTCCCCAACAATTGTGACCATGCACAACTGCTGTGTCGTCAACACAAGTTGTATCTGCTCTTGAAGTAGGGATAACTCCGCTTCACGCCCCACCAGCGACGTCCTGACCCCTTCCACTTCGCGGGTGACAACACGAAAAGAACGCGGGCGCATTTGTCGAATTTCATAAGCGACAATCGGATCGGCTTTACCGCGCAGCGTCAGGCTGCCCCAGGGCGTCACCCGGAACAAGTCGGCGACGTACTGGTAGGTGGTGCGCGAGATCAAAATGCCCCCCTTTGGCGCCACTTCTTGCAGGCGGTTCGCCGTGTTCACCGTATCGCCAATGGCCGTGTACTCCCCCGTGGTGCCCACCGGGCCAAGCAGTGCGGCGCCTGTATGAATGCCAATGCGTAGCGCCATATCCACGCGCCACGACAACAGGGGAAAGGCATTCATCGCAATTTGCCAATGCTGCACTTCTTGTTGGATTTCTAAAGCGGCGCGCACAGCCTGCTCCGGGTCATCTTCGCGCGCTGTTCCCGCTCCCCAAATAGCCATGATGCCATCCCCCAGATGTTTGTCAATACGGCCGCCATGCCCCAAAATAGCGCGATCAATTTGCTCCCACAGCGCATTCATCAGGTTGTTCATGTCTTCAGCGTCAACCGTTTCTGCCAGGGCAGTATAACCGGACATATCGGCAAACAAAATCGTCACCTGTTTGCGCTGCTGCAACAGGGGCGCTGTTGTTGACGGGTCGGCAAGTTGGCTGCGTAGGGCCATAACGGCCAGGTTGACAACTTCATCTCCCAACTGCGCGCGCTGCCGCTCCAACGTGGCAATGGCCTGCTCGATCTGGTCATGACTCATGGCAGTGGTATCCCTGACATACGGCCGTTTTCTCCCTAACCTGGACAAGCCAGAAAAGAATTTAACGCAAAGGCACAAAGAGAGAAAAGACAAAGAGGCAA
>JACSRF010000314.1 GCA_014879875.1 Anaerolinea sp.
ACACAGAGGAGACACGGAGATTCACAGAGAGATTGGGGAGTTTTTTACGCTTGGTTTCTCCTGATCTCCGTGTCACTCTGTGTATCCTCCGTGCAACTCCGTGCAACTGGAGAATACACAGAGTGACACAGAGAGCAATCGTAAATCGCAAATCGTAAATCGCAAATCCTATAGCTCCCGATAAAACTGGAGGTAACAAATGCAATACGGTATTGAAATCGTCCCTTTTGGCGAATTTGGCGAGCCGCGGGTGGTGGTACAACTGGCGCAGGCGGCCGAGGCGGCGGGCTGGGAAGCGGTGTGGGTGTGGGACCACCTGGCGTTTCCATATGGGGTGGGGGACCCCTGGGTGCTGTTAACGGCCGTCGCCGCCACCACCACCACGCTAAAAATTTTGCCCGGCGTGGCCGCGCTGCCACGCTACAAGCCCCACCTGTTGGCGCGGCTGCTGACGTCGTTGGATCGGTTGAGTAACGGCCGTCTCATCCTCGGCGCGGGCATGGGCGCATTACACCATGAGTTCACCGGCGTCGGCGAAGCGGGTGATTACAAAACGCGCGCCGCCATGCTCGATGAAGGGCTGGAACTGCTGACGCGCATCTGGAGCGGGCAGCCCGTCACCCATCACGGGGCGCATTACACCATCAACGACCTGACTTTTCTACCGCAGCCCATCCAGCAGCCGCGCATTCCCATCTGGATCGGAGGCGACAGCGCGGCCGCTTTCCGCCGCGCCGCGCTGTGGGATGGCTGGATCATGGGCACGGTCAACGAGAATTGCGAGACGACCATGACCCCGACGCAAATCGGCGAACGCGTGGCCGCCATCCGGCAGCAGCGCCACAACGACGCCCCGTTTGCCGTTGCCGTGGATGGCGTCAGCCAACCAGGTGATGTAGGGCATGTGCGCGCTTATGCGGCGGCCGGCGCGACCTGGTGGTTTGAAGCGGTTTTTGGGCTGCGCGGCTCGCTTGAGGAGATGTTAGCGCGGATTACGGCCGGGCCGCCCCGTTAGTACCTTACGCCCTGACACTGTGTCAAAGTCAGCATATAATCATAGGGAAGGAGTGTTCGTTTATGTCACAGTCCCCGCACTCAACTTCCCCCACCTGGAGCGCCAGCAGCAAGCGGCTGGTGATCCTCATCTTGCTGCTGTTGGTTTCGCTGCTGCTGTATCGTGTGCGGCTGCTGCTGCTGCCCTTTGTGATGGCGGTAGTGCTTGCTTATCTCATTGACCCTGGGGTCAATGCCCTCAGCAAATGGTTGCGCACGCCGCGCCTGCTGGCGATTGCCCTCATCTATTTGCTGATTATGACCGTCTTGGTCCTGATTCCGGTGCGCGCCATTCCGCCGATTGTGGCGCAGGTGAATGCCTTTGTGGACAATGTGCCCCGTTATTTGCAGGAGGTTGGCGACTTTTTGCAGCGTTTGCAGCAGCCAATCATCATTGCCGGTTTTGAGATCCCTATTGACGACCTGCCGTTGGACCAGATATATGCCGGCATGAGCAGCAATTTGCTTAACGTCATCCAGACCTTAGGCGGCCGTTCGCTCGGTTTATTGGGCAGCATCGCCAGCAGCACCATTTCCACAGTTGGCTGGACGGTATTAGTGCTCTTCCTCTCCTTTTACCTGGTGAAAGACCATGAATTGATGTTTCAGGCGATTATGGCGTTAGTGCCGAAAGGGTATAAAGGGGACGTCTATCTACTGAGCGAGCAAATCAGCCTGACGTGGAATGCGTTTTTGCGCGGACAGTTGGTCTTGTGCCTGGTGATGGCGATGATTGTCTTTGTGCTGGCGCTGCTGCTTAACTTACCCAATCCGCTGGCGTTGGCGCTGATCGCCGGTTTTGCCGAGTTTTTGCCGACGGTGGGGCCGGTGTTGGCAGCCATTCCAGCAGCGTTGATAGCGTTGTTTCAGAGCGAAAGCAGTTGGGTGGGGCAATTCCTCTCCCCCTTCTGGTTTATGATGCTGATTTTGGGGGTGTATGGCATCATTTTCCAGTTGGAAAATTACTATCTGATACCGCGCATTATGGGGCATCATTTACGGCTGCATCCGTTGGTGGTCATTTTGGGGGCAGTGGGCGGGGCCAGCGTCGCCGGTTTATTGGGAGTGCTGCTGGCTGCGCCGGTGTTGGCTACGGCGCGGCTGATTTTTTTGTATCTTTATTGCAAGTTGACCGATCAGCCGCCGTTTCCGCTGCTGGTGGTGAGGGAAACGGCCGTATCCCCCCCTGATGAAGAAGAAGAGTAGATTCTGGCGCATTTACACCGCCCCTTTTACAATTACAGGGTATCTGACACACAAATATTTGTAACGCGATTTGGAAAATCGCACTACCCAAGGAGATAACTATGAGCAAAGAACATGATCATGAAGACGATGTCGTTTCCGAAACAGATAATTTCGTCATCTGGCGCAGCCAGGAAGAAGATGACGTTGCCTACCACATTGAACTGGGCGGCGTATCCCTGCACCTGACCTCAGAAGAATGGGAAGAGCTGCTGGTGCTGTTCAAAAGCGTGGCAGTTTAAGGAAGCATGATGCCGCAGCAAACAGTCGCGTATACACCCATGATCCGGGATATGGCGGTGGATGAACGGCCGCGCGAACGTCTGATCCAGGTGGGGGCGCAGGCGGTGTCTACGGCGGAACTTCTGGCGATCATTTTGCGCACCGGCAGCGGCGGCGAAAACGTGCTGCGCCTGGCGGAGCGGCTGCTGAGCCAGTTTCAAGATTTACCCGGCCTGGCGCGGGCCTCGGTGGCCGAATTGATGAACGTGAAGGGCGTTGGCCCGGCCAAAGCGGTGGAAATCAAAGCGGCGCTGGAAGTGGGGCGACGGCTGTTAGCCAGCGCGCCACAAGAACGGTCGCGTGTTGCTTCTCCCGCTGACGCCGCCAACCTGCTCATGTCCGAAATGATGTTTTTAGAGCAAGAGCATTTGCGCCTGATCTTACTGGACACACGTAACCGGGTGCTCAACACGCCCACCATTTATATCGGCAGCCTGAATACCTCGGTGGTGCGCATTGGCGAACTGTTCCGCGCGGCGATCAAAGAGAACGCGGCCGCCTTCATTGTCGCCCACAACCACCCCTCCGGCGACCCCTCCCCTTCCCCGGAAGACGTGAACGTGACGCGGCAGATCGTCCAGGCGGGGAAGCTGCTCGACATCGAACTGCTCGACCACATCATCATTGGGCATCAGCGGTTTGTGTCGCTGAAAGAACGCGGGCTGGGCTTCAATTCGTAAGCCGTAAGCCGTAAGCCGTAAACCGTGATCGGTAATCGGTTTACGGCTTACGCATAACGGGATACATGGCAAAAAAAGAAATCCTCATCAACGGGGCGTTGGGCGAGCCGTTTTCTGCCTATCGTCGAGACAAAAATTTGCAGACGGCCGATGGATGGGCGACCTGGTGGCTGCCAGCGCAGGAGGGGGAAGCGCATTGGAAAAATCGGCAGCCGGTGTTTAGCGCCTTTAAGCTGGATAATCAGCCAGTGCAGCAGGTGAGCACCCCCTTTGGGACGCACGTGGCCGGATTGTGGCAGCAAGTTCCCGCCGCCCCTGGCAACGAGTATGAGCTGACGGTGGAGGGACAGGCGTGGTCCAGTGAAGACACGGCCGCTGCCAGCCGCCTGGAAGCCAGCGACGTGAATTTGCAGGTGGGCATTGACCCGACCGGCGGACTCGATCCGCACAGCCCGTTGGTGGTGTGGAGCGGGTTATCGCAGCCGCTCAGCCATTGGCAAACGCTGCGGATAACGGCCGTCGCCGACGCCAACGTCATCACCATTTACTTGAAATCGGCGCCCAATCTACCCAAACGACAGCAATCTGTCTTTTGGCGCAATGCCTTTTTACGCCCCATTGGGCGGCACAAGCGCAGCATTAATATTGTAGGGGTTGGCGATACGCACATCACGCTGGAACCGGAACGGCCGCAGCCCGGCGACTTGATCACGGTCGTCATTTCCTCCACGCGCAGCCATGAGTTTGTGGAGTTGCGCGTCAAACGGCCAGATGAAGAGGAAGCGGCCGTTCTCCTTCGTGGCAGCACCCTGGACGAAGGGCGCACGCTGTGGCGTTATGAGTTTAATGCCGATCAGGATGGCTTGTATGAAGTGCGTTTTGTCGGTGACGCCGGCGCGCGCCTGTTGGCGCTGCGCCTGCTGCAAGTGACGCGCGAAGTGCAAATGGTCCCGGCCGGGTCGCCGCGCACCAGCTATAAACGGGTGTATGTGCTGCTGCCGCCGACGGCCGATGTGAAGTGGCTGCTGGCGGCGGCGCGTGGGGGGTTTGACGGCCGTTTCACCATCGGTTTCTCGGCCGACGACGCCGGATTGGGCGACCTGGAGAACCGGCGCGTGTTGGCCGTAAACCCGCACCATTGGCCGCAAGTGCTCACCGAGGCGTGGTTTAAGCAGCATTATCCGGGGGTACGGTTTACGGCCGTTGTCGCCAACACCCCCGAAGACCTGGAAGCGTGGCTCAAAGGGTGGCTGGAAGAGGGATAACCTGTTTGCGTGCCCAATAGACAGCCACAACACATCGCATCTTTCGCCTGGTTATTTATCAAGCAGGGTGTTCACTCTTGTGATCAGGGTGTTTGGCGCAAAAGGTTTTGCAAGGAATTCAATTTCAGTTGTCAACAGCCCGTGCCTGACCACTGTGTCATTTGTATAGCCAGACATGAAAAGAATTTTCGCTTTCGGGTAAAGTACGCTTAGTTGTTCGGCCAACTCGCGCCCATTCATTAAAGGCATAACCACATCTGTCAACAGTAAGTCAATCTCTCCCTGAAACTGCTTAACCAGAGATAACGCCTTTGCACCTGAGCCAGCCTCTAAGATGGTGTAACCCTCTGTTTGCAATGTTTTTCGTACCAGGTCGCGCAGCGAGTCATCATCCTCGACAAGCAAGATAACTCCCGTACTATGATGGCTCGCCATCTGCGTTTGCGGGGTTGATAGAGAAATCGCAGTAGTCTCTGTCGCGGGCAAATAAATTTTAAATGTCGTTCCCTGGCCTGGCTCGCTGTAGACGGTAATATCGCCTCCGCTTTGCTTAATAATCCCGTAAACAGTAGATAACCCGAGACCGGTACCTTTACCTTGCTCTTTTGTGGTAAAAAATGGCTCGAAAATACGGGCCTGAATTGCGCTATCCATGCCATAACCCGTATCGCTTACGGCAAGCATGACGCAGGGGCCGATCGTCGCCTCAATATGCGTTTGTACATAATTATCATCAAGATAAACGTTATTCGTCTCAATGGTTATTTTTCCACCGGTTGGCATCGCATCGCGGGCGTTAACGACGAGGTTCATGACAACCTGTTCGATTTGACCGGGATCGGCGGTGATGGGCCACAGCGCAGGATGGGTAGTTGTTGAAAGCGTGATATCCTCACCAATTAACCGTTCCAGCATTTTTTGTAAGTTAATCACAAGTCTGTTCAGATCGAGTATGACGGGAGCCAGAGCTTGCTGGCGGCTAAAAGCCAGCAATTGCCGGGTCAAGGTGGCGGCGCGCTCACCGGCTCGCCGAATTTGCTCCAGATCCTCGACCCACGGATGTTTTATGCCCACCTTGATTTGTAAAAGATCCGAATAGCCAAGAATCACGGTAAGCAGATTGTTAAAATCATGGGCCACGCCACTTGCCAATCGCCCAATACTCTCCATTTTTTGGGATTGACGCAGCTGTTCTTCAAGTTTCGCATGAGCTTCCTCTGCCTGCTTGCGTGCCGTAATATCTTCTTTAACAGCCAGGAAGTGAGTGATAACGCCGTCTGTATTTTTGATAGGTGAAATAGAAGCGGATTCCCAATAGATCTCGCCATTCTTTTTCTTATTCTGAAATTCGCCGCGCCACTCTTTGCCCGCGTTGATCGTTTCCCATAATTGTTGATACACTTCTGGGGACGTCAAGCCAGATTTCAAGATACTGGTGTGCTGCTCAAGCGCTTCAGCCAGACTGTAGCCACTGGTTTCAGTGAACTTGGGATTGGCATACTCGATATAGCCTTCAATATTGGTAATAATGATAGTGTTAGCGCTCTGTTCGACAGCACGAGACAATTTGTGCAATTCTTCTTTGACTCGTTTGCGCTCGTGTCGAATTCCCGCTTCATGCAAAGCTCGCCTGATTGATGGCACGAGTCGTGTCAGGCTTTGCTTGAGCACATAATCCGTTGCGCCTTCAGTGAAACCCTCAATGACAGCATCCTCGCCCATGGTGCCGGAGACGAAGATAAACGGTATATCCGGACATACTTCTTGAGCCAGCCGCAGCGCCGACATGCCATCGTACATTGGCAGTCGGAAATCCGCCAAAATAATATCATGCTCCCCCTGCCGCAGCGCCGCATCAAATTCATCACGAGTTTGGACGTGGGTTATCTGGCAAATCAGCCCAGCTGCTTCGATCTTTACATGAACAAGTTCCGCGTCCACCGGATCGTCTTCCAGGTGCAGAATATGGATTAACTGGTTCATCTTATGTCTTTCCTCTTGCATACTCAGTATCTCAAAATGGAATGTGGACATCCTGCGCGCAATGAGCGCGCAGGATGCCTGCACTCCCTAAGTAATCGTCTAAAAACAACTGCCCGTTTTGGGTCCGTAGTAACCGCTTGAGCGGTCTGGACGGCTAAAGCCGTCACTACGAACTTATTTGTGGATGATTACTAAGTGTTTCGAACTGCCGATACTCAAAAACAATGGGGCTAATGTATCTTTACATTATTCGGTGGAGGCTCGTTGATCAGCACCCAAAACACCCCAATTTGCCTGATGGCTTCGATAAATTCGGTAAAGCGAACCGGTTTCACCACGTAAGCATTAATACCAAGCTTGTAACACTCTTCCAAATCGCGCGATTCACGCGACGAGGTCAACACAACAACCGGAATTAAACGCAAGTGCTCGTCTGCCTTGATCTGCCGCAAAACCTGGACGCCATCCAGCCTGGGCATCTTGAGGTCAAGCAAGACTACGACGGGATACCCGCCGGAACGTTGCTCGAACTTCCCCCGGCGATGAAGATAATCCAACGCCTCTACGCCGTCACGCGCAACAACAATTTCGTTACCAAGGTTGTATTCTTCCAGTGCGGTAAGGGTTAGTTCAATATCTTTCGGATCATCTTCAACTAAAAGAATATGCTTAAGTGCCTCCATCATTATGTCTCCTGAATAGTTTGCGGAAGCGAAAAATAAAACGTGGCTCCCTGATTAATTTTCCCTTCGGCCCAGGTCCGTCCGCCATGCCGGTTGATGATCCTGCGCACGTTGGCCAGGCCAATCCCAGTGCCTTCAAATTCATCAACCGGGTGTAAGCGTTGAAAGACGCCAAAGAGTTTATCAGTATAAACCATATCAAAGCCTACGCCATTATCACGGATAAAAACAATAATCTCATTGTCCTGGCCCGACAAACAGCCAATTTCAATTTCTGCCGACTGGCACGGCCGTGTAAATTTCAAGGCGTTGGCGATGAGATTGACCAACACGATACGCAGCATGGCCCGATCACCGGTAACGGTGGGTAAATCCGCGATATGCCAATGGACAAGCCTGTTTTGTATCTCCGGCGCATACTCTCGGATAATGTCTTGCACTAAAAGACTTAATGCAACCGGTCCCTTCGACATCCCATCGCGTCCCATTCGGGAAAAGGCGAGCAGGTCGTCAATCAATACGCCCATGCGTTTGGCCGCGTCAGAGATAGTATCCATGTAGTGTTGGCTGCGTTCATCAAGCGCCCCGGCTGTGCGTTGTTGCAGCAGTTCCAAAAAGCCATCAATGTGACGCAGCGGCGCCCGCAAGTCATGCGAGACTGAGTATACAAAGGCTTCCAGTTCTTTGTTCGCCGCTTCCAGTTGGGACGTCCGGTCAGCGACTCGTTGTTCAAGCTTCTGATTAAGCCGGCGGATTTCTGCTTCTGCCTGTTTGTGCTTTGTGATGTCTTGGAGCGCAAAGGCAACGCTTTCGACCTGTCCCGACTCATCCAGGATGGGTGCGCCATTGATAGCCAGGAAAACGCGACGCCCATCGGGCCATTCAATCGCGTGCTGCACATCATAGACGGGCTGCCGCGTCGCCATGACCTGCTGGAACGGGAGCTTTTCATCGGGAAAGGGGCCGCCGGCAAAGTCCGTGATGCGCCAGGCCGGCGCGTTGTAGGTGCGCTGAGTAATTTCGTCTTTGGCCAGGCCCAACACTTTCTCGGCCTGAGAATTGGCAAACGCCACCTGTCCCTCGCGATTGACCATGGTGATACCCACAGGGCTGGTTTCCATGATGTTCGC
This sequence comes from Anaerolinea sp., assembly GCA_014879875.1. GTDB lineage: Bacteria > Chloroflexota > Anaerolineae > Promineifilales > Promineifilaceae > JACSRF01. The sequence continues at coordinate 8,322 of JACSRF010000314.1, forward strand.
GATCAACGTGCGTTCCCGTTTCAGCGCCGCCTCCGTGCGTATACGCTCCGCGATCTCTGCCTGCAATTCCTGGTTGACCTGGGTGAGCGCCGTCGTTCGTTTCGCCACCCGCCTTTCCAGGCTCTCATTTGCTTCCTTGAGCCGCCGGGTTAGATCTCGAATACGCAGGTGGGTAATGACTCGCGCCAAAATCTCCTCGGGTTGAAAGGGCTTGGTGATGTAATCCACACCCCCCACTTCAAAGCCTGTGACCTTGTCTTCCATTTTGGTCACAATCGTCATAAAGATGACGGGGATCTCCCGGGTCCGTTCATCTGCTTTTAAGCGGCGGCAAACCTCAAAGCCATCTATACCTGGCAGCCGCACATCCAGCAAGATCAGGTCAGGCTGTTCTTGCCGGGCCAGCCGAAGCCCCGTTTCACCATCTCGGACGCCCATAATCTGAAGGCTATATTTTGCCAGATAATCACCTACAACTTCCAAATTCGCCGGATTATCATCAACGATTAAGACCGTGTGCCTTGCAGGTTTATCAGAACTTTCCCAGGTTATATTCATGGTTCTTTCTCCACATATTGTTTGATCAGGGCCAGCGCCGCTCTATCTTCAAAGTTCTTGGCCAGGTGTTGCAGCTTTCCGGCAAAGGGCCTAAAACGTTCATCCTGTTGTTCTAGCTGCGCCGCTCGCTTCTGAATGGTTCGCATGTCGCCTCTGAGGGCCAGATCATACAAAATAGCCAGCTCCTCTTGTGGCGGCGCCACCATCTCAGCCTCCATGTACCGTTCAACAAAGGCTTTGATTTGGTCAATCTCAAAACTCTTGGTCAAAGATTGCAGTTTGTCGCAAAAAGGGATGTAGGCTGCGTCCATTTCGGCAAGGTGGAGGACGTGCTGCCGAATATCCCAGATTCGCCCCGACTGGGCCAACTGGTGCAATACCATCAATTCCGCTTGGGGCGGTGGGGCCAGAAGCGCTCCAGCCTCAGCTTCACTCCCCGGTTCGGCATAGACCCAGACCAGCTTGAGGTTTGTGGACAGAACATCCAATACTCTCTCCAGTTTAACCGGCTTGGGCAGAAATACGTCATACCCGACCACCCGACTCTTTTCTCGATCTGCCTCTAGTACACTGGCCGAAACAGCGATGATACAAACGTCCTTCAGCTCCGGCCGCTGCCGTATCTCTCGGGCCGCGTCAAAACCTGTTTTAACTGGCATCACCAAATCCATCAGGATAGCATCGGGCTGCCACGTTCGCGCCTTGTCCACCGCCTCTTGCCCATCCTCAGCCGTGTTCACTTCAAAGCCCAACGGCTCCAACATATCCACCAACAGCAGACGGTTGTAGAGCTTGTCGTCAACCACCAGCACTTTGCGCCGTGCGCCCTCATAACCCACAACGTTCCGGATAGAGCTGGGCTGCTTCATGGCGAGCGGCGTGATCACCGGCAAGGTTACGTCAAACCAGAAAATGCTGCCCTGCCCCGGCTGGCTCTTGACCAACAATTGGCCGCCCATCATCTGCACAATCTGCCGGCTGATGGCCAACCCCAGACCGGCGCCTTCGGCTCGCCTATCAGACCCGCTGACCTGTTCAAAAGGCTGGAAGATGCGCTCCAATTGGTCAGCGGCAATGCCAGGGCCGCTGTCCTCAACCTCAAAACAAAGGATAAGGGATGAATCTCCACTTCCGCCTTCATCCTTCATCTCTTCCACTTCACCCTTCATTCTTCTGCCTTCATCTTTAGCAGTGATACGCAGCGTTACGTACCCCTGGTCGGTGAATTTAACGGCGTTACCCAGCAGGTTAAGTAAGACCTGGCGCAGACGTTTCTCATCAGCTTGTACGGTGGTGGGTAAAGGGGAGAGCGTTTCAGAGGTAAGGTGGAGGTCTTTGGCTTCGGCCCGAGCGCGGATGATGCCAATAATCTCGTGCAGAAAGGTAGGTAGATGTAAGGGAGCGGGATCGAGTTCTAGTTTACCGGCTTCGACTTTGGCCCGGTCAAGTACATCGTTGATAAGGGTCAGCAAATGTTCGCCGCTGCGCTGCATGATGTTTAAGCCATCGGCCAGGGGGCTGGCGGAACCCGCGCGCCGTTTGAGGATGTCGGCGTAGCCTAAAATGGCGTTGAGCGGCGTGCGCAGTTCGTGGCTCATGTTGGCCAGGAAAATACTCTTGGCCTGGTTGGCGGCCTCGGCTTGTTCCTTGGCGATTTGTAATTCGTGGGTTCGCTCAACCACGCGCTGCTCCAGCGTTTCAAAGAGCTGTTGTAAACGCCCAATCATCCTGTTGAGGTTTCGCTGTAACAGGCCCAGTTCGTCGCGAGCATTGGACGGGCTGGCGCGCGCGGTTAAATCGCCGGCCTCCACTTGCCTGAACACGGCCAGGATATTTTGGAGTGGGTGAAAGGTGGTCACCTGGAACGCGACCAGAATGATAAGGGAAGTAGCCGCAACCGTGGCCAGCGAGCCGAGGACAAACAGTCGGATATTGGCCGCCTGGGTGGCCTGCGCCGCGCTGTTATCGGCTTCGAGGTACAGGTAGAAGCGGATGCTCTGTTCATCCGCGCCGAAGAGTGGGGATATTGTTACATAACGGCCGTTTTTGTCCTGGGTGACGGCCTGTTCCGAAATACTGTCGGGGAGTAAAGCCCGATCAATCGCCGGCACATCCTCAACCAGCCGGCCAGTGTAGGCACTGTCCAACGAAAAGAAGATATTGCGGTTGATGCCAACGATAAAGGCATTCGTCAGGTTTTCCCCGACCAATTGACGCATTTGTTCCTTGTCCATTACCGTATCCAGAGCCAACACGCCTTTATTCATCAGGGTGGCCGGCAGCAGCAGGTTGGCCCTGATGCGCCGATCAATTTCACGGTTGAAATTGTTAACATAGACAGCACCGGTCAGGGCCAAAATCACCACCTCGGTCAAGATGATGATGACCCCCGTTTTGAAGGCCAGGGAATGGAAAAACGGCTGTCGCTCTGCTGACATGCGGACTACTCCGGTTGCGGATCAATAAAGTACTGGCATGGATTCGTCGGCGCGGGTTGAGGGTAGTTGGACGATGAGAACATAAACGGTGGCACGTTATGGAAGCTGGGCTTGATCACCCCATAGCTCACCGGTACTTCATGGATTCCTATCACCTGGAACTGCTCCGCGGCAATCTTGAGAATCTGGCTCATCAGCTCGTTTTGCTGTTGAGGGTTCGTGGTTTGCAGGATCTGGCGATAGAGGGTGATGGTTTCCATCACCGGCGCGGGCGGCTCTTCGGCCTGGGGGTCTTGCGGGTTATTGTACCATTTGGCCCACAGTGGTCCCTGTTGTGAAAAGATTACATCGGTCGGCACGTAGTGGCGCGGGTCCAGAATGGCATCAAGGCCCCCGGCGCCGATAAAGAACGTCACGTCAAAGTCGTTGCTGTTCGACCGCGCTTCCACGTCCGCGCGGGAAACAGTTTCAATCTTCATTTCAACGCCAACCGCCTGCCAATCGGCCTGGATCTGGGCTACGTGAACGTCGTAATTGCCAATGGGAATCGGTTGGGGAGCAAGCATCGTGAAACTGATGCGCCGGCCGTCCGGGCCCAGGCGGAATCTGTCAGCGTCGCGCTGGCTATAACCGGCCCTGTCCAGGTATTCATTGGCTAACGTTACATCGTATTCCAGGTATTGGGTTGCCATCTGCTCGTTGTAAAACGGCGTGCCCGGCAGTGGCGCGACCTGAATGGGCTTCACATCCAGCCCGGCAGCCTTGATGATAGCCGGCCGGTTAATGGCGTACGACAGGCCAATACGGAAATCCTGATTTCGGAATATCTCCCGCTTGATCAGGTCAGTGTTGGTCTGATTGAACGAGATGACCATGTAATTGGAGAAACTGGACGTCATCGTGTACAAACGATACCCACCCTGGGCCTGATTTTCCGGCAGCGCGGCGGCGGCGGGGATGTTACGGTCTTGCATATCTACCAGACCTGCCAGAACCAGAGGCAAGATGTCCTCACCTGTTTCCACCACCTTGATTTCGAGCCGGTCAATGTAGGGTAGTTGATTGAACTCGGTATCGATCTTCCAGTAATAGGGATTGCGCACCGCTTTGATCACGGGAGCAGGTGTGCCGTCGGCTTGAAATGACTCCGGCTCCAGCGTCCAGGCATACAGCGTTGGCAGTGCTGGATTAGTTGGTTGCATCCGCGCAATGAATAACTCAGCCCAATCTTTGACGCCCGCCTGGGTCACAAGCTGATCAACGTTGGGGTTGTACGCTTGATGAAATTGTTTCAGGTAGTGACTCGGAAAATTGTTGGGATATACCCAGCCAAGACCGGCCATATGATAGAGAAAGAGACCTTGCGGTTCGGCAAAGCGGAACACCACCGTATAGTCATCCACTTTCTCCACCGTTAACTTGTCTTTACCAACCAACATCCAAGAATATAACAGTGTGCCACCGGGTTTGTCGACGGAAGAAGAATTGAGTTCGTCATTGAGAAAAACCGCCTCATACCAGAAAACAATGTCATCCGTCGTGAAAGGCTGGCCATCGGACCATTTCATGCCCTGACGCAGCTTGAAGGTAAAGGTTCTGGCGTCCGGGCTGACTTCGTAGGATTGGGCGACATTGGGAATGACTTTGGTCCAGCCCTTATCCCAGCGCACCAGGCTTTCGTAGCCCATTGTACGGTTGAGAAGGTTCGTATCTAATTTCACCATTGCCATGCGCCACACGCCGCCATAGTTGCCCACGCGCGCTTCAGGCTGGATGAGCATGGGGTTCTGGGGCAAGCGCTGGTCAACCGGCGGCAGTGTGCCGGCCCCTGCCTGTTCGGCCAGCATGGGCGCTTCCTGGTAAATCGCAGCCTGGGGTGCTTCGATTGCAGTTGTTGCGACCGGTGTTGCCGGCGCCGGAGCGCAGTTGGACAGTACAAGACTAGCTGTCACAACTGTCAACATCATTCTCATCGCAAAAAATGTTCTACTAATTCGCGTTTTCATCATATTCTCCTGAATGCTCCTCTGTTACCTTTCCACATTTATTTGAGGCAGAGAAAAGTAAAACGTGGCACCCTGTCCCACCGCCCCTTCGGCCCAGGTACGGCCGTTATGCCGCTGAATGATCCGGCGCACATTGGCCAGGCCAATCCCTGTGCCTTCAAATTCATCAGCCCGGTGCAGGCGTTGGAAAACGCCAAAAAGTTTATCGGCATAGGCCATATCAAACCCCACCCCGTTGTCACGAATGAAGATAATCGTCTCTTTTTCGTCTATCTGGCAGCCAACTTCGATGTTTGCCGATGCACGCTCCCTCGTGAATTTCAGGGCATTAGAGAGGAGGTTGACCAGCGCCAGGCGCAGCATGGCCTGGTCACCGGTGACGGTGGGCAGGGTAGCGATGTGCCAGTTGACCGTTCGATCTTTCATCTCCGGCTCAAGTTCCCGGATGATTCCCTGTACCAAAGCGCCCAGGTCAACTGGCGTTTTGGACAGTTCGTTGCGCCCCATCCGGGAGAAAGCAAGCAGGTTGTCAATCAATTGGCCCATGTGTTTGGCCGAGTCAGAAATCGTGCCCATATAGTGCCGGCTGCGTTCATCGAGCGGCCCGGCCAGGCTTTGTTGCAGTAGTTCCATGTAACCGTCAATGTGGCGCAGCGGCGCACGCAGGTCGTGTGACACGGAATAGGCAAATGCCTCAAGTTCCTTGTTGGCTGCTTCCAGTTCGGCGGTTCGACCCGCTACCCGATCTTCCAATGTTTCAAATGATTGGCGAAGCTGCCTGATCATGGCATTAAAAGCGGCGGTAAGTTGTTGCACTTCATCATCGGCGCGAAGGTCAATCTCTATCAGCTTGTCTGAAAAAGTAGGTGTTCCCTTCTGGACCGGGTCTTCAATCTGGGTGTTCAATTCAACACGAGAAACCATGTCAGTTAGCGTCACAATCGGTTTGACCAGGCGATCAAACAGGATATATCCCAACAGTCCGCCGACGATCAACACCAGACCGGCAACACTTACCAGTCCGGCGACAGTTTCGCGTACTTTCTGAGCAGCGCTTGCCCCCGACTGAGCAAAGCCAATAATGAGCTGAGGTTCTTCCTCAAACTGCCACAACGCCAGGGTTTGGTAATACGACTCCTGATCAACCTCAAGGGTGCGCTGCTGCACCGGCTGATCAATTGCTGTCTGAGCCTCCCGTGCCCATTGTGTCAGATCCGCCGGGTCCATTTTCACGTCCACTATTTGGATTTGGTGTAGACCATCTAGTGAGTAGAGGGCGGGCAGCAGACCTGTTTTTTGAGCTGCTTCTTCTAGAAATGCCTGGTCAAAGAGTTTCTTAAATATAAACGCGCCAATGATAACCGGTTTGTTTTGGCCTGGTGTGCTCGGGTTCAACATTTCCGGTGCGGCGATGGCCGGATCGTTAACCAAAAGCCCTTCGGAAGAGCCTAAAGTTATATTATTTAGCATAACCGTTTGCGTAATTGCTTGCACCGGGATGACGATTTGTAAAACCACCATCTGCTCTGCGGCAAATTCAAAGGAAATCGTTGGCCGGTTCACCAGCGTGATATGGGGCGTGACTAATGGGGGCGGGGTGCCCTCAGGCCAATTAGGCCAGTTGTTGAACGCCAGTTCCCCGGCTTGATTTTGACCTGTCGTGATCAGCGTGTCGTGATCGATCCGGGGCACACTGATACCGGCTTCGGTCATTGTCACGTAATGACTCAACTTATTGTCTATATAAACAGCGGCGCTGGAAAAACCGGCCGTCTGCAGGATGACCTGGAGCCGGTTCAGTGAAATGACTTTGTCGAACACCAGCCCCCGTTCATTCTTCGCTGCTAGCTCGGGATTAATGGATATGTATTGCGTTCGGGCATAAATTGTAGCCATGTCGCTCAAGTTGTCGGCGCCACCGACATTCTTTTCAGCAATAGTTCGCAGATCAATTGTCGTTTTTTGCAACTCATTTTGTAGCAAGATGGTTTGCCGGGTCAGGCTGCTAAATGCTTCCCGTTCGCTTTGTTGATTGGTCAAGTGGATTTCCAATCCGACATTCAGTCCCGTAATAATGATGAGGACTGTGACAAAGGCAAGTAATAATTTAGATCTGATGCCCGACACTTTCACCGTAGCCTCCCAAAGGCATGCCCAAATTTATTCAATCGAATAGCCTTGATGATCCTCGATATCCTGATCAATCTTCTGGGCTGCCTGAGTTAGCTCTGTTTGGACATCTGCCCCGTTGACAATGTTTTCCACGGCTTCGGCAAATGCTGTGGAGATTGTGGCATATGCTGGCGTAATGGGGCGGGGGACGGCCCGGTCGCTATTGAGCTGCTGCACAAAGAGGTGCAAGGGGCCTGTTTCACCGTACAACCCGGATTGCGCCAGGGCTGACTGCCGGGCCGGCACTGCTCCGTTGGCGTCTGTCACTCGTAGAATTTCTTCCGGAGAGAGCAGGTGCTCGATAAAAGCCCAGGCGCCGGCCGGGTCCTGGCAGTTGCCGGTGATACCCCAGCTCCAAGAACCCATCCCAGTCTTAGGTCCATATCCAAAATCAGGCATTGGCAGCAGAACCAGGTCTTCTCCCAAACCATCTTTATATGGGTTGTACATCCAGTGCCCTACCCAGGAGAGGGCCACTTTTCTAGATACGTAAAACTCGTCATCCGTGGTTATAGATTTACTGGCCCAGCCCTTTTGGAACCAGCTCTGAAAGTGCTGCATCGCCGCAACTGATTGTGGTCCATCAAGCACCGCGCTTGCTTGTTGGTAAGTTTGACGATCGATCAGATCACCGCCAAACGATTGAAGGATCGGGGAAAAACCGTAGGTATAAAACTCGCCACGGCCGTAATTGATTTTCATATCAAGCGCATGCTCTACCTCAGGCAGGGCGGTTAGTTTTTCCAGAGCTTCCTCAAATTCAGCCAGGCTCCACGGTTCATCAAAGGTGGGTATGCGCACGCCGGCCACTGTAAGATATTGACGATTGCCGTAGATTGCCAATCCAGAGTCAAACTGCCCCAGACTGTAGAGTTTTCCATCGAAGGTTCCCTGGGCGATAATCGAGGGCAAAAAATCGGCCCTCATCTCCGCAGAAACAAACCGATCAATTGGCTGCAGGTAGCCTGGCCAGGCAAAGCTGTAGAGATATGGACCATCAAATTCCAATACGCAGGGCAAACTACCAGACTGGGCGCTGCCTGTGACCCGGTCAGCATAGATTTCTGGCGCTATAGACACCAGGTCTATCTTATACTCGCTTTGCATCTGCTCGAACTCTTTGGCGGCCGCTACCAGCACGTCGCCTTCTACGTTTCCGGAGAGGTTGTGAGTCCAGACGCTGATAGTTTTTTGCTGGCTGGTTTGAGCGGGGACTGGGGTAGGCAATGGCGCTGCCACCGACGTGGGTGTTGGGGTGGCCGGTAATCTTGTTGGGGCGACGGAAGCCGATGGCGTACAATTTGTTAGCATGGGCACGACAAAAAGCAGCAAGGTGTAGTACAAGAATCTCTTTCTCATGGTATTCTCCCTTCCTTACGCCCACGTGATTTGTTTACTCTCAAGCACGTTTGTGGGCCGCCGACCATGCTGTTCGTGTTTGAGATTTATCGCGGTAATGAAAAGTAAAAGGTTGCGCCCTGGTTGACCTGTCCTTCGGCCCAGGTACGGCCGTTATGCCGCTGAATAATCCGACGCACGTTAGCCAACCCAATCCCGGTGCCTTCAAATTCATCGGCCGGGTGTAAGCGTTGAAAGACGCCAAAAAGTTTATCGGCATAGGCCATATCAAACCCCACCCCGTTGTCACAAATGAAGATAACCACCTCTTTCTCGTCTGCCTGACAGCCAACTTCGATGTTTGCTGACGCACGCCCGCGCGTGAATTTCAGGGCATTGGCGAGGAGGTTGACCAGCGCCAGGCGCAGCATGGCCTGGTCACCGGTGACGGTGGGGAGGGCGGTGATGCGCCAGTTGACCGTTCGATCTTTCATTTCCGGCTCAAATTCCCGGATGATTCCCTGTACCAAAGCGCCCAGGTCAACCGGGGTTTTGGACAGTTCATTCCGCCCCATCCGAGAAAAGGTGAGCAGGTCGTCAATCAGCTGACCCATTCGCATGGCCGCATCAGAGATAGTATCCATGTAGTGCTGACTGCGTTCGTCGAACACTCCGGCCGTTCGCTGCTGCAGCAGTTCCAAAAAACCATCAATGTGGCGCAGCGGCGCGCGCAGGTCGTGGGAGACGGAGTAGGCAAAGGCCTCCAATTCTTTGTTGGCCGCTTCGAGTTGGGCAGTACGGTCACGGACGCGCTGCTCAAGTTCCTGATTGAGCTGGCGAATCTCTTCTTCGGCGCGTTTTTGCTCGGTGATGTCGCGTGAAATACCGATGAGGCGATGGATTTGTCCGGTTTCATCACGGGCAGGAATGAGGGTTGACTGAAAATAGCGCCGCCCGACCGGTAGATCCAACGCTGCTTCTTCTTCGATGGGCCGACCCGCTTTAACACAATGGTGGTACTTGGCGTTGACAATGGCAGCCACTTCTGGGGGCACGATTTCTTCCTGCGTTTTTCCAACCGAGAAAGAGCGCGGCACCCCCGTTAGCCGTTCGAGGGCAGGATTAACCTCTATCGTACGGAAACGGCCGTCATCCGTGACTTCGAGGAGGTATAATCCGTCGAGTACATTATCGAATATTTCGCGGTAGCGCCATTCGCTTGCGCGCAAGGCTTCTTCCGCCCGCTTGCGATCAGTGATGTCTCGGGCAACCATCAAGAACTTATCATCGGACATAGGAGAAATCGTCGCATTAAACCAGAACTCCTGATTGCCAATAGGTATACTGTATTCAAAATTGACCGACTTTTGTGTGTTGAGGGCCTGGCTAATATAGTTGAAAAAAAAGTCGGCCTGGTCTTTGGGGAAAACTTCATGGAGTGTCTTTCCCACCAATTCATCCGGCGGCTTGTATAGGAGAGATGGACTCGTGTCAACAATTTTCAGGTAACGCCCTTCTGAGTCGCCGACAAATATAACGTCGGTCATCACCTCAATTAAAGTGCGCAGTTCCGCTTCGGATGCGCTTAATGCCTCTTCCACTTGCCTGCGCTCGGTGATGTCAACGAGCGAAACGAGGATTTTGGACAGCGTTTCCTCATAGCCGGGACATACGGAGAAATAAACCGTCACATTTCGCGGTTGGCCGTCCAGAGTTTGCACAACGGTGTCTCTGATCATCTCCATCTTTCCGTTCCACAGGCAGACCAGTTCCTGCCGAAACGTGTCGAAGGATTCCGATGTAAACGTGTTGGTCAGGCTTGTCAACAGCTGCTCCTTAGTTGCCGCCCCGTGCAGCGCCAGAGCAGCCTGGTTCACGTCAACAATCTTGATCAGGTCGGCGCACTGCTGCACAGTTTCAGGATGCTGCACAAAATAAGTTTCAATATCGCCGACCCCCTTGTTTTTTAGGTCATTAAAAAGGGCCTTTACCCCGGAAAGATCCTCTTCCCAGATCGAGACTGGCGAGTTTTCGAAAACCAGGCGATATCTCTCTTCACCCTCGCGCAGTGCCTCCTCTGCCTGCTTGCGTATGGCATCATGATACTTTCTTTCGCTAATATCATGGAGGGTTGACCGGCTGTAAAGAATATTGCCATTTTCATCATACACGGCCGACACATTCAAACTGACGTCTATTCTCGACCCGTCTTTCTTTCGTAATTGAAGTTCTTGATTATGAATCTCGCCTGTTTCAGCAAATAATTTGAAGGTCTTTTTTGCTTCTTCGAGGTAATCAGGATGATATATTTCAAAAACTGGCCGCCCGACAAGATCTTCTTTGGTATACCCCAAAGTATTGGCCAGGGTCAGGTTGCATTGTTCAATCAAAGCCGTGTGCGCGTTGACTGACACATACATGTCTGGAGCGCTTTCATAAAGATCGATATATTTAGCTTCTGATTTTTTTAGCGCTTCCTCTGCCTGCTTGCGTTCGGCGCGGGTACGCAGGGTGGTAACGCCAAAGGCCAGATCGCCGGCCAGTTCTTCCAGAAGTTGTATTTCGTCAGGCGTGAAGGTAGTTGGCTCGGTGGAATAAATGCACAGAGCGCCGAAAGTGGCGGCGTTTTCGTCTTTGAGGGGCAGGGCGATGCTGGAACGATAGTTGCGGGCCAAGGCGTTTTCTCGCCAGGGGGCAGCCATGGGATCAACCGTAAAGTCCTGAATACAGGCGCTCTCTCCTGTGCGTATAGCTGTGCCCGACGGCCCACGGCCGCGTTCCGTGTCGGCCCAGGTGATGTTGACGGTGGCGAGATACCCTTCTTCCGCTCCGGCCCAGGCAACAGGACGCACGGTCTTGACTTCATCCTGCTCGGCGTATCCCACCCAGGCCATGTGATACCCTGCTTCGTCGCAAACAATGCGGCAGATGTCGTTGAGCAGGGTTTGCTCGTCAACTGCCCGCATAAGAACCTGGTTACAGTTGCTGATGGCGCGCAATTCGCGGTTTAAATGATGCAGCGCTTCTTCGGCCAACTTGCGTTCGGTAACATCCTGTACTGTTCCGGTTGAGCGGATAGGCTTATCGCCGTCATAGAAAGTTTCACACTGCTCATGGACGTATTTAATCCGTCCGTCAGGAAAAAGAAGACGATGGTCGATGGCGTAGGGGGTTTTGGTTTTGAGTGAGTTATTGTAAGCAAGATTGACGGCTTCCCGGTCATCAGGATGAATTGCATTCAGAAAAGCTTCATAAGTGGCGCCAAATTTATGGGGATCAATCTCAAATATCCGAAAGATTTCAACGGACCACGTCAGATCATTGTTTGTCAGGTTCAATTCCCAACTGCCAATATGGGCCAGGCGCTGGGCTTCTGCCAGTCTGCGTTCGCTGTCTCGCAGCGTCTCTTCTGCCTGCTTGCGCTCGGTAATATCACGGGCCAGAGAGACCGAAAATCGGCGCTCGCCAAGCCAGAATGGGCGGCTCCGAACCTCAACCGGAAACACGCTTCCATCCTTCCGGCGGTGCCGGGTTTCAAAAGCAATCATTTCTCCGGCGTCCAACTGCTGTTCCAACTTGTCAATAAAGGGGCGGTCAAGACCGGCATCGAAGAGAGCAGGGGTCTTCCCGATCAGCTCCTCGCGGCTGTAACCCAGACTCTCACAGGCCTGGTGGTTGACGTCCAGAATAGTTGCATGTTCGGTGTGCAGGAAGAAGGCGTCGGCCGCGTGGTCCACAAAGGTGCGGAAGCGGGTCTCGCTGGCGCGGAGTTTGTCCTCCGCTTGCTGAAGCTGGGTAATGTCTATAAAGGAGACGATAACCTGAATGATTTCTCCTTTGTCGTCATATTCAGGCTCGGCATTGGCCAAAACCCAGGTGGTATGATCTTGATCCGGTCGCTGGATCCCTGCCCTATAATCCCTGAGCGGCTGCCGCGAGGTGAGCACCAGGCTGGCCGGGTATTCGGCCGCAGGCATAACGGCCCCGTCCTCCCGCAGAAAATGCCATTCCGGATCAATTAGAGCTTTGCCGAGGAGTTGATCCTCTGAAAGTCCGAGCAGGTGTTGGGCTAAAGGATTGCTGGCCAGGATACGGCCGTTCCCGTCATGAAGCACAATGGCAGTCTGAACTTTGTGAATCAGCGAGCGGTATTTTTCCTCATTTTCGCGCAGGCTGCGGTACGACAACAGGCTGGTCAGGCCGTCGGCCAGCCGCTGACCAATCTCTTGAAAGAGCCGCTCTTCCTGCGGCATCCAAACTCGAGGGTACGCGCATTGGTGCAGCACGAGTTCCCAGGGCTTACCCACTTTGGGGTACAAAGCCATCCCCATGAAGGACTTGATGCCAAACTGTTCCGCCACTTCTGGCGGCAGTGGATGTGCAGACTCTGGGCCAAATTTCACCGGGCCGTTTGCGTCCCTCATAAGTCGGAACGTCTGGGCGACGTCCGGATCCATAGGTATCTCAATCCCCAAGGCAAGAGCGCCGGGATATTCTGGCAGGGTCCGCTCCATGGGCACGTGCCACGAAGCCGCCTCCGGGTCGCAGGGAAAGACCAGACTTGCCCGGTCACAGGCGAAGATCGTTAGCATAGCATCAAGGACATCGCCCATCATCTGGTCGAGATCATTTGTGCCCTGAATGGCCCGATTGACCTGATCCAGGCTTTCCAGGAACCAGAGGTGGGCTAAACGCTCTTGCTCCGCCCGTTTGCGCCGGGTAATGTCGTGCCCAATGGTTGATGCGGCCACGATCCGGCCTTCTGTATCTCTAATGGGCGAGATGGTTAGCGCCAGATGAATCTCCTGCCCGTCTTTGCGGCGGCGTGTTGTTTCGTAATGTTCGATTTGTTCCCCGACTCCGATTTTTTGCAGAATTTGGGGCAGTTCGTTGGCGCGTTCAGGGGGGAAGAGGATAGAGATAGACTGGCCAACCATCTCGCTTCGGGTGTAGCCGTAGATTTTTTCGGCTCCTTTGTTCCAACTGGTAACGATGCCGTCCAGGGTCTTGCCAAGTATGGCGTCGTCTGATGACTGAACAATGGCAGCGAGTTCGGCCACCTGCTGTTGGGCTTGTTTGCGCGCGGCGATGTCGCGTACCAGGGCCAGGTTGTATTCCCGGCCATCAAATTCGAAGTAACTGGCGTTGATTTCGACCGGGAAGATACGGCCGTCTCTGGCTCTATGCCGGCTTTCAAAAACGAGTGAGGGTTGTGTCTTAAGAGTGTCCCAATGGACACGCCAACGATCAAGTGGGAAATCTGGGTCTATGTCAGTCACACTCAAACTGAGCAGTTGGTCACGGGTATAGCCTAACACGCGGCAGGACTCTTCATTCACATAACAGAAGTGCGCATTTTCATCTATGAGAAAGGCAGCCTCATGGACATTATCGAGCGCAAAGTTCAGCAGGGCGATGTTCTGTTCCGTCTGCTTGTGTTCGGTGATGCCCCGCGCAATTTCCAGCAAGCTGCCGTCCGCAAGCATCCGCGCGCTGATTTCTACCGGCAGCAGACGGCCGTCTTTGTGGCGGAGATGACGTTCCGAGCGTAAGGTTTTGCCGGCGCGCAGGTCGGTTGGGTACAGCGGATCGCGCTCGAGACTCTCGGCCGGGATCAGGTCTTGTATGGAGAGGTTTAATATCTCCTCGCGGGTGTAGCCTGACATCTCGCAGCCACATGGGTTGACAGCGATGTAGTCTCCTTCTGTGTTGGCAATGAAAACGCCATCAGCCGCCTGCTCAAAAAAGATTCGATACAACTCTTCGGCAGGATAATTGAGCATGGTCTCTGTGATTTGCGCTGGTGATGGGTGACTCATTAGAAAGACTCCCGAGCTTTGTTTTAATGCGTGACCTTAACCCTTCTGAGGGCAGACAGCTATGCGCAGTAAAACAAACTGTGGATAAGCAGATGAAGCTAATGATATTATTATATCACTGGAGTCTGGAGGGAATGAAGCAAACAACCAAAGTGCAGCAAGAGATCCTGGGGATGGTGAGGCCCGAACCAAAAATTAGTTGTACTGATCGTACTAAAGTTTGTCCCCCCTTTTTACACGAGACAAACCGGGAGATTATCAAAGGTGAGCAGTATAGCAGGACAAACTGCTATGTTTCATTGTCAAGCAGCTTTTTATGGCGCGTTAGTACTCATCGCTTCCCCGGCGATCAGGGCCACGTCCAGCAGTTCAATCTCAAAACCATGCCCAGAGGCAACGATGCTGATATTCTTGATGCGGCGCGGGGGCAAAAAACCATGCAACTGCAAATCTTCAATCAGGTCTGACTGGTAAAATGAAAACTGCCCAGGCGCTACCTTGACATGTTCCAACCGTGGCGGCGGGCACGTCAGGCAAACATCTGGAGTCGTGTCTGGGTTCACATCGCCAATGGCATAAAAGCCGCGCTGCCACACCTGGGCACTACCATTGACATCATCATATTCCAGACGAAGGATGACCGGGCACTCGCTGCCCACGTTGCCACACACAGCTAACGTCTGCCCCAAGATGCGCAGGTCCACCTCCAGCAGCAGCGAATCAAAATCGGTCACATCCTGGTTAATGATCTGGCGAATGCCAACGTCGGCGTGCCCTTCGCCCGCACGCGCCACCCGCAGTCCGGCTTCACCAACAATATCCACAATTTGAATGTCGCCAGCGGGTTGGTCGCTCAGTTCTACTTCCCAGGCGTATTGCTGCCATTTCGCCCAACGCTCGCCAAAACTACCATTTTCAATGAGATTGCGTTCGGGCGTCAGCGGGCCATTGGGGGCGGCATTCAGGGCAATTTCGGCCCGTTCGGCCGGGTGCAGGTGCAGACTTTCACCTTGCGCCGTTACTTCAAGCTGCCCTTGCTGCACTGTGACTTGTGTTTCGTCATTATTCACGTCCAGTGCATATTCGCCTGGATGATTAATGGTGATCTGGCTGTGCGGCGTGGTCACGGTAACCGCCAACGGCCGTCCCCCGTCTTCACCCACCACCAGGCGGATACGGCCGCTGGTCAAATGCAGCGCGAGCAAATAAGGCTGGCCGCTCAACTGAAAACGCGGCATAGAAGCGGTCTGCAACTGGACAATCGTGGCGCTGTAAAGCTGCACGCGGGCCAACAACTCATCTGTTTTCGGCAAAGAAATCAGCAGCAAACCCGAGGCCGTCGCGTCCGTCAAAATCATTGCGTCTGGGGTCACCGATTGGGGTAGTTCACTCGACAGCGCCGCGCGTGGCAGCGCCTCGCTCTCGTTAATCCCCACCGTACCCTCATTCGCTTGCACATCTATAGCGAGTGGTTGGGTTGAATTTTGCACGTAGACGCGCATGAGCAGCGGGGTGGCAATGGCAATGACACAAAACAGCGTAAAACTAAGCAGGACGGCCGTCCACGCCATCCGTTCGCGGCTGTGAATAAGTGTACCAGGGGGACGGTTCATAGATGGCGCACCCGGAAGTAACGGAATTCACCGCTGGCGTCGCTCCAGGTCAAGGCCACATGGTCAACCCGAGACAGCGGCGAACCACGATGTAAGAACTCCGCCAGTTGGCGCAGCGCAGTTTCACTCCCTTCACCCACAACTTGTACCGCGCCATCATGCCGATTGGCAACCCACCCATTAATACCTAATCGCTGCGCTTCGACCTGTGTGTAATAACGAAAACTAACGCCCTGCACACGGCCGTACACGATGGCCTCCAGTCGGGTTCGTTCGGTTTCATGCTGATCATCCATGCCCGTCAATTATACCTGACTTCTGTGGGTGGTCAGCAATCGCTATTACCAGCTAACCAACCTCTATTTAGGCAAAATGCGCACTTTACGCCGATCCCCTTCGCCAACGCTTTGGGTATACACTTCTTTGTGATCACGCAGCGTCATATGAATGATGCGCCGCTCATAGGGGGACATTGGCTCCAGGCTAATCGGCCGTCGCTGTTGTTTGGCTTTTTGCGCCATCCGTTCCGCCAGGCGCGTCAGGGCCGCTTCACGCCGCTGCCGGTATCCCTGCACATCTAACACAAAGTTGGCGCGGCGCTGTAGTTGGTGGCTGGCCATCAGGCGCGTAATATATTGCAGTGCGCCTAAGGTTTCACCACGGGGGCCGACCAATACGTTCAAATCGTCACCATGAATATTAAAAACATTGACACATTGCCCGGTCAAATCATCCGGTTCCGACACATCCAGCTGCACAGATGCGGGTACGTGCATTTTTGCCAGCATCGTTTGCAACAAATTTTGTACCAGCGTCGCTTCTTCCGGATCTGCATCTATGACGGCCGGGCGGTCGGTGGCAACGGGCGTTGTGGCAACGGGCGTTGTCAGCACATCCCCTTCATCAGTCTCCTCTTCCTCTGCTGCTTGCGGTGGCTTCGTCACGGCTGCCGGTTTAGCCACCGGTTGCACGACAGGCCTGGCGACGGGCGGCGTTACCGGCTTAGCTGCCGGCTGCGGGGGCCGCACGGGCGTCATGGCTGTCAGCCGCACCACCGCCTCACGCGCGCCAATCCCCAACAAGCCACGGCTGCCCTCGTCCAAAATTTCAACAATCACATCACTACGCGAGAGACCTAATTTTGCCAATCCAGCCACCACCGCTGCTTCTACATTTTGCCCTCTCGCTTCAATTTCTCGTTTACTATACTCTGACATCGTTCTCTCTAATCCTCTGTGGAACCGTTCACGCGGAACGCCCCAACAACGTTATTGAAACGTGAAACGTGAAATGTCATGGACGCCAGTTACGTTGCACGCTTCACGCGGGTAATCTGTTTAACCAGGCTGCAACATATTTACCGCTTGGCAGAACGGCGTTTGCGCGCTGCGGCTGCGCTCTTTTGCTGGCTGCTGCTCGTTTTGCCACCCTTTTTTGACTCCGTTTTGGGCGCGGGCGCTTCCACATCAGGCTGAACAACATTCGGTATTATCGGCGCCGGCGGCATGGTTCTGCGCATGTAGTACCCTTGCCCAATACCGATAACATTTGACAAGACAAAATAAATTGACAACCCAGATGGGAACGACAGCGAGAAAAAGCCGAACATAATCGGCATCGTATACAACATGGATTGCGTCATTTGCGCTGCGGGGTTCTCTTGTGCGTTCTTGCCATTCTTGGGCGGGGCGGGCGTCAACAATTTTTGCTGCAAAAACATGGTAGCGGCCACCAAGATAGGCAGCACCAACCAGGGGTCTGGCTGCGCCATATTCAGCCACAAAAACCGATTTTCAATGGGCAACAACTGGGTCAGGTCAATGGAAGAGTAGACACGTTGCGTTAAGCCAAACAGAGCTTGTGGCGTTGCGCCCAGCACCATGGTAATTGACTGGTAAAGGCCAATCATAACCGGGAACTGAATGAGCAGGGGTAAACAGCCGGCCAGGCTTTCGGCCGGATTGTAACCAATCTTCTGAAACTCTTCCTGCATCTTCTGCGGATTGTCACGATATTTCTTCTGAATGGCCTGAATTTGTGGCTGCATTTCCTGCATCCGCATACTGGAACGCTGCTGCCGCATATTTAAGGGCAGGGTCACGACACGAATGAGCACCGTAAAAACAGCAATAGCCAGGATAAAATTGTTGCCCAATAAATCATAGAGCAACAATAATCCGTTGACCATGGGGTTAAGTATAAATGTATCCCACATAAAATGATTTCCCGTTCTTGACGAACCAGAAACCGGTTTTTCCGCCAAACGATGATGCGTCGGCCAGAAACCCGGTTTCTCCATAGGGCTGCTGACAACTATTTGGGCACAGGCAAGTCCCACTGCTTCACGCCTGTTTGCGCATCAAAGGCAATAAGCAGCGTATCGGCCGTTTGCACCGCAACCACCAGTATGTTGTCAACCAATACCGGGGTCGTGTAAAGAGGCATAATTGTCTCTTGCTGCCACTGCTGAACGCCGGTAGCGGCAGACAATGCCGTCAGCAAACCACCAGGGTCGCCATTTTCCAAGGTTATCACCGAAGCAATATAGACAACATCGTTGGCGACAACCGTAGACGCCTGCACAACGCCGGTTACTTGCTGTGTCCACAAGGAAGCGCCAGTCGTGGCGTTAACGGCATACACGTTCCCTTTGGCGTCTGCAAAGTAAACCACGCCATCGGCCAACGCGGCCGCGCCCCAAATCCAATCCTGCGCCTCAACAACCCACTGCGCTTCACCTGACTGTAAAGATAAGGCGTGCAGTTTGCGGTCAAAGCTGGTTACGTAAAGGTAATCGGTGTCCACCAACGGCTGGCTTGAGGCAGCTCCGCCTAACGTCACGCGCCATTTCTCGACGCCGGTTGTGGCGTCAATGGCATATACATTTTTGTCCAGACAAGCAACAAAAACGATGCCATCTTTATAAGCAGGTTGTGCCCAAATACTATGTGCGGTGTTGAATTTCCAGCGCAACCTGCCAGAAACAGCGTCAACAGCCAACAGTTGGTTATCAGAAGCGCCAACAAAAACAGTATCGCCTACCTGCAACGGGGGCGCAACAATGTGGTCTGTCGTTAATTCGCGGTTGGCCCACAATTCAGATGGCGCGCCCCCCCCACTGTTCTCCAGGCCATAGATCGTTGTGATGATGCCTGGGCTGAGAAAGCCGGCCGATACACCAAAATCACCGAGAATGATACGGCCGTCTTGCACCGATGGCGCCGCATAAAACGCAAGCCCAGACCGGGGTGATGCGAACAACCACTCTTGCGCGCGTTCAGCCACGTTATAAGCGAGTACGCCGCTGCCATAGGCCACGTACACATTTTGCCCATCGGTTGTTAATCCCGGCCAGGTGGCGTTGCTCACCTGACCACCACAAGCCACGGTCAGCCAACTAGCGAGAATGAGAATGATAATAACAAGCCATTTAGACGGCCGTTTTGCTGCATACACTGGAATACCTCCGTGTCATGAATGAGGACAATTATGGGACAGGGTCATAACCACCCGGATTAAAAGGGTGACAGCGACCGATACGCTTCAGCGCCAACCAGCCGCCCTTCAGCAAACCATGTTTGGCAATCGCTTCATAACCGTAATGTGAACAAGTTGGCGTAAAGCGACAGCTAGGGGGAAATGCCGGTGAAATATATTTTTGATAAAAGCGAATCAGCAGCAAAACCAAACGTTTCATCCGTCTGAATGCTCCCCGTGGCGACCCACTTTATTGTCACCAAACAAATGCGCGCGCGCCAACAAAGACAAAACGGCCGTTTCCACATCCGCAAACGAAGCCCTTGCCGTTGCCGCGCGCGCCACAAATACACAATCCCAACCCGCCTCCACCTGCCCCAGGTGCAGTCGCACCGCTTCACGCAGCAGGCGTTTTGCCCGGTTACGCGCAACCGCCTTGCCTACGCCACGACTGGCCGTAAAAGCAAAGCGGCTCACATCTTGATCGCTTTTTGTCACGAGTAAAATAGCCAGGGGATGGCGCCAACTTTTGCCCTGTTGTTTAACTCGCTTAACGTCACCGGAACGCCGCAATCTATACTGTGTTTGCAGCATTCTACAACGTTATCATCAGGCAGCTTCCTGCTTATTTACCGCCGCCATACCGTTTCACAGAACGATACGCGGTTGCCGAAGTGCCATTCCAGTTAATCCGCTTGACGTGGTTGTTCATCTCCACCGTCAAGACACGGCGGCCCCTGGCGCGCCGCGCTTTCAAAACATCCTGGCCGCCTCTCGTTTTCATACGCGCCCGAAACCCATGCACACGCATACGGCGTCGAATTTTTGGTTGATATGTCCGCTTTGGCATTTTTCACATTCTCCTTGACAAAAAACCAGGGCTGTTAGCCCTGTAAAATGGTGTCCTATTTACAAAAGTTAACCGCTTCTTGCGTATGCCACAAACATTATTTTGACATTGCAAAGCGACAGAAAATTATACCCAAACCGCCAGAGAGGGGCAAATCATTAATCCAGGTCATAACCTGCCGGGCAGTTTATAGCCTGCCCACACTTAATCAACCCGCTGTATATGCGCCCCTAACGCCTGTAATTTTGTTTCAATGCGCTCATACCCGCGATCAATTTGTTGAATATTGTGGATGGTGCTGGTTCCTTTCGCGCACAGCGCCGCAATCACCAGCGCCATGCCGGCGCGGATGTCCGGGCTGGGCACGCCGTGCGGGCTGGCGTACAAGGTGGACTGCCCCTCCACAATCAGGCGATGAGGATCACATAACACGGTACGCGCCCCCATAAAATTGAGATGATCTACAAAAAAGAAGCGGCTTTCGTACATCCAATCATGCAGCAGCACCAAACCTTTGCTCTGCGTCGCCAGCACCACCAGAATGCTCATCAAATCTGGTGGAAAACCGGGCCAGGGCATTGGCTTAATCTCCAACATACGGCCGCTCAATGCCGATTTAATAGTTAATGGTTGATAAGCGGGCACAATCACATCATCATTCTCAATCTCAAACTGCACACCCAGCTTGTCGTAAACCAGGCGAATCATGCCCAAATACTGCGGGTCGGCTCGTTTAATGCGCAGTTCACCGCCGGTAACGGCCGCTGCGCTAATAAAACTCCCCACTTCCATAAAATCTGCGCCAATGGTGTATTCCGTCCCATGCAATTGGGTAACGCCATGGATTGTCAGGCGGTTCGTGCCGACGCCCTCAATGGCTGCCCCCATCTGATTTAGAAATAAACACAAATCACGGACGTGAGGTTCACAGGCCGCATTGTCTATGACTGTTTCACCATCGGCCAACACCGCCGCCATCACGGTATTTTCCGTGGCGGTGACACTCGCTTCTGGCAGCAGCAAATAGCCGGCGCCCTGCAGATCCTTGGCCGTCATCTGAAAAACGCCACGATTCACCAGTTTGACCTTCGCGCCTAATGCTTCGAGGGCGCGAATGTGAGTATCAAGCGGACGGCCGCCAATCACGTCCCCGCCCGGCAAAGGCAGCGTAATCCGCCCCGTCCGCGCCAGCATTGGCCCCGACAGCACAAACGAGGCGCGGATACGGCCGGCCAATTCCGGGTCCAACTCCGTCTTGGCAATGTCGCTCGCCCGCATCCGCCAGCTCCCCTCACCCAGGTTTTCAACAGCGACGCCCAGGTCTTCTAAGATGGCAATGGTATTGCGCACATCCTGTATATCAGGGATGTTATGCAAGATAACGGGTTCTGCGGTGAGCAGGCAGGCCGGCAGCAACTTAAGCGCCGCGTTCTTGTTGCCACTGGCCGTCATGGTTCCGGTAAGAGGATGCCCTCCTTCAATGATGAACTTGCTCATGGTTAGCTCCTTTGTAAAGCGAACATCCCTGTTCGCTGCCCATACAGAGATGTTCAGCTCCTTTGTAAAGCGAACATCCCTGTTCGCTGCCCGTATAGAGATGTTCAGGCTACCTATTTTCAATAATTCGATTGTAGCGGGCGCAAAGTAGGCGAACAACCTATGAATTGCCTACAACTGGCAGGCAAAAAGTGCTGACGGGGAGCAGCAGGTGGAGTAAACTTGATCCATGCCATATTTAACAGTTCATGAGCGCAAGCTGTTTTATGCGCAGCAGCGTGGCCCTCTGCATAAACCCGCGCTGCTGCTGCTGCATGGAGCGGGTGGCAGCCACCTGGATTGGCCGGCCGCCCTGCGCCGCCTGCCAGCAACGGCCGTTTACACCCTTGATCTGCCGGGGCACGGCCGTTCTGCTGTGCCTGGTTACAACTGCATTGCTGACTACGCGAACAGCACCGCCGATTTCATCACGGCGCTGCCCCTGAGCAGCGTCATCATTGCCGGGCACTCCATGGGTGGGGCCATCGCCCTCGACCTGGGGCTGCGCCGCCTGCCACAGCTTGCCGGACTCATCCTCATCGGCAGCGGCGCACGCCTGCCCGTTGCGCCCGCCATTCTCGATCAGGCGCTTGCCGACTTCAACGCCGCCACGGCCTTTGTCGTTCAGCATGAATGGGCCGCCCGTATTCCTGACCCCATCCGCCAACTCAGCCTGCAGCGGCTGCGGCAAACGCCACCGGCTGTGCTGCATGGCGATTTTGTCGCCTGCAACACCTTTGACGTGCGGCACAGGTTGGCCGAGATCGCCCTGCCCACTTTGATCATTGGCGGCGCGGCCGACAAAATGGCGCCGCTGAAATTCAGCCAATTCATGGCCGAGCACATCCCCAACGCGCAGCTTGTCGCGCTGCCTGAGGCCGGGCACATGATGACGCTGGAACAGCCAACGGCCGTTGCCGCCGTCGTCCAAGATTTTTTAACAAACCTCAAGGTGAATGATGCTATCGAACTTACTTAAAATCCGAAAATTTGTAACCCAGGTTAGCAACCTGGACAGTCTATGAGGAGCAAACAGTATGAGTACCATGTCTAAAGATGTCGAACAAGTGCTACGGCAGCTGTTCAAACGGCTGAACCCGCTGATGCTGTGGCATTGGCGGCTGGGGATGGGGCCGTACATCAATTTTTGGCCGGAAGGCATCGGTCGTTTTGTCGTGTTGGTACATACGGGACGCAAAAGCGGCCGTACCTATCGTACCCCGGTCAATTACGCCGAGATAGCGGGTGACGTGTACGTGACGGCCGGATTTGGCAAAATCGCCGACTGGTATCGTAACGTCATAGCCAATCCGCGCATCGAAGTGTGGCTGCCCGACGGCCGTTGGCAGGCTGATGTGGAGGATGTGACCGGCAGCGACCAGCACACGGCCGTTATGCGGGAAGTGCTCAAAGGCAGCGGCTTTGCCGCCTATCTATCTGGACTGAATCCGAAGGCCATGAGCGACGCTGAACTCAATACCGCGACGGCCGCCTATCGGCTGCTGCGGATTCGCCGGGTGGCCCCTTGCGCCGGTCCCGGCGGGCCGGGCGATCTGGTCTGGTTGTGGCCGGCGCTGGTGGCTGTCGCTTGGGTAGCCGGGTTGGCGTGGCCTCGACGCCGAAGAACTTCGGCATAACTTGTCAAAGCGCGGGTAATCATTCACTCCCGCCCCCTGAGCGTTCGGCTGAGCTCACGCCGAAGTCCTGTCGAAGGGGGGCTTTCGTTCCTAACCTGGACAAGCCAGAAAAGAATTTAACACAATTGTTTCTTTGCATCGTTGCGTTAAAAATTCTTGCTCGACGGGCAAGCATCTGACTTGAAAGGTACTGAATTGATCAGGTCATAGTTTCGTAAGCTACGCTTTAAGAACACCTCACTATAATCTTGACTTATTCTTCTATGTATTAGTAAGAGGTAAACAATATGACAACCCGTAATTCGCAAAAGACACAAATCTTGGTTATTGGTGGTGGTCCTGGCGGTAGTACTGCTGCTACTCTGCTGGCTCGTGAAGGCTTCGACGTCACCCTGGTCGAACGGGACGCTTTTCCCCGTTATCATATCGGCGAATCATTACTGCCCTCCGTACTGGATTTTTTGGAACTGATGGGCGTACGGGATAAGGTAGAGGCGTATGGCTTCCAGCGCAAACCGGGCGGCCACATTGAATGGGGCAGCCAGCAGTGGGACCTCTTCTTCAACGAGTTAACCGGCGCACACACCCACAGCTTCCAGGTTATTCGCTCCGAGTTCGATCAACTGCTGCTGGATCACGCTCAGGAACAGGGCGTCAACGTGCTGCAATGCGTTGAAGTCAACAAGATTCACTTCGACAAAACCGACGAACGGCGGCCGTGCGCCGCCACCGTTTCGCGGGTAGACGAAGAGGGTCAGCGTTGGGATATCCACTTCGATTATCTGGTAGACGCCTCCGGGCGCACCGGTATCATGGCGAACCGCTACCTGCGCAACCGCAAATATCACGAAGTCTTCAAGAACGTGGCCGTCTGGGGATATTGGGCGGACGCAGACCGGCTGCCCACTCCCAAAGAAGGCGCCATCGCCACCGTTTCTATTCCGAACGGCTGGATTTGGGCTATTCCCCTGCACGACGGCACGCTGAGTGTCGGCGTGGTAATGCACAAGGATTCATTTAAGGAAAAACAAAACCACCAAAGCCTGGAAGAACTTTACCAAGAGGCGCTGGCTGAATCGCCGACCGTGAATGCGCTGATCGCCCCAGGGCAGCGCATTTCAGATTTGAAGGTGGAGACAGACTATTCTTATGCCAGTACGCAGTTTGCCGGACCAGGCTATTTTCTGGTGGGTGACGCGGCCTGTTTCCTGGATCCGTTGTTGTCAACCGGGGTGCATCTGGCGATGTTGAGTGGGATGCTGACAGCGGTTACCATCACCGCCACCGAGCGCAACGACGTAACCGCCGCCGAAGGGTTGGAATTTTACGAAAACAGCTATCGCAGCGCCTACATGCGGCTGCTTGTTTTTCTGACGGCTTTTTACCATCAGTATGATGGCAAGGAATCAATCTTCTGGATGGCGCGCCGCTTAACCCACCATGACATACCTGAACAAAACGTCAAGCTCGCCTTCACGACGCTGATGTCGGGCGTGGAAGATTTAATGGATGTGCGCGAAGGGGCCGAACCGATTACTCGTGACCTGGTGCTTGACGAAATGTCGCGGCGGGTAGCCGAGAATTTGAAAATCAGGCAAGACAAAATGGCGATGACGGCCGCTTACACCACCGATATCAGGCAAGAAAACGCTTCTTTCTTTGGCAAAGTGGAAGGGCTGGACGCCATCGCCCGTACCCCAGAAAACGCCCTCGGCGGGTTGTATATTTTTACCTCTCCGCGCCTGGGGCTGGCTCACATCTCTCAAGCTCAGCCCCTCCCTACGGATGCTCAACTAAATTATTAACAGCAGGGAATGCGACTGATATGCGCCATACAATAGACATTATCGGAAATAAGTCTTGATCCGCAGATTGACGCAGTTACACTGAGTCATCAGTTACACAGAGAACACAGAGGAGACACGGAGATTCACAGAGAGATTG
>JACSRF010000433.1 GCA_014879875.1 Anaerolinea sp.
CGGTAATCGGTAATCGGTAATCGGTAATCGGTAATCGGTAATCGGTAATCGGTAATCGGTAATCGGTAAGTCAGAAGATTGGACAAATCTTCTGAGATTTGTTCAATCTAAACGTAAGTAGAGGAAGAATGTTATGGCAAAGAAACCACGTCGGATGCGGTCAACGAGCGTAGACCAACCACAATTAACGGCCGAACAGCAGTTTCAACAAGAGTATGCTTACGTCATCAAAGACCTGCGCCAGATTTTTATACTGGCCGGTATTATGTTTGTGGTGTTAATCACCCTTAATCTGATTTTACAATCTTGAGTCACCTTGACGCTCCTGGGGGCTTGTGTTATATTCTTGTCTGGTATCCGGTCTATTTGACCGGCTTTTTGTTGTCTCAAAAGGAATTCTGTAACGCGATTTGCCAAAATCGCGCACCATTTACGAAGGAGTAATTGCAATAAGAAGAAGAGGTAAACCTAAGAAAGAGATACTGCCATCGATTGAATACCGGGTTAACCACCGCATTCGAGTCCCGGAAGTGCGTCTGATTGATCATCAAGGGGTTAATCACGGTGTTGTTAAAACGGTGCAGGCGCGGGATATGGCCAGGGACGCCAACCTGGACCTGGTAGAAGTAGCGCCCAATGCGGATCCGCCAGTTTGCCGAATTATGGATTTCGGCAAATTCACTTACGAAAAAACGAAGCGGGAACGTGAAGCGCGTAAGCATCAGAAGACGATAGAGATCAAGACCATTAAATTGACGCCGCGCACGTCACCTTTCCACCGCGAGATTACGGTGCGTAAAGCGCGCGAGTGGTTGGGTGAGGGCAAAAAAGTCAAGTTTATGGTGCGGTTCAAAGCGCGGGAGATCACTTATCCAGAACTTGGAGAGGAAACTTTAAAGGGTATTGCGGAAGACCTCTCTGATATTGCGGAAGTGGAACAAGAACCGAAACTAGAAGGATGGTCCATGACTTTGATGTTGAATCCAACCGGGCCAAAACCATAGATGGTATGAGAGGAACTAGAGATGCCAAAGGCTAAAACAAAGAAATATAAACTGAAGACATATAAAGCGGCCGCGAAACGGTTTCGTGTGACGGGTACGGGCAAAATTATGCGCACAAAGGGTGGCAAAAGCCATTTGCGTCGGCGCACGTCAAAACGTAACAAGCGGCTGCTTTCCAGAATGTTGGTAGTGACATCGGCCGGTGATCGCAAACGCATTAAGCGTATGGCGCCTTATTTGAAGAAATATAAGGCGAATCCACCGGCGTAGGTTTGGTTATCAGTAATCGGTAATCGGTAATTAGTTTTTTCGCTGCCTGGCCTCGATTGTGATGATTTGAGTGTCCAGTGCCCTGAAAATGCGAGGTGAATGATGCGAGTTAAGGGTGGGACGGTAACACGCCGTCGGCATAATAAAATCCTGAATATGACCAAGGGCCAATGGGGATCACGCAGTAAGCTGTTCCGCCGGGCCAACGAAGCGATGATGAAGTCGTATTGGTATGCGTACCGCGACCGTCGTAATCGTCGCCGTGAGTTTCGCCGTTTGTGGATTGCCCGTATCAATGCGGGTACGCGGCAGCATGGGTTGAGCTACAGCCGTTTTATTTATGGGCTGAAACTGGCAAACGTTTCGTTGGATCGTAAAGTATTGGCCGATCTGGCAGTTCGGGATGAAGCCACATTTGCGCAAGTTGTTAAAATTGCCCAACAAGCTTTAGCCTGATTGTAAGCATTGGTTTTCTCTCAAAACGCCATCCCTGGCAGCAGGGGTGGCGTTTTTTGTTGGGGAAACGCAGGCGGCGCGTAGTTGTCTTGGCACGGCCGTTTCTGTATTATCGCCCGAATATGCACAGTACAAGATCATGGTGGCAGCAATGGGGTTGGCTGCTGTTGGCGCTGACAACAGCCGTTTTTCTGCGCCTTCATGCCCTCACCGCTGTACCACCTGGGCTGACGCATGATGAAGCCGACCACGGCCTTACGGCCTGGCGCATCCTGGCCGAGGGCGCGCGCGACTTGTACTTTACCATTGGCTACGGCCGTGAACCGCTCTACGATTACCTGACCGCCGGGCTGATGGCGCTGATCGGGCGGACGTATGTGGCGGGGCGACTGACGGCCGTTTTTGCCAGTTTGCTGCTGGTGGCGGCGATGTATACCTGGAGCCGTCTCGCCTTTAACCGGCGAGTTGCTTTGTTGACGATGGCGGGGACGGCCGTTGGTTTTTGGCCGGTGATGAGCGGCCGGCAAATGCTGCGCTCCACGTTATTGCCCACGTTGTTCGCGTTGGCGTTGTGCTGCTTTTGGTATGGCTGGCGACGCCTGGAAATGGACGGGTGGCAAATCGCCCTGAAAAGTCAACCTGCGCGATCACTTTGGCGTTCGCCGCTCCTGCAATTTTGGGCGGCGGGCGTTTTGTTGGGTTTGTGTTTTTACGTGTATATTCCGGCGCGGGCGCTGTGGGGCGTGTTTCCGGTGCTGCTGTTGTGGCTGGCGGTGGCGGACCGGCCGCGGCTGCGACGAATTTGGCCCGGCGTGGCGCTGCTGCTGCTGACGGCCGTACTGGTGGGACTGCCGTTGTTCCGCTATCTGGCGCTGCATGGGGAAGTAGAAGCGCGCTTGCAAGAATTGAGCACCCCTTTGCAAGCCCTGGCTGACGGTGATTGGCGCCCGATCTGGCAAAATACGTTAGCGAGCTTACGCCTATTCACGGGGCAAGGCGACCCGACCTGGCGCTATAACGTGGCCGGACGGCCGTGGTTAAACCCGGCGCTGGGTATTTTATTTTATGGCGGGGTGGCGGTGAGTGTGTTGCGTATTGCGTATTACGTATTGCGTAGTACGACGCCCAACGCCCGACGCTCGACGCCCGACGCCTCTTTTTTTGCCCTCGCCTGGCTGTTGGCTGGGCTGTCCCCGGTGTTAGTGACCGGGCCTGAATTGAGCATGACGCAGGCGATTGGGATGCAGCCGCTGCTGTACCTGTTCGCGGCGCTGGGTCTGGACGCGCTGGCGCGATTGTGGCAACGGACGACGCCCCGTCGTCCAACGCCCGACGCCCGACGCCCCGACGCCCGACGCCCCCACTGGCAATTCTTCATTCCTTTATTGTTGTTTAGCGGTACGGCCGTCATCACCTATCACGATTATTTTGTGGTCTGGGCGAATGCGCCGGAAGTGCGGGTGCAGTATGAGAGCACGATGATGACGATGTTGGATTACGTGGCGGCGCATGACGTGGAGACGGCGGCCATTTCGACCATTACCCCAGGCTGGGCGCACAGCCCGGCGGCGGCGCTGGTGGCGCTGCCGGATGGGCATAATCTGCATTGGTTTGACGGCCGTTCCAGCCTGCTGCTGCCCGACGCGCCCCAGGTGACCTGGCTGTTCCCCGGTTTTGCGACCCTGCCAGATGCGTTACGGCCGTATCTGGCAGCGGCCGTGCTGCATGGCATCCTTCCCCTGCGCGACACAGACCTGGATCGCCCGGTGACTATTTACAGGGCAGAGGCGGTAGAAATACGCGCCGCCTGGTCAGCGCAGTTTACCCCGTTGGATGGCGCGCCGGTGGTGGGGGAGGCGCTGACCTTGCTTGGGTTTGACCTGCGCCCGCCGCAGCCGCGCCCCGGCGATTGGGTCAGCGTGGTGACGTTGTGGCAGGTGGAACGGCCGTTGGCGCAGGCGCAGATGTTTGTCCACATATGGGATGGTGCGGGACGGCCGTTGGCGCAGGCGGATTTGCTCGGCGTCCCGGCCGACCAATGGCGCGTCGGGGATTGGTTTGTGCAACTGCATCAATTTACGCTGCCGTCGGGAACGGCCGTTGGCGCATACCCATTGGTCGTTGGTTTGTATGACCCGGCGACAGAACAGCGATTTCCCATCACGCAAAACGGCGAATCGGCCGTCGCTGCCATTTTCCTTACCACGCTGCAAGTTGAACCATGAGCCTGCTAAAAAACCCACAGATTTTCACACTGTTCCTTTGCGCCTCCGCGTTTTTGTGCGAGCTTTTTCAGGATACTCAACTATGAGTTATTTACGCGCTTTGTTCGCTGTGTTACGGCCGTTGCTCTGGCAAGAAAAGACGGCGCTCATCTTGCTCACCTTCGTTGCCTTTAGCCTGCGCTTTGTTGGGCTAGACAACGTACCGCCTGGCTGGCGCGACGATGAGTTGATCAATACGCTGGTCATTTCACAAAAGGTGTTGGATGGCGACCTGGCGTTGTATTACCCAGACGCTTCCGGGCACGAGGCGCTTTACCATGCGCTCAACGCCATTTTCCTGGCCTTGTTTGGGCCGGGTATACCTGGCATTCGTTGGCTGTCGGCAGCGTTGGGCACGCTGGCCGTACCGCTGACTTACCTGGTGGGACGGCGCTTGTTTGGGCCAGCGGTGGGATGGACGGCCGCGGCCGCGCTCGCCTTCAGCTTTTGGTCATTGATGTATTCGCGCATCGGCCTGCGCCATATCACGCTGCCACTGTGGTCGTTGGCCGCCTTTTACTTTTTTTGGCGAACAATGCCACCCCAACCAGCGGACGCGGCACGCTTCCCGTTTCACGCTTCACGTTTCACGCTCCTGACCGCGTTCTTCATGGCGCTAGGCTTTTACACTTACTTTGCCGGACGCGGCGTACCGCTGGTCTTGCTGGCGTTTATGGGGTACGTCCTGATCGTTGCGCCGGATTTGTGGCGACGGCAGTGGCGCATGTGGGGGGTGATGCTGGCACTGACGGCGTTGTTGGCGCTGCCGTTGGCGATCACGTTGGGGCAGCAGCCGGAAGCGGAAGGGCGGGTGGCGGAATTGGCCGTGCCGGTGACGGCGGCGCGGCAAGGGGATTTTGCGCCCTTGCTGGAGCATGTGGTGGTGACGTTGAACATGTTCCACAGTGATGGGGATGGGGAATGGTTGTACAACATCCCGCAACGGCCGTTATTCAGCCCAATCGGCGCGGCGTTCCTTTGGCTGGGCGTGGCGTTGGCGATGTATCAGGCGGGATGGCCTGTATTGCGTATTGCGTATGACGGATTTCGCCGACGCCCGACGCCCAACGCCCCGTTGCCCAACGCCCCGTTGCCCAACGCCCCGTTGCCCAACGTCCCGTTGCCCAACGCCCCGTTGCCCAACGCCCCGTTGCCCACGGCTCTCCCCGCTGCCTTCCTCTTGCTCTGGTGGCTGGCGGGCATTTCGCCGGCGTTCCTCAGCGTACCGCCGGCGAGCCTGGGGCACACCATTCTGGCGCAGCCGGCGACTTATTTGCTGGCGGCGCTGCCGTTGGGCTGGCTTGGACAGATGACGTTCACGGGATGGGGGAGGAGCGACCGCAGAACGTACCTGGTCTTGCTGGCGGCGCTGCTGGTGGGCAGCGTTGCCCTACGCGATACGCGGGATTATTTTGTGACGTGGCCGCAGCGGGGGATGACGCGCTTTTTGTACCGGGCGGACATCCGTGATGTGGCCGCGTTTTTGAATGAGCTGCACGCGCAGCCGACCGCCGGGCAGTCGCCGCTCACCGACTTTGGCATTTCCGGGCTGCTGGCGGGGCCGTGGGATAAGCTGGCGCTGCAAGTTGACCTGGATGAGGCGACGGCCGTTTCCCCCCGCTGGTATAATCCTGAACGCGCCATTTTGCTGCGGCCGGCGCTCACTTTTCATGGCTGGCCCAACGTGCCCGAAGCGTATGCCGGGGCGTATGCACCGGGGGATGTGGCGGTGGGCGAATTTCGCCTGAGCCAGGTGACGCAAACGGTGGACAGGGATGAGGCGGTTTGTTTTGTGAATGGATTGTGTCTGGTGACGGCCGTTTATCACCCTGACACGCACATGTTGGAACTAGGCTGGTGGGTCAAGTCGCCGCTCGTTTTGCCCGTCATGCCCTTGATCAGTAACCCACCGCCGCCGGGCGTGTACAGCGGTCCACGCCTGGCCGCGTTTGGGCAGTTGTGGGATAGTGAGGGTAATTTTCTGGCCGGCGATGATGGCTTGTGGGTAGACCCGTACACCTTGCAGGTGGATGACCTTTTTTTGCAGCAGCATCGGCCGCAGGTTGCGCCGGGGGTGGGGGTGTGGACGGCCGTTTTTGGCCTGTATGACCCAATGACCGGCGCGCGCATTCTGACAGAAGATGGACGGGACCATTTGCGATTGATGATTGACGATTTGCGATTTGCGATTTGCGATTGACGTGATGACTTCTTCTCACGCATCACGCATCACGTTTCACGTTTCACGTTTTCACGCAGATACTCTATGTTACAAAAAGCGGAACATATTGCCATTGCCTTGATTTTGCTGGCGTTTGTGCTGGTTAGCCTGGCGTACAGCGTGGTGAATCCATTGCACGAGGCGACGGATGAGCTGCGCCATTACCGCTTTGTGCGCTACGTGGCGATGGAGCGCGCGCTGCCGGTGCAAGGGGAAGGAGGGTGCAGTGCGCAGGATCATCATCCACCTTTGTTTTACGTGACGGCCGCGCTGCTGACCGGTTGGGTAGACACGGGACGGCCGCTTTGCTACGCGCCAGCGGAGAATCCATTTTGGGCGTACCGGTATTGGGACGTGGGCAGTGACAATAAAAACCAATATCTGCATGGCGCAGATGAGGCGTGGCCGTGGCGGGGCGAGGCGTTGGCCGCACACCTGGCGCGCGCGGTCAATGTGCTCTTTGGCGCGGTTGTCGTCTGGCTGACGTGGGCCATAGCGCGGGCGATCTGGCCGGCGCGACCGTGGCTGGCGGTGGGGTCGGCGGCATTTGTGGCCTTTAACCCGATGTTTGCGTTTATGGCGGGGGCGATTAACAATGACGTGGCCGCCGCTTTGGGCGGGGCGTTGGTGACGTTGGCGGCGGTGCGGCTGCTGCGTGATGAAGCGGGGCTGCGGGCGCGTTGGGGGGTGGTGTTGGGATTGGCGTATGGGGTGGCGCTGTTGAGTAAGTTTAACCTGGCGGCCATTGCCCTGACAATGGAAACGGCCGTGACCTATACAGCCTGGCGTCATAAGCAGTGGCGGCAGTGGTGGCAGGTAAACGCGCTGATTGGGTTGGTGACGCTGACGCTGGCGGGCTGGTGGTTTGCGCGCAACCAGCTTTTGTATGGCGAGCCAACCGGGGTGCAGCGGCTGACCGAGTTGTGGGGCGCGCGAGATCCGGCGGAGAGTTGGGGCACGGCCGTTTATGAACTGCCTTACGTATGGACCAGCTTGTGGGGACGCTTTGGGTATGGGCAAGCGCCGCTGCCACAAGCCATTTACAGCGGCTTGTGGTGGTTGGCTCTGTTTGCGCTGGGCGGCCTGGTTGTGCCTGGTTTGTTGCAAGGTCGGCGGGCGTTGGCGGCAGTCAGGAATTGGCGACGGTTTGTAGACGAGAATGCGCCGCTGGCGCTGCTGGCGCTAAACGTCGCCATCTTCTTTGCCGTGATTTTCAATTATTTATTGATCAGCCCGGCCGGGCCGATGGGGCGCTTTTTCTTCCCGGCCCTGCCGTCGCTGGCGATCTTGTTGTTTTATGGGTTGAGCCGGTGGGCAAAGAGCGTATTCCGTATTCCGTATTCCGTAAAACCGGTCACCGACTACCGCTTACCGCTTACGGCGATTTTGACCAATCTGGCAATGCTCACGCTCTCCCTGGTGGCTTTGTTTGGGTATTTGCGCCCGGCGTATGCCCGGCCACCAGCGTTTGCGGCGGCAACGGCCGTGCCTAATCCCACCAACGCGCAATTTGACAGCCTGGTGAACCTGCGCGGATATGAGGTGAGCGCAGATAGGGTGCAGCCAGGCGGGTATGTGGACCTCAAGTTGTATTGGGAAGTGACCGGCAAGCCGCCGGGCAATTTCCTGCTGTTTGTGCATTTGAGCAATGAGGTGGGCATGGTGGCGCAGCGGGACACGCATCCCGGATTGGGTAACTTTCCCAGCAGTTTGTGGGAACCGGGGGACAGGTTTGTGGAGACGATACGCCTGTATGTGCCGGAAACAGCGTATACGCCGGATACGGCCGTGCTGCGCGTCGGCTTTTATGCCCCGGATGAAGGCTACCGGCTGGGCATTACTGCGCCTGATGGAACTGGGCTTGGGGACGCGCTGACGTTGGCGACGGTGCAGATTGAGCCGCTGCCGGGAGCGACTTACCCCAATGCGCAAAATCAGAACTTCAACAATGAGATTCGCCTGGTGGGGTACGCTTACAGCCAGCGTGACCTGCTGGCGGGAACGCCGTTAACGGTGACGCTTTACTGGCAGACGGAGCGAGACGCGCCGACGGATTATCTGGTGGAAGTGCATTTGCGCGAGTCGCCGGGCGAGTTTTGGAATACGTTTGCCCGCGCCGATTTGCCCCTGCAGCCGCCCACGAGCGCGTGGCAGAAGGGGCAGCAGTTCATGACGACGCATGTGCTGGCAACGGCCGTGCCTGCCAATACGTATTTAATTCACGTCGCCTTGATAGACAGCAGTACCTATATCCCGCAAAATATAGTCGCCGAAGATGGACATTGGCTTGATAATCACCTATTATTAGCGAGAGTGCGTATCGGTAATCGGTAATCGGTAATCGGTAATCGGTAATCGGTAATCGGTAATCGGTAATCGGTAATCG